>JAISKK010000097.1 GCA_031260965.1 Desulfovibrio sp. | reverse complement strand
TCCTGTCGGAGGCAAGTTATTTTTGCTTGACAGGCAAAAAAGCCTGCCTTAAAAAGTGTCAAACAAGATGATATGAATATGTCGATGACCGCGAAAACCTTCCCCCTGACCGCTTCTTTTACCAGCCGCCTTGCAGGCGCCTGGGGTCTTTGGCGGCGGGCTTCTTTTTCGCGACCATGACGCATGTATAATTGACAGCACAGCATGTTTCAGGGGCCGCAGGCAACGCTTGCGGCCCCTTTTTTGTGCGCCGGCCAGACCTCTGGAGCATTTTACGCCACAAGGAGACCTTTATGCGATTGCGCCTTGCTCAACATTGCACTTTGCTTGACAGCGATCTGGAAACCCCGGTCGGCATGTTTATCCGTCTGGTGGGAGACAGACAGGGGATACTTCTGGAAAGCGCGGAGACGGACGGCCGCTGGGGCCGTTACAGCATCATAGCCTCGGATTTTCTGCTCTCCGTCGTTTGCCGGGACGGTCTGCTGGAGGTCAGAAGCGCGGACAAAAGGCTTGCCTCTCTGTCCGCCCACTCCGGCAAGGCCTTTTCCGAAGGCCTGCGCGCGCTGCTGCGGAGCCTCGCCGTCACGGGCGATCCTGAAAACCCTCAACCGCCCATCACCAGAGCGTTCTACGGCTACCTTGGCTATGGAATGGCCGGCATCCTGGAGAAAAAACTCGCCTCTGTCCTGCCTGCGGCCGAGGCCGAGGCTTCCCTTGCCCTGCCCGGTTCCCTGCTGGTCTTCGATCACGGCTACAACAGGATAACCCGCATCACTCTGCTGCTTGAAGGTGAACCTCTTGAATCCCTGCCGGATCTGCCGCCCGCCGGCACCGGAAAAGACTTGCCCGGACAAAGCAGCGCCTTTGGCGAGACCGACCCGGCTGGTCCGGCCGCCCGGATCCGCCCGGCCCGCACGGAAGGCAAAGCGGGTTATCTGGCGGCTGTGGCCAGGGTCAAGGAAATGCTGCATCAGGGCGAAGGCATTCAGGTGGTGCTCTCCACGCCGTTCAGCGCCCCTCTCGTCGAAAAGCCCTTTAATCTTTACCGGCGGCTCAGGCGTATGAACCCCTCGCCCTACATGTTTTATATGTCCCTGCCGGACGGGGCCTTGCTCGGATCCTCCCCTGAAGTCCTGGTGAGCTGCTCCGCCAATCGCCTTACCCTTTGCCCCATAGCCGGGACCCGGCCGCGCGGCCAGGATCCGGCTGCGGACGCCTTTTTCGGGGACGAGCTTTTGCAGGACCCCAAAGAAAAGGCGGAGCACGTCATGCTTGTGGATTTGGGTCGTAATGATCTGGGCCGCATAGCCAAAGCCGGCAGCGTGAGGCTGGATCGGTTCATGGAACTGGAAAAGTTCTCTCATGTCATGCACCTCACCTCGCGCATCAGCGCGGACCTCGCCCCCGGTCTGGACGCCCTGGATGTGGCGGCCGCGACTTTCCCGGCCGGGACGGTCAGCGGAGCGCCCAAGATCCGGGCCATGGAAATCATCGCCCAGGAGGAAGACGCGCCGCGCGGCCCTTATGCCGGCGCGGTGGGTTGGCTGGGGCTGGATGCGGACGCTGTGCATCTGGACTTCGGCATTATCATCCGCAGTCTCTGGGTGCGCGCGGGCCGGGTACACTGGCAGGCCGGGGCCGGGATCGTCCACGATTCCGAACCGGAAAGAGAATGGCTGGAATGCCTCGCCAAGGCCGAAGTGATACGGCAAAGCGTTTTGCAATAGGAGTCCATATGTTTCTGCTGATAGACAATTATGATTCTTTTACTTTCAATCTCGTGCAGGCTTTCATGCAGCTTGGCCGCGAACCGGAAGTGATCCGTAATGACGATACCGCCCTGCCGGGACTGGCCGGGCGCGCGGACCTGGATATGGTCTGCATATCGCCGGGACCGGGCCGTCCGGAAAGTGCCGGCTTGTGCCTGGAATTTCTGCGCGCCTTGTCGCCTACAGTTCCGGTGCTGGGAGTCTGCCTCGGGCACCAGGTGCTGGGACACTTTGCCGGGGCGCGCGTGGAAGTGGCGGATCGCGTCATGCACGGCAAACAGTCGGAAATACTGCATGACGGACAAGGGATATTCAGCGGCCTGCCCCGGCCCATGCAGGCGGGTCGTTATCATTCCCTGCTGGTGCGGGCCGAAGATGCCCCTGAACTGCTCAAGATCACGGCCCGTACGGCGGAAAACGAAGTCATGGCCCTGAGTTATGTCGACCGGCCCTGGGCCGGAGTACAGTTTCACCCGGAATCCGTGCTTACCCCGGAAGGCCCCCGGCTGCTGGCTAACTTCCCCTCCTCCCTGCTCAACCCGGTTGCAGTCGGCGCGAACCGCCGTGTGGAAGAAATCCGGACCATTCCGGCAGGTCAGCCTCCTAAAGCGCCGCCACGTATGGCTGCGATTATGGAAAGCCTGGCCAGGGGAGAAGATTTAAGCCCCGAAGCCGCGCGTGAGGCCTTTACCAGACTTATGGACGGCGAACTCCCCCCCTCCCAGGCGGGGGCGTTGCTTCTCGGCCTGCGCGCCAAGGGCGAAACGGCTGCGGAAGTGGGGGAGGCGGTCCGGGCTGTGCTGGAAAGGGCCGTCCCCGTGCCGCCCGTGCCTCAGGATTGTATTGATATTGTGGGAACCGGCGGAGACAGCAAGGGTTCTTTCAACTGTTCAACAGCCGTTTCTCTGAGCCTGGCCGGTATGGGCTACAAGGTGCTCAAGCACGGCAACCGCTCTGTTTCCTCGCGTTGCGGCAGCGCCGATGTGCTGGAGCAGATCGGCATTCCCCTGGACACTCCGCCCGAGTCCGTGCCCCGCGCCCTGGAAGAGGAAGGCTTTGTTTTTCTCTTCGCGCCCCGCTATCATCCGGCTTTCAGGCACGTTATGCCCGTGCGCCGCGAACTGGGTGTGCGCACCCTTTTCAATGTCCTCGGTCCTTTGGTCAATCCTGGCAAGCCCGGACTGCATTTTTTGGGCGTGGCCGAACCGGAGCAGCTTTCTCTGGTGGCCGAAACCCTGGCTCAGGCAGGGCAGGGCGATGGAGCAGTGGTGTACGGAGCGGGCGGCTATGATGAACTGACCCCCATGGGCAAGGCGGAAATTTTGTTTGTCCGGCAGGGGGCAATACAACCCGCTTTTCTGGACCCGGCCGAGTACGGCTTTGTCCCCTGCGCGGAAAAAGACCTGGCCGTGCGCGACCCGGAAGACGCGGCCAGGATTTTGCGCGCCCTTTTGCAGGGACAGGGTCCCAAAGCCATGCGCGACATGCTGGCCCTGAATCTCGGTTTTGCCCTCTATCTGCTTGAACCTGAAGACGGGGAGGCTGCTGACCCCGCTCTCGGCTTCGCGCCCCTGCGGATGCGCGAGGCCATGGAAAGAGCCGGGCGGGCCGTGGATCAGGGCGCGGGGAGAAAATGGGCGGGGATAAAGCAGCCCCCTGTTGATCCGGAACAAGCTGTGGATAACAGGGACGCGGGGGGGAGTCCGGGTCATGCTTGAACGCTTCCGCATTGCCAAGGCGGCGGAATTGGCCGCTCTTGAGGATCTGGCAGCGCGTGGCGCTATGCCTCCTCCCCGGGCGGGCGGGCGTCCGCCCTTTCGCGCTTCTCTGCAAGACAAAGCGCGCCCGGTTATAGCCGAGTACAAACGCGCCTCGCCTTCCAAAGGCGACATCAACCTGGGCTGGACCCCGGAAGATGTCGCGGCGGCTTATGCCGAGGCGGGGGCAGGGGCCTTGTCCGTTTTGACCGAAGAAACTTACTTCAAGGGCAGTCCGGATTATTTGCAGCGTATGGCCGGCCCCGGTTTGCCTTTGCTGCGCAAAGACTTTATCATTCACCCCCTGCAGGTGGAGCAGACGGCTGCCACTCCGGCCTCCGCCCTGCTGCTAATCGCGCGTATGCTGGACGCGGATATGCTGCGTCTGCTGATTCGGACCGCTTTGAACTTTGGCCTTGAGCCGGTTACGGAGATATTCGATCTGGCTGACCTGGATATGGCCCGTAAGGCGGGGGCGACCATAATCCAGGTCAATAACCGGGATTTGAGCCGCCTCGCCGTTGACCTTTGTGTGTCGCGTACCCTCATCGTTCATAAAGCGCCGGGTGAATTCTGGATCAGCGCCAGCGGCATCGAGGATCGGGCCGGACTGGATGGATTGCTCGGCCTGGGTTTTGACGCCGGTCTGGTCGGATCTTCTCTGATGGCCGGGCAAGACCCCGGACAGGCGCTGGCCGCGCTGCTCGGAAAGCGGGAGGGCAATACGCCGTCCCTCCGGCGCAAAATTTCCGGGCTCCCCGGCGTTTTACCCGCGGACAGACTGGGGAGGGGAGAAGATGCCTGAACGGCTGTGCAAAATCTGCGGTCTTTCCCGGTCTGAGGATGTGCTGCTCTGCCACAGTCTGGGTGTGGATTTTACCGGGTTTATTTTTACCGGGGAAAGCAAGCGTTTCATCAGTCCGGAGGCGGCGGGAGCGCTCCCTTCCGGACCCGCTTTGCGGGTGGGCGTATTCGTGAACGCAACGGCGGATTATATTTTAGGCTGCGTCAAGATTGCCCGTCTGGATTTCATCCAGCTCCACGGGGGAGAAAGCCCGGAGTTTTGCAAAAAACTGGGCGCGGAGAGGATTATCAAAACGCTCTGGCCCCGGCGTTATGCGACGGATGGGCTGCAAGCGGAAATGGAAGGCTATGCCGGGGCCTGCGCCTATTTTCTGCTTGATGCCGGGCAGGGAGGAGGCGGGAGCGGGGCAAGCCTGAATTTTAAAGATCTTGCAAAAATACATCCGCCTCGGCCCTGGTTTCTGGCCGGCGGGCTGGGGCCGGAAAATCTGCCGGTCGCGCTTCATACTTGTTCCCCGGACGGGCTGGATTGCAACTCCGCCCTGGAAAGCGCGCCGGGCGTAAAAGACCACGCTTTGTTGCGCCGCGCAGTAGCTGTGATTCATCAACACAACAAGGAAAAGCTATGAAAAAAGGATATTTTGGAGATTTCGGCGGGCAATTTGTGCCGGAGTTGCTTATACCTCCTCTGCGGGAGCTGGAGCGGGCCTGTGCGAACATCCTGCCGACGCAAGATTTTCAGGAGGAACTGGCCGGGCTGTTGCGTGATTTTGCGGGTCGTCCCACTCCCTTAAGCTATTGCGAAACATTGTCCCGCGAACTGGGTTTTTCCCTGTGGCTCAAGCGCGAGGATCTGTTGCACACCGGCGCGCACAAGATGAACAATACTCTGGGCCAGGCTTTGCTGGCCAGGCGCATGGGCAAGAGCAGGCTGCTGGCCGAGACCGGGGCCGGGCAGCACGGGGTGGCCACGGCGGCGGCGGCCGCCAAACTGGGTATGGGTTGTTCCATCTACATGGGATCCGAGGATGTTGAGCGCCAGTCCAGCAATGTGGCGCGCATGAGGCTGCTGGGCGCAGAGGTCATAGCCGTGCGCAGCGGAACGCGTACCCTGAAGGACGCCATAAATGAGGCCCTGCGCGCCTGGATTGTGGAGCAGGCGGACACGCATTACTGTTTCGGCACGGCGGCCGGTCCGCATCCTTTCCCCACTCTGGTGCGGGATCTGCAATCCGTTATCGGCATTGAGGCCAAGGCCCAGTTTCGGGAGAGGAAGGGCAAACTGCCCGACTCCGTTGTGGCCTGCGTGGGAGGAGGATCCAACGCCATCGGGATTTTTTATCCTTTCGCCTCCGACCCCCAGGCCAAGGATGTGCGGCTTGTCGGCATAGAGGCCGGCGGCAGCGGCGAACCCGGCTGCTATAACTCCGCGCCCGTCACCCTCGGGCGACCGGGCGTGCTGCACGGCCAGTTAAGCATGCTTCTGCAGGACGCCTGCGGACAGGTGCTGCCCTCGCATTCCGTCTCCGCCGGACTGGATTATCCGGGTGTGGGACCGGAACACGCCCATCTCGCGGCAAGCGGTCGGGCGCAATACCGCATTGTCAACGACGAGGCGGCCTTGCGCGCCTATCTGTGCCTTGCGCGCAAAGAAGGCGTCATCCCCGCCCTGGAGTCCTCGCATGCTCTGGCCTGGGTTTTGGACAATCCGGGTGAATTCGCCCCGGGAGCGCAGGTAATCGTCAATCTCTCCGGCCGGGGAGACAAGGATATGGATATAGTGTCCAGGCATACGCAAAAGGGACAGGGAGGTGCGGCATGAAAATTTTGAGCTTGCAGCAACGTATAGAGGCGGCTAACGCCGAAGGACGTATGGCCCGTATTCCTTTTCTCACGGCGGGCTTTCCCGCTCCCGCCTCTTTCCCCTCCCTGCTCCGGGAACTGGATGAGAATGGAGCGGACATTATTGAAGTTGGTGTGCCTTTTTCCGATCCCGTGGCGGACGGACCGGTAGTGGAAGATGCCTCGCGCCGGGCCCTGGAGGCGGGCGTGACCCTGCCCTGGATTCTGGAAAACCTTGGCGCTTTGTCGCCCCGGCTCAAAGCTGGTCTTGTGCTCATGGGCTACTATAATCCCTTTTTGCAGCACGGACTGGAAAAGCTGGCCAAAGAGGCAGCCGGGGCGGGTGTGCAGGGTGTGATTGTGCCGGATCTGCCCCTGGGCGAAGATGCGCTTTTGCGGGACATTCTTACGGACGCGGGTCTGGATCTGATCGCTCTGGTGGGACCGAACACCGGGGAGGAACGGATGCAGGCTTACGCGGAAAAAGCGCGCGGTTATGTTTATGTGGTTTCGGTCATGGGTACGACAGGGGCGCGCGAGGGTCTGCCCCCGGAAGCGGAAACGACCATTGCCAGGGCGCAGCGCCTTTTCTCCCTGCCGGTGGCCCTGGGCTTTGGCCTGCGTGAGCCGGGCCAGTTGCTTGGTCTGAAAAATCCTCCTCAGGCTGCGGTCTTTGGCAGCGCCTTGCTGCGTCATCTGGATCAGGGCGGAACCGTGCGGGATTTCATGACTCCCTGGCTGAAAGCGGCGCTCCCCTGAAGTATTTTACGCCTGAACGCAGGGGCTTGGCATTTAAATTTCCAAATAGACAATAGCCTTGATCCGGGATATTGATTAAGAGTAAATATATTTACATCGCGTCAATTTTGACCCAACAACCGACTGGAGGCTTTTGTATGGCTGAAGATAACTGCCAGTGTGGTGAAAGCGGCTTCAAGAAACTTGCCGAATATATTCGGCAGTTTCCGGACAAGAAGACGGCCCTGATCAAGGTATTGTACGAGGCGCAGCATATTTTTGGATTTTTGTCCAAGGATGTCATGTTATTTGTTGCGGACAAGCTTGACGTGCCCGCTGCAAAGATATCCGGGGTGGTGAGTTTTTACTCCTATTTTACGACTACGCCCAAGGGCAGGACCCAGATCAAATGCTGCATGGGGACGGCCTGTTTTGTGCGTGGGGCGGAAAAAATCATCAGCCGTTTTGAGGAGAAACTGAATATCAAACGCGGCGAAACCGGCGCGGATCTGGAATATAGTCTGGATTCCCTGCGTTGTGTTGGCGCCTGTGGTCTGGCCCCGGTCGTTCTGGTCAATGACCAGGTTTTCGGCAAGCTGGAAGCGGCGGATGTGGACACAATTCTTGCAAACAACCAAGGTTAGGTGAGCTATGCTGAAAATCGCCAACTTCAGGGATCTGGACAAGGCCTATGCGGAGTTCAAGCCGCGCATGGCTCTCAGGACGGAAGCGGATCACAAAAGCTTTGCCAAACGCGAGCTTCTGATCTGCGGCGGCACGGGCTGCCAGTCCTCGAACAGCCTTATTTTACTTGAAGTTCTGAAAAAGGAAATAAAAGCCGCCGGTCTTGAAGACCAGGTTACTGCCCACATCACGGGCTGCTTCGGTTTCTGCGAAAAAGGCCCCATAGTTAAAGTGTTTCCGGATGACGTGTTTTATGTCGAAGTCGGGGTAGATGACGCGGCGGAAATTGTGGAAAGCCACCTCAAAAACAATACCATCATTACCCGTCTGCTCTATAAAGACCCGGCTCAGGGCAACAAGCCCATTGCCTCCCACCATGAAATGGATTTTTACAAGAAGCAGATGCGCGTAGCCCTCTGCAACTGTGGACTGATCAACCCGGAAGAGATTGAGGAATATATAGCCGCCGGTGGTTATCAGGCCCTTGCCCTCTGTCTGGAAAAGAAAAAACCCCAGGATGTGGTGCAGGAAATGAAAATTTCCGGCCTGCGCGGACGTGGGGGCGGAGGTTTTCCGACCGGCATTAAATGGGAAGTGGCCGCCGCCCAACCCGGCCCGGTCAAATATATGGTCTGTAACGCCGACGAGGGTGATCCGGGCGCTTTTATGGACCGTTCGATCCTGGAAGGCGACCCGCATTCCATTATTGAAGGCATGGCCATCGCGGCTTATGCCATTGGTTCGGACAGGGGTTTCGTCTATATACGCGCCGAATACCCTCTGGCTATCCAGCGTTTGCAACGGGCCGTGGATCAGTCCAGAGAGGCCGGATTGCTCGGCAAAAACATCTTCGGCTCCGGCTTCTCCTTTGACCTGGAGCTTAAATACGGGGCCGGGGCCTTTGTCTGCGGCGAGGAAACAGCCCTTCTGCGTTCCATTGAAGGCGGGCGCGGCGAACCCACATCCAAGCCGCCTTTCCCGGCCCAGTCCGGATTATGGGGAAAACCCACCATCATCAATAACGTGGAAACCCTGGCCAATGTGCCCCAGATTCTGCGCCGTGGCGGGGCCTGGTTCGCCTCCTTCGGATCGGAAAAATCCAAGGGAACCAAAGTTTTCGCTCTGGCCGGCAAAATCAACAACGTGGGTCTCGTGGAAGTTCCCATGGGCATCAGCCTCAAGGATATTATCTACGAAATCGGCGGCGGTATCAAAAACGGAAAGAAATTCAAGGCCGTGCAGACGGGTGGTCCCTCCGGCGGCTGTATCCCGGCTGCGGAGCTGGACATAAATATCGATTATGACAACCTGATTGCCGCGGGTTCCATGATGGGTTCCGGCGGCATGATTGTCATGGACGAAGACAACTGTATGGTGGACATTGCCAAGTTTTACCTGGATTTCACCATGGAGGAATCCTGCGGTAAATGTACTCCCTGCCGCATCGGCAACAAGCGTATCCATGAGATTCTCACGAATATCACCGAAGGCAGGGGGAGTCTTGAGGACCTGGAAAAACTCAAAAACCTTGCGGAAGTAATCAAGGATACGGCTCTTTGCGGCCTCGGTCAGACCGCGCCCAACCCCGTTCTCAGCACCATGAAGCATTTCTGGGACGAATATGTCGCCCATGTGGTGGACAAGCGTTGTCCGGCCAGGGTCTGTACCCATCTTCTGGATTATTTCATCACCGATTCCTGCGTCGGCTGCGGCCTGTGCAAAAGAGGCTGCCCCGTCTCCTGTATTACCGGGAACAAGAAGGAAGTGCATGTCATCGACAACGCGCTCTGCATCAAATGTGGTTCCTGCATCAGCAAATGTCCGACCAAATCGATCGTCCGTCAATAGTCAAGCCGCACAGGAGAAAATATGGTTAGTCTGAAAATAAACGGAAAATCTGTGGAAGTGCCGGAAGGGTCAACAATTCTGGACGCGGCCGGCAAACTGGGGGTTCATATCCCCACCTTGTGCCGTTTTGACCTGCATGACATCAATCTGCACAACCAGGGCGCTTCCTGCCGGGTCTGTATGGTGGAGGTGGCGGGGCGCCGTAATCTGGCCCCGGCCTGCGCGACACCTGTCATGGAGGGCATGGACGTCAAAACACATACGCCCAAAGTCATTAACGCCCGTCGGGTGGTTGTGGAGCTTATTCTCTCCAACCATCCCAAAACCTGCCTGACCTGTCCCAAAAACACCAACTGTGAACTCCAGGCTCTGGCCGCGGAACTGTCCATAGGCAACATCGGATTCTCGGGTAAAACCACGCAGCATAAAATCGATTACTCAAGTCCGGCCTATGTGCGCGACATGAACAAGTGCGTACTCTGCCGGCGTTGCGAAACCATGTGTACGCAGGTGCAGACGGTGAATGCCCTTTCCGGGCTGAACCGGGGTTTCACGACCACGGTTGGACCAGCCTTTAACATGCCCATCGCCGAGTCCACCTGTGTGTCCTGCGGACAGTGCGTGGCCATCTGTCCCACCGCCGCTTTGTCCGAAGTGAACAATGTGGGCAAGGTTTGGGACGCCATCCGTAACCCGGACAAGTTTGTCATCGTGCAGACCGCCCCGGCCGTGCGTGCGGCTTTGGGCGAGGCTTTCGGCCTGCCTGCCGGTGTGCCGGTGACCGGAAAAATGGCGGCGGCACTGCGTATGTTCGGCTTCGACAAGGTCTATGACACGGACTTCGCTGCCGATTTGACCATAATGGAAGAGGCGAGCGAGTTTATCCACCGTCTGAAACACGGCGGCCGTCTGCCCATTCTGACCAGTTGCTGCCCCGGCTGGGTCAAGTTTTTCGAACACCAGTTCAGCGATATGCTGGATGTGCCGTCCACCTGCAAGTCGCCGCAGCAGATGTTCGGGGCCATCGCCAAGACCTGGCTGGCCAAGGAACTGAAAGTTGACCCGGCGAAGATGGTGGTGGTCTCCGTCATGCCCTGCATCGCGAAAAAATACGAGGCCGGGCGCGCGGAAATGGCGCCTGGCGGCGTGCCGGATGTGGATATTGTTCTGACCACGCGTGAACTGGCCAAAATGATCCGCGAAGCCGGGATCAATTTCGCGCAACTCGACGATGAAGGCTTTGATGACCCGATGGGCGAATCCACGGGTGCGGGAGTTATCTTCGGGGCCAGCGGCGGAGTTCTGGAAGCCGCCTTGCGCACTGCCTATGAATGGATTACCGGCAAGACCCTGGACAAGGTGGATTTCATGGACCTGCGCGGTATGAGCGGCATCAAGGAAGCGACCATCGACGTTGCCGGAACCCCGGTCAGCGTGGCGGTGGCCAGCGGCCTGGGCAACGCCCGCCAGCTTCTGGAGGCCATCCGGGCGGGCGAGAAGCAATACCATGTGATTGAAGTCATGGCCTGTCCGGGCGGATGCATTGACGGCGGCGGCCAGCCCTATCACAAGGGGCATGTCGATGTGCTGCTCAAACGTATGGAAGCCCTCTATACGGAGGACAAAACCAAGGTCCTGCGCAAATCGCATGAAAACCCCTTCATCAAGAAGCTCTATGCGGAGTTTCTGGGTGAACCGCACAGCGAACTGGCCCACAAGCTGCTGCACACCAGCTATGTGAAACGTCCGCGTATGTAGCTGTTCCGGCTCTTTGCGGCGGCAATGATGCCGCTTGCGTCCTACGGCGGGTTGCCGGCTTTGTCAGCAGCCTGAACCTAAGTCCCCCGGGTTTACCGGGGGACTTTTTTTCGCCTTGACTGTGAGCACGTGGCGGCCGTGGGGAGCCAAACCTGCTCTGTAATTGTGTCGACAGCGTCGACACACAATTACAATGTTCTGGTTACACAAACCCCAATGCCTCCAACACACGCAAAATTTCTTCCACCCTGGCGCGGGAAGCGCGGGTGAAGCGCTCGGCTACAGTCTTCGGTGTGATGATGCTTCCGGCGTCTTGCAGGGTCTTCACCATCCCGCGCACGGCCTGCGTTTGTTCCAGCAGTTCAGTGGGCCAGGCGGTTTTTGGTACGGCGTAAGCCTGGGCGGGTTTGCCTTTTTTGCCCTTGGCGTGAGCATCCGGCCAGCTTGTTTGCATGGGCGGCAACCCCATATCCAGTGTAGCCTGGATCGCTTTTCGTTCCGTCTTGGATTTGGTCTGGTATTCCGGGCGGAGCCAGCGGATTGTGCCTTGTTTTTCCTCTTCCGCGCGCTTGGCGTTCAGGGCAGCAAGACGAAAGAGTATTTCTTCATCCGGCAATGCGGCGGGCCAGTCGTAGGCCTCGGCTACGGCGGTATCCAGTTCGTCGTGCAATTCACGAAGCACAGTCACAAGCCCCAGTTCATGAGCAATCTTTTCTTTGGCTGTGAGTTCCCGGCCCTCGCGTAGAGCGGAAAGAGCGTTGTACATGCCGGTCATGGTCAGGCCGGGATGAAGGGCTTGTCGGGCCTTGCGGTGGGCGTCCAGTTTTTCGCCGAGATCGCGGATACGGGCTTGTTGTTTCGGCGTGGCATCGGGAAAGGGAAAAGGGTCAAAGCAGAGAGAGTTGTTGTAGTAGGGATCGTTCCCAACGCCTAACCGACCGCTGGCGGCCAACGCCCAACAAATATGGATACGGCTGGAGAGAACGCCGAGGTGGAGCGCATCGGCGCTGGCAATGCTCACCAGTGCGCTATCCGGCAAAATTTCGGTTGGCAAAAAGACAAAGAAATGATGTTTGGCCACGCGAATAGTAGCGATATAGCGCGGCAGACCGGCTAGGGCTGGTCGGAAGGTTTCACGAGGCTTGCCGAACAGCCACCATTTCGCCGCATATTGCGCGGAATCTTTGGATCGTGTCGCCATCGCGTCCCGTTCCGGCTTCACCCGCGTATAGACCCACTGGTAAACCTCCGGGTATTTATCCCTGACTTCTTCCGCCGTCAGGCCGAAGAGGTCGATTACCATAACGCCGCGCAACCCGTCAGCCAGATCCCGGCCATTTCTATATGGGCGGAGATGCCGCTCCAGGCCGGGAATACGGCCAAGGCCCAGACGATCGGCCTCTTCGGGCGTGATGATAAAGCCTTTGCCATGCAGTTTCATGCCTTGTCCACTCAATGCCTCATTGGCCTTAAGCGGGAGCAGGTTTGTCACATCTACCCCCTGACGCAAATCAGCGTGGATCACTCCATCGTGTTCCGTCAGAGCCACAAAACGCTCTCGCCTTTCGGTCTCGCGCTCCTCTGTAACCAAGGCCAAGGTTCCCGGCTTTGCGTCTTTCTCTCCCACAGTCATGGCGATGCGCACGGCGGCGCCGTCCGAAGCGTCAACCCATGGGTGATCCGGCACGGCAAAGACGAGATGGAGCGGGCTTTTTTTATTTTCCAGATATGGAGCAACCACACGACGGTTAAACACCATGTTTATGCTGTTGGTAGTGATGAAACCGAAGCGTCTGATCTTACCCGCCCGTGTCAGTTCTGCCGCCTTGTGCCACCAATACATGACAAAGTCGCAGGATTCAGGAAGTTCCGGATACCCTGCGGCCAAGGCGCTGAAATATCCATGCCCCAAATCTCTTCTCCTGTATTTTCCTCTGGCGAACGGCGGATTACCCACAATAAAATCCGCCTTGGGCCATTCTGTCGCCTGTACCCCTTCATAAACTTTATCAACAGTCATCGCGGTTTCATCGGGGATCTGCCTGCCGGTGATCGGATCTGTCTTGTATGTTTCGCCGTTCCAATGGGTTACAGGCTTGCCGCGTTTATCCGTGGCGTAGATCCATCGTTTCCAGGTGAGCAGCGCGTCCCTGCACTGGATGTTGTCAAATTTTTTGATGACTGGCTCCGGAGGATTCACGTTCCCGTGGGTGCGGAAATGCCATTGCAGATAGCCTATCCAGAGCACCATTTCCGCGATGTGCGCTGCGCGGGGGTTGACCTCCAGGCCCAGAAACTGGTGCGGGTCAACCTGCAGCAAAGTTTGCTGATATTCCCCATAGCTGGTGAGAGTTTGCAGCACTTCGCTTTCCAGTCGCTTCATATGCTCAAGGGTCACATAGAGAAAGTTGCCCGAGCCGCAAGCCGGATCCAGAACACGTACCTCCCGCAAACGCTTGTGAAAAGCGCTGACGATTTTTTTAGCTTCCGCTTCCTTGCCCCGGGCAAACAGCAAACTCGCCGCCGCCTGCACATCATCCCATTCATTGCGCAGGGGCTGCATGACTGTGGGAATAACCAGCCGCTCCACATAGGCTCTGGGTGTGTAGTGCGCCCCCAGCTTGTGCCGCTCCCTGGGGTCAAGGGCGCGTTCCAGCAGGGTGCCGAAAATGGCCGGTTCCACTTCCTTCCAGTCTGCCCTGGCCGCTTCCAGCAGAATGGCGATTTGTTGTGCGGTTAGAGGCAAAACTTCCGGATCAGCGAAGATATTGCCGTTGAAACACAACAGTTTTCTCTCAAGGGTCACTGACATCGTTCCGCTATTCATGGCCGTCCATAAATCTTTGACCAGATGCGCGTAGAGGTCGGGCTTCACAACTGATTTTTGCAGGATGTCCGTAAAGCTGTTCGCCGGGATAAGGCTCACGTCCTCGGCGAACATGGAAAAGATACAACGCATGAGAAAGCGGGAGGTTTTTTCCGGGACATGCCCGTCAGCTTCCAACAGGCGGGCCAGTTCCGCCAGATGCGCGGCGACTTCCTCGGTGACGCGGGCGGAACGGCGGGATGGGTCAAGGGAGAGAGGATCGTTCCAGATGGCTTGGAACAAGGCGCGATTTTCCGGTTTTTCCAGGTCATCCAGAAAGATTCGGTGGGTGCGGGCGTCCGGGAAGTGCAGATACACACCGCCAGTACGAGAAAATTCCGTATAGAGGTCAAAACAGAAGCCAACGTCTGCCACAATCAGAAAAGGCGGGCGTCCTTCATTAGCCGGCAGACGCCGGATATAGTTTTCCGCCTGCCGCCTGGCCCGCTGCATGGCGTCTTCCCATTGACGGCTGCCGCGTTTTACAGCGCTGGAGGCGGTCCTGCCGGGCAAGGCCGGGGGAATGGCGTTTTCCTGACCTTGTTTTGATTCCAGCACAAAACAGCCTTTGCGGTACAGGTCAAGACGTTTGAGTTCGCTTGTGCCGTCACCGCGCGGCAGATACACTTTGCGCTCGAAGGAATAGGCGTTTTCTTCATTGACGGGTTGGGCCGGATCAGGGTGAGGCAAGCTCAATACATCGCATAACTCCGCGAGGAAGAGCTGGGCATTGGCCTGCTCGGAACCTCCGGACTTTTTCCAGCGTGTGATGAAGTCGCTAATGCTGCCGCTCATGGTGTCCTTTGGTCAGTGAAATGAAATCAGCGGGAAAATAATATAGGATAAGGGGCAGAAAGGCAAAAATTACATTCTTAACCGCGGCCCAAAACTTCGTTCCTTGTTTTTTCCGCAAGAAACAGGCGGGCCGTGGGCGGCCTTTCCCCATTTGCCATTTCTCCCGCATACTGGTATCTAGCCTCAAACGATGGTGTAACTGCATATGAGTCCTCGTAACAACCAAGCCCGGAGCAAGGCCGGCAACGCCTCTCCGGTCCTGGCCGAAGCCGCTCCCGATTCCAGACCCAAGGCCTCCTTGCGTTATCTGCGTCCGGCTACTATGATCGGCACCGCTCCGGCCCTGGACATGGTCTTCGCGCAGATCGCCCAGGTCGCGCCTTCCATGACCACCGTGCTTCTGCGCGGCGAGAGCGGCACGGGCAAGGAACTGGTCGCCGGCGCATTGCACGATGCGAGTCCCCGCTGCAAGGGTCCTTTTGTCTCCCTGAACTGCGCGGCTATCCCGGAAAGCCTGATTGAAAGCGAACTGTTCGGGCACGAGCGCGGCGCCTTCACCGGGGCAATCGCCGTGCGCAAGGGACGTTTTGAATTGTCCCAGGGCGGGACCCTTTTTCTGGACGAAGTGGGCGACTTGTCCCTCATGACCCAGGCCAAGCTGCTGCGCGTCATACAGGAACGCACCTTTGAACGCCTGGGCGGGCTGGCGGTGCTGAAAGCGGACGCCCGCATCATCGCCGCGACCAACCGGGATCTGGAAGACATGGTAGAGAGGGGACTCTTTCGCAGAGACCTCTATTACCGCCTGAATGTTTTCCCCATTCATCTGCCTCCCCTGCGCGAGCGTGTGAACGACATCCTGCCCCTGGCGGATCATTTTGTGAAACTTTTCGCCGTCGAGCATCGCAAGGGCAATCTGCGTCTTGCCCCGGCTCTGTCTGTCATCCTGCACGCCCACAACTGGCCGGGGAATATACGCGAACTGGCCAACGTCATGGAAAGGGCGGTGCTCCTGGTCGGCGAAGACGGTTGCATCATGCCTGAACACCTGCCTCTGGACATGCAGCGTGCGAACGCCGGGGTCGGTGAGACGGCGCTTCCTGCCGCTCTCCCGGACGCCGCCGTCTTTGACGGCAAAAAGATTACTCTGCAGGAACGCCTGGATCGCCTGGAACAGAATTGTATTATGGAGGCCCTGCAAAATGAGCAGGGGCATATCGGACGCGCCGCGGCGGAACTGGGTCTGACGGAACGGGTGATGGGATTGCGTATGGCTAAATACGGGATCAGCTACAAAAATTACCGGCCCACGCGCTGACTTTAACATTAATGCAGGAAAAATTTTATGTCCCAAGCGCGCCGCAAGGCTGTTCTGGATATAGCCTCCGCATCTTTGGATGCGGGTTCAGGCGTCGTCCCGGCCAAAAGGGCAGACCTTTCGGCCCTGTACGGGCGGGACGTGCTGGATTTGAGTTCCCTGCGCGCTCTCTTGCCCCAGGATGTATACAAAAAGCTGGAGGGCGCGGTCAGCGCCGGCACGCAACTGCCCGCCGAGATCTCGGACGTGATTGCCAACGCCATGAAAGACTGGGCCATCGGCAGGGGCGCCACCCACTACACGCACTGGTTCCAGCCCATGACCGGGCTGACGGCGGAAAAGCATGACGCCTTTATGGCGCCGGGGCCGGACGGGCGCGTCTTTAACGAGTTCTCCGGGAAAAATTTAATCTGCGGCGAGCCGGACGCCTCTTCCTTCCCCTCCGGCGGCATCCGCTCGACCTTTGAGGCGCGCGGCTACACAGCCTGGGATCCGACCTCCCCGGTCTTCATTGTGGACGGACCCGGCGGCAGTACCCTGCATATCCCGACGGTTTTTTATTCCTACACCGGTGAAGCCCTGGACCGTAAAACCCCTCTGCTGCGATCCCTGGCCGCCCTTTCGCGTCAGGCTCTGCGCATCTTACGTCTTTTCGGCGACACTGCATCCACGTCTGTACAGGCCGTGGTGGGCGCGGAGCAGGAGTATTTTCTCGTCGATCGCCGGCTGGCCGCCCTGCGTCCGGACCTTATGCTCTCCGGCCGAACCCTGATGGGGGCCGTATCACCCAAGGGTCAGGAACTGGAAGACCACTATTTCGGCGCCATTCCCTCCCGGGTCATGAGCTTCATGCAGGATGTCGAATACCGGCTCTGCGTCCTGGGCATTCCCTGCCGCACCCGGCACAACGAGGTCGCGCCCGGCCAGTTTGAAATGGCCCCCCAGTATGAGGAGGCCAACATCGCCGTCGATCACAATATGCTGATCATGAACATCCTGCGCCATACCGCGCCCAGACACGGTTTTGTCTGTCTGCTGCATGAAAAGCCCTTTGCCGGGGTCAACGGCAGCGGCAAACACGTCAACTGGTCTCTCAGGGATTCCGGGGGCAACAATCTCTTGAGCCCTGGCGCGACCCCGCACACCAACGCCCAGTTCCTGGTTTTTCTGGCGGCTGTGCTGCGGGCCGTGCATCGGCACTCCACGGTGCTGCGTCTGGGGATTGTCGGAGCGGGCAACGATTTGCGGATAGGGGCAAACGAAGCCCCTCCCGCTATTTTATCCGTCTATCTCGGCGAGCAGCTTACAGAAGTTCTGAACAGTCTGGCCGAGGGATCTTTCGGCAAAAGCGCCAGGCAGAAGAAAGGACTTGAGATCGGAGTTTCCACTTTGCCGCCTCTGCCCAAGGATTATTCGGACCGCAACCGCACCAGCCCCTTTGCCTTCACCGGCGACAAATTTGAGTTCCGGGCCGTGGGGGCCTCCCAGTCCATCGCCCCGGCCTGTATAGCCGTGAACACGGCCCTGGCCTGTGCCCTGGATGACATCGCCACCAGCCTGGAGGCCGGGGTCTGCGAAGGAGCACCCTTGAACCAGGCCGTGCAGGAGTTGCTGATCTCCCTGTCCCGCGAGCACATGCCGATTGTCTTCAACGGCAACGGCTACGCCAGGGAATGGAAGGAGGAAGCGGCCAGACGGGGGCTGCCGAATATGGCGAGTACGGTGGAGACCGTGGAACATTACAGCGATCCGATGGTCATGGATGTTTTCATGCGCCATGCGGTGCTGACGGAACGCGAGCTTTTGGCCAGACAGGAAATTCTTCTGGACGCCTATGCCAAGACCATTGCCGTTGAATCCGGACTAATCGGCCGCATTGGCCGGACCTCCATTTTGCCTGTGGCTATGGATGCGCAAAGCAGGGCTGCGGAACTGGCCCTGCGGGTGCGCGATCTCCTTGGGCCGGGGAGTGCCGGTAAAAGCGGCAAGGAAGGCGCGGGGCGGGGTGGGGAGATCTGTCCGGAAGAAAAGAACTTTTGCGTGATGCGGGAAAGGACACAGGATCTGGCGGCGAGCCTGGAAACCCTGGATGCGGCCCGGCGCAAGCTGTATGACAGCCCGGAAACTTTGACGCGCGCCCTGGCGGCCCGGGATATTGTCCTGCCGGCCATGCAGGACTGCCGTAAGCGGATTGACGCTCTGGAGATCCTGCTGAATGATGCCGACTGGCCCCTGCCCACTTACGCCGAATTGCTCTGGACACATTAGAGCAGATGTTGCAAGGCGAATTCACTTTACCGTCAAGCAATAATCTCAAGTGTAAAATGCTCCAGACCCCTGCGCCCTCCGGAGCGTCGGCAAATTTTATCAGTTATTTTTGAAAGGAGCGGGCGAACAGTTCTTCCACCGCAGTCTGTCCGTTCTTTTCCAGAAAGCGCGTGCCGGTGGCCGTGAACAGGCGCTGCCGGACGACTGGAGCGCTCTCGGACGCCCAGCTTTCATTTGCCCAGCGGAACCAGCCATTTTTTGCCTGGTCAAAGACCAGGAGCGGTTTGTTGCAGATTTTGGCGAATTCAGCGCCCCAGCCAGTTCCGCCGCGCACCGTCCCGTCTTCGAGGATCGTGCCCACAACAAAAACCTCATTGCCGTTGCTGACCTGCCAGCAGATGGACTGCAACACTTTGCGGAAAATCGGCGCATGCGTATATTCCCGCTTCAACAGCTTGGAGACGTAGCCAAGGCTTACGTCTTTCAGAACCAGTTCGTCATTTGTAAGCACCCGCAGTCCGTGCGTCCTTTCTGCCTGGTGCCCGTTAAAACTGAAGTTGACTTCCTGGATGCCGTAGCGCTCGGCCAAAGCGCCGAAAAAGGCTTCGGCCCCGGTTGCGCCGCCGCTGAACAGAGTGCAATCATTGGCTGTAAGCATATGTCCTCCCGGTAAAATAGGAAGCTATAATAAAGAATACGGGCTTGTTTGTATAGCAAAAATTCGCCGGGCCGGACGCAGCACTTTACAGGCGGCGCTTTTGCGGGTAGAAATAAAAATTCGGCGCAAAGTCGGGAAGAAAGAAGGAGTTGTTCATGGCTCATAAAAAAATCGAACGCATGAAGGAACTGCAGCGCAAACGCCGCCGTCGTCAGGAACGCCTGCGCCAGCGTCGCAAGGACGCCGGTCCGGCCAAGGTCTGAAGGCCGGCGCGGACTTGACAAGTTCGGGCGCGCGCTTATCTGTAAACAGCGCGCTCCGCAAGAAAACGCACTTTTGTGGTTCACGCGGGGGCGCCGCTAAAAAACGCGCTTGTGCGGTCTACGCACGGATGTCTCTTTCGGGGTGACGGGCGCCGCTTTAAGCCGCTGCCGGGAAAAACCGTGTCCAGTGGTTTTTCCGTTCTGTTTTTCAGGAGAATTCTCATGCCTATCTATGAATATCGCTGCGACGAATGCAGTCACCTTTTTGAAGAGTGGAGCAAAAAGGTGGAAACCGGGGACGCCGAGCGCGCCTGCCCACTCTGCCGGGGCAAGGCCCGCCGCATTATCTCCAACACCAGTTTCGCCCTCAAGGGCGACGGCTGGTACATGACCGACTACGGAACCCTGAAAAACAGGGAGAAAAGAGACAACTGCAAGGATTCCGACGCCTGTCCGGCCAAAACGGACTGCGGAAGCGCCGCCTGCGCCTCTGCGGCAACTGACGCCGCTCCTGCAACTCCAGCTCCTCCTCCGGCGGCGAGCCCGGCTGTGAGCTCGGCCGCGGCCGCTTCCCCCCCTTCCTGAGGGCTATGCAGGACTGATCATGATAGACCGTTACTCCCGCCCGGGAATGAGCGCTCTTTGGAGCCTGGAGCAAAAGTTTGCAAGTTGGCTTGAGGTGGAATTGGCTGTGTGCGAGGCCTGGACCCGTCTGGGGGTGATTGACGCGCAAAGCATGGCCGAAATACGCGCCAAAGCAGTGGTCGACCCTGCCCGGGTTCTGGTCATTGAAGAGGAAACCCGGCATGACGTGATAGCTTTTCTGACCGCACTGGAGGAAAAGGTCGGTCCGGCCGCCCGCTTCATCCACCTCGGCTGCACATCCTCGGATATTGTGGACACGGCCAACGCCCTGCTCCTGACGCGGGCCGGGAAGATCATTCTCGCGGATTTGGACGCCCTGCTCGGCACTCTGAAAAAACTTGCCCTGACCCACAAGGGGCGGCTCTGCATGGGGCGCACCCACGGCATTCACGCTGAACCCACCAGCTTCGGCCTGAAAATAGCCGGATTTTATGCTGAATTTGTCCGCCACCGCGAGCGTTTCGCCGCTGCCGCTGAAGACGTGCGCACCGGCAAAATTTCCGGCGCCGTGGGGACCTATACTGCCCTTACTCCGGAACTGGAAGGCATTGCCCTGGACTTGCTTGGTCTGAAGGCGGACCCGGTGTCCACACAGATCATCCAGCGCGACCGCTACGCCCACTATTTTACCTCCCTGGCCCTGACAGCGGGCGGCGTGGAGCGCCTCTGCATTGAACTGCGCCATTTGCAGCGCACGGAACTCATGGAAGTGGAGGAAGGATTCGCCAGGGGGCAGAAAGGTTCCTCCGCCATGCCCCACAAAAAGAACCCCATATCTGCGGAAAACATGAGCGGTCTGGCCCGTCTGCTGCGCTCCAACGCGTTTGCGGCCATGGAGAATACGGCTCTCTGGCATGAACGCGACATCAGCCATTCTTCGGTGGAACGCGTGATTATGCCGGATTCCACCATCCTCGCGGATTATATCCTGGATCGTTTGAACCGCCTGCTTCTCGGCCTGCGTGTTAATCCGGAGAATATGGAAAAAAACCTCATGGCCTCGCACGGACTGTTTTTTTCCCAGAGTGTGCTGCTGGCTCTGGTGGAAGAAGCTGCTCTGCCCCGGCAGGAGGCCTATCTCCTGGTACAGGAACTGGCCATGCATAGTTGGGAGGAAAAAAAATTCTTTCCCGATCTGGTGCGCGCGGATGATCGCATCAAGGCGCGTCTGAAACCGGAACGTCTGGACACGCTTTTTGATCCTTCCCGCTGTTTGCGTTATGAAGATGTGGTCTATGCGCGGGTTTTCGGAGACGACAATGAGTGAAGGGGGGATCCTGCAGAGGCAAAAAGCCGAGCTTGCGGCCATTTTATATGAAAAATCCTATCTTGAAGGGGATTTTACCTTAAGTTCCGGACGCAAAAGCCATTATTATTTCGATTGCCGGCAGAGTTCTCTTTATCCGGCCGGGGCGCGGCTGATAGGCACGCTTTTTTTCAATATGCTCAAAGATATGAATGTCCAGGCCGTGGCCGGCATGACTTTGGGCGCCGACCCCCTGTTGACGGCCACTTCCCTGGCCGCCCTGGAGGCCGGACGCAGTCTGCCCGCGCTTATTGTCCGCAAGGAGGCCAAAAATCACGGCGCGGCCCTGCTGATTGAAGGTCTGAAAAATGTTCGGCCCGGAGATCGGGTGGTCATGCTGGAAGATGTTGTCAGCACCGGCGCTTCTGTGCTAAAGGCGGCAGAGAAGATAGAGCGGGCTGGTCTGGAGGTGGCCTCTGTTTTCTGCATTTTGAACCGGGAAGAGCCGGACGGTATTGAGGCCTTTGTCGCAGCGGGTCGGGAGCTTAAATCCCTGTTCACGCGCGCGGAGCTTACGACCCTGGCCCGGCGCAGCTAGCATTTTTTCGTCCAGCCCAAGCCTGAACCGTTCCGGAGCAACGAGGCGCGCATGTCCATGCCGGATTTTCGCATTCTGCGCAAAAAACCACCCATATGCCCAGGGGGGATGGGACCTCCTTCATCGGTTGCATTTGCACAATTTTTCACGCGTACAGGACCGGGAGAAACACGTTCTTCGTCTCGCCCTGCATTTGTACGCCGCGCCTGTTTATTTGTCCTTCCCCTTTTTCTCGCAGGTCTGTTTTTTTTCCGTTCTCTTCCCGCTCTGGCGGCCTGGAACGCGGTGATTGCCGATCATCCGGCCAACCCCGCCTATCTTTTTGTTGTGGACAAATCCAGACAGAAACTGGCTTTTTTCGAAAAACACAGCCCCTTCCGCCTCTCCAAGGTTTTTATCTGTACCACCGGCCAGAAGCCCGGCGACAAGGAAGTGGAAAAAGACTTAAAAACCCCGGAAGGCATATATTTTGTCGTGCGCCATATTGAGGGCGGGCTTGATTTTACCAAATTCGGGCCGGAGGCATTTACCCTTAATTATCCGAATCCTGTGGATCGTTTGCGCGGCAAAACCGGCTTCGGGATTTGGGTGCATGGTCGGGGAGAACCTTTGGTTCCCCTGCAAACCGAAGGTTGCGTCGCCCTTCACAATGACGATCTCACTGTACTGCGCAAACTCCTCGCGCCGGGTACTCCCGTTGCCCTTACCCAGACTTTTTCCATGAAGGCGGAGGAGGCGCGCGCGGAGATCTCCGAGGTTCGGCGTCTGGAGCAAAAGGTCAAGGATTGGGCCGAGGCCTGGTCGGACAGGAACCGGAAATACTTTGATTTTTATGAACAGGATTCCTACAGCAGGGCTCAGGGCGAGTCCTTTGCCGCTTTTCGGGAGAACAAGGAGCGTCTATTCAAGATGCTGCCCTGGATACGCACGAGCGTCAGCGACATCCAGATTTTGCGCGGTCCCGGCTATTGGGTGAGCTGGTTTTTCCAGGACTACAAGGCTCCGAACCTGTCCACGCGCGGCATCCGCCGTCTCTACTGGGACAAAAACGCCCAGGGCGAATTCAAAATTATCGGCATGGAATGGGAACCTGGACTGGAGTCCGCTCTGGTCGCCTCCGCTTCTCCCTTTCTGCCTCCCCTGCAGGGCAGTGCCGCCCAGGATGTTGCCTCTCAGCTTGACGCCGAATGGAAGCCCGCGCCTCTGGTCCTGCCCGGCAAGATGGGCCAGAAAGTGGAGCTTGTTGCGGCCGCGCAACCGGAAAGCAAAAGTCAGGATGCGGACGGCGTCCCCATGGCCTTCAAGCCTGTCCCGGACACGGTCGTCGAGGGAGGTCCCTCCCGAAGCGGCGATCGGGCAAACCCCGCGGCACAGTCGGTCGGGATGCAGACGCGGGGCAAAAGCAGCCCGGATCATGTGGAAGATCCAACTTTCGGGGCAATGGCCAGACCCGCTCCCGAAGCCTTCCTGCTGGCCGAACGTATGCGTCTTTCCGCCCGGAACACGGAGACGGCAAGCTCGTCCGCCGGGGAGCGGAGCGGGAAAGCGTCCGTGGTAAGCATGGAGGGGCAGAATTTGTCCCTGCCTCCGGCTTTGCCCGCGCAAGGACTTGGCGCTTCGCTCGCTCCACGTGTTGCGGATCCCGCCGCGGATGCCGTTTCGGAACCGGGTCGCGCTTCGGAAAACGAAGACATGCTGTCCGCACAGGTAAGTACAGGCGCGCAAGCCGGGAAAAAGGGCCAGGCTTTGCAGACAAAAGCGCGGGGGCGGGGCGAATCCGGATTTGCTGCCCTGGTTGAAGCCGTAACCGAACAGGTGAAAGGATGGCGTAATGCCTGGGAGTCCGGCAACCTTGATGATTACACGGCCTTTTATGCGCCGAATGCGCAACAGGGTGCGCATACGGGGCAGAAAAGCATCCGCAGGCATAAGGAAAAGCTCTGGAGCAAGGCAGCTCCGGCCGAGGTCCGGCTTTCCGATATCCGCATGCGGGTTCATGGCGACAAAGTTATAGCGGATATGAACCAGCTTTATGCGGATAAGACAGGTCGTGGAGATAATGGCTTGAAAACTTTGACATTTGAATATATGAATGGAGCGTGGCGGATCACGCGGGAAGAATGGAGCGCTTTTGAAGCCGGTAATTAAAAAACAGACGCATTACAATGTTCTCCTCATGCGCGATGATTCACAGGCCCGGACTTTTCGGGTACACAGCGGTTTTTTGCATTTTTGTCTGATTTTGTTTCTGATTCTCATGATTGGCGGAGGGGTGGGCATTTTCTGCGGCGCCAAATTTTTTGCCAAATACCGTGAGACAGCGGCCGCCAATGCCGCCATGGAACGCGAAATTTCCGAAATGCGTCTGCAGCTTGAGCGGCTTGCCAATCTTGAGCGGCTACTGACAGCAAGTACGGAAACCGGCCCCAAACCCAGTTATACTGAAGTCGGCGGACCTGTGCCCGGCAAAAGTCAGAACGCAAGTACGCCCGCGGCTCCCGCAAGTGCCCAGGTATCCGCCCAGGCGACCGTGGCCCCTGCATCTTCAGCTTTACCCGCGTCAAACGTGGCGACCGCTCCGCCTGCGACGGGCCAGACGCAGCAAAACGCAACTGCCCAGGCGCCGCAAAACGCTGCCGGTCAGACGCCGCCCGCGTCCGAAGCTCCGACTTCTGCCGAAACACCGGGCGACAAGGGCGCGGGCGCTGCTGCCGAGACCGGGAGCAGTCCTCAGACGGCGGCTCCCAATTATCCGCCTCTGACCTCTGCGGACAGTCCCCTGCGTATCGGGGATTTTAATGCCCGTCTGCAGGGACCGCAGCGTTTGCGCATCAGCTATGAGCTGTCAACCAACCTGGTTGACGGACAGCGTCCGGTAAGCGGTCAGGCTCGTTATGCGGCCGTGCTGGCTGATGGGTCGCGTCTGGATTTGCCTCTGCAGGATATGGAAAACACGCGTTTTTCCATTCTGCGTATGAAACCGATGCAGGGCGTAGCCCGCCTTCCCCAGGAAATCAAGCCCGACGAGATTTTGCGGATTGACGTTATTATTGAAATATCCGAAGGCCGGACCTACCGGGAAACATACCCCCTGCGCCGCTGAAAGCAGGCGTAAGTCTAAATCTGACATACAGGATCAACCCATGGGAAATGATACGCCGGACGCTTTGTCCGGCATAAACGGGGATGAGGCGGCGCATAAATTCCAGAACCGGGATTTTATCCGGGCCATGATTGAAACGGATCTGGCCGCCGGGCGCAAAAAAATCGTACATACCCGTTTTCCTCCCGAACCCAACGGCTATTTGCACCTGGGACACGCCAAATCCATATGTCTGAATTTCGGGGTGGCCGCCGAGCGGGGGGGATTGTGCAACCTGCGTTTTGACGACACCAATCCGGAAAAGGAAAGCCGGGAATATGTTGACGCGATCCGCTCGGATGTGCGCTGGCTGGGCGGGGACTGGGGAGATCGTGAATATTACGCCTCCGATTACTTTGACCGGCTCTACTCCTTTGCCGAACAGTTGATCCGCATGGGCAAAGCCTATGTGGACAGCCTCTCCGGGGACGAAATTCGGGAATACCGGGGCACTCTGACCGAGCCGGGACGTGACAGTCCCTACCGGGAGCGCAGTGTGGAAGATAGCCTCGACCTCTTCCGGCGCATGCGCGACGGAGAATTCGCGGACGGGGTCCACGTTCTGCGCGCCAAAATAGACATGGCCTCCCCGAACATCATCATGCGCGATCCGGTGCTTTATCGCATCCGCCACGCCGCCCACCACCGCACCGGCGAGAAATGGCACATCTACCCTCTTTACGATTATACGCACTGCATCTGCGATTCTCTGGAAGGCATCACCTATTCTTTGTGCACCCTGGAATTTGTCAATAACCGCGAGCTTTACAACTGGGTTTTGAACACCCTGGACATTTTCCGCTCCGAACAGACGGAGTTCGCGCGCTTGAGCCTCACCCGCACGGTCCTGTCCAAACGCAAGCTCATCCAGCTTGTCGAAGAAGGCCATGTGCAGGGATGGGATGACCCGCGTATGCCCACGCTCTCCGGTTTGCGCCGGCGAGGTGTTCCACCTGAAGCCCTGCGCGAGTTTGTGTCCCGCATCGGGGTATCCAGGGCTGACAATATTGTGGACTACGCAATGCTGGAATTCTGCATTCGCGAATACCTGAACGCCACATCCGCGCGCGCTATGGCCGTGCTGGCCCCGCTCAAGGTGATTATCGAAAACTATCCGGAAGGGCAGGTTGAATGGCTGGATCTGCCGCTCAACCCGGAGCGCCCGGAACTGGGTGCGCGCAGCGTCCCCTTTTCTCGCGAACTCTATATAGAACAGGATGATTTCCGCGCTGAACCCCCGAAAAAGTTTTTCCGTCTCTCGCCGGGCGCCGAGGTGCGGCTGCGTTGCGCTTATTATATCACCTGCCGGGAAGTGCAAAAAGACGCGCAGGGTAATATTTCCGCCCTGATTTGCTCCTATGACCCGCAAAGCTGGGGCGGGGGCAGCCCGGACGGGCGTAAGGTCAAGGGGACCCTGCACTGGGTTTCGGCTTCGCACGCGGTCCCGGCCGAGGTGCGCCTTTATGATCATCTTTTTCTAAAGGATGATCCCTCCGCCGTTGACCCCGGCAAGACCTTCCCGGACTGTCTCAATCCGGATTCTTTGTTGCGCGTGACCGGCTTTATCGATCCCTCCCTGCGTTCTCTGCCGGCCGGGGAACGCGTTCAATTCGAGCGTTTGGGCTATTTTTGCGCCGACTACGACACCAGCCCGGAGCATCCCGTGTTCAACCGCACGGTTACCCTGAAAGACACCTGGGCCAAACTGGAAAAGCAGGGCCGGTCCCAGAGCAGTTAACGCTTCAAATAGTCGCTTACGGCGAGCAAAGCTCACCTGCGCCTATTTGGCGGCAAGGATTTACAGGAAATCCTTGCGAGCATTTCATGTGTGAAATGCTTTGGGGCGTTCTAAAACCGGCTCCCGAACATTTCCCGCCCGGCATCGCGGTTCTCCGCCGCCTCTTTCAGGTCTTCGCGCTGGTCGTGCATTTTCTTGCCCCGGCTCAAGGCCAGTTCAGCTTTCACTTTGCCGTTGCGGAAATGCAGGTTTACCGGAACAATGGCCAGACCTTTCTGCGCGACTTTTGCGGCCAGCATATTGATTTCGCGGGTATGCAGAAGAAGCTTGCGTTCCCGGTCCGCTTCCTGGGGCACATAGCCGGCATTGGCGTACGGCGCGATGTGCAGCCCGACCAGAAAGGCCTCGCCCCTGCGGAAGGCGACATGGGCGTCATGAAAATTCACATCCCCTTTGCGGATGCTTTTGATTTCCCCGCCGCTCAAAACAAGACCGGCCTCGATGAACTCCAGGAATTCAAAGTTGTGCCCGGCTTTTTTATTGCGAAGGATGGACTGGTGGCGTTCTTCACTCATTTTTCTGTGTTTGTGCTGCGGGTTTGCGGACAATGCCGGAACCATCCATACTATATCTTCCTGCCTGGCTAGGCAATATCGGCATCCGGGCGGCAGGCGAAAAAGTCCGAATCTTCCGGGAAACTGCTGTACAAGGCCTGGCGCGCCATATTGTCAATCATGGCGCCGCCCGGAGCGGACAAGGCCTCGCGCAGCATTTCCCGGCAGTTCGAGGCCCGCATTTTGCGGATCAGGTGTTTGACAGTCGGTATCGACTGCGGGGCCAGAGAAATTTCATCCACCCGCATTCCAATCAGCAGAGGCAGGCAGTAAAGGTCAGCCGCCAGTTCACCGCAGACGCAGACCGGGATACCGGCGGCGTGGGCGTTGTCCACGACCAGTTTGATGGAGCGGACGATGGCAGGGTGTATGGCGCGGGTCAGGTATTCAACCTGCCGGTTGTCCCGGTCCACGCCGAGGGAATACTGGGTCAAATCGTTGGTCCCGATGCTGAAAAAATCCACCTCGCGGGCCAGGATGTCCGAGATGAGCACTGTGGAGGGCAATTCCACCATAATGCCCAGAGGCAGATCCCGGGCATAGGGAATTTTTTCCGCCCCCAGTTCCTGTTTCGCCTCATTGAGCAGGGATTTTGCCAGTTTAAGCTCCTCCAGACCGGAGATCAGGGGAAAGATCAAAGCCGCGTTGCCCATGACTCCGGCGCGTAAAATGGCCCGCAACTGGGAACGGAACATATCTTGATGATGCAGGGAAAAGCGGATGCCGCGTAAACCGAGGGCCGGGTTTTTCTCAAGCGGTCCCTTGCGGCTGCCGATAATTTTATCCCCGCCCGCGTCAAAGGTGCGAAAGGCGATTTTATGCGGATAGACGGATCGGGCCATGTCCATATATTCTTTGTACAGGTCGTCTTCTTCGGGTAAAGCGGTGCGGGCGATATAGGAGAATTCTGTGCGCACCAGCCCCGCTCCTTCAGCGCCGCAGGAACGCATGTCCGTTATTTCTCCCCCGCTCTCCAGATTGGCCAGAATGTCCACCCGCTCGCCGTCCACAGTCTCCGCGGGCAGAGCGGCGTCGGCGCGTACCCTTTTTTCATATTCCGTCAGCCGTTCGCGCAGGGCCAGATATACGGCTACCTCCTCAGGATCGGGGTCCAGAAGCAAACGTCCGTGCAAGCCGTCCACAATGGCTTCGCGCGCTTGGGGGGCTTTTTCGCTCAAGCCCAGAACCCCGACCAGGGCCGGGGTACGCAAACCCCGGGCCAAAATGCCGATATGCGAGGTGGGGCCGCCCTGTTCCACGGCAAAGGCCGTCAGATGTCCGCCCGGAAAAGCGGCCAGATCCGCCGGGGTCAGGTCCGGGGCCAGGATGATGCTACCCCCTTTCTCCGGGCGCGGGTAAGAGGCGGCATTGGCCAACCGCGCCTGGATGCGGTTCGCAACCAGCCGTACGTCATCAATGCGTTCACGGATATAGGGGGAGGAGAGGCGGCTGAAAGTGTCGGCCAGTCGCGTCACGCATTCCTCAAGCGCCCATTCCGCGTTCATGCGCTGCTCTCTGATGCTGCGCGCGGCAGATCCGCCCAGTTTGCTGTCCCGGCAGATCATAAGCTGCGAGGTCAAAAGGTCCCACTGCAGTTTCTGTCCCGGATGCAGGGTCAGACGCGCCGCCTCAAAGCTGTCCGCAGCCTTGTCGATGGCCTGCTCAAGACGCCGGACCTCCTGCTCCACCTGATCCAGGGGAACAAGGGAATGGCGCAGGTTCTGCGTCTCCTGTTTCAAAAAGAGGCAGGGGCCGATGGCGATGCCGGTGGATACGGCTATGCCGCTTAAAATTGCCCCGGCCATTATCCCCCCCTCACAAAACTATTAAAAATTCCTTCAAGTATTGCCACGGCCGCTATTCTCCCCTCGTAAAACTATTAAAAATTTCCTCAAGCGCTGTAAGCGCCCGCTCCGCGTCCGCGCCTTCCGCTCCGATGGTCAGGGTCGCCCCTCTGGCCGCGGAAAGGCTCAAGATGTCCAGGACGCTCTTGGCGTCTACGCGCATACTCCCGTATTGCAGCCAGACCTGGGCCGCAAATTCCTGGGCGGCCTGGGCCAGACGCGCGGCAGGACGGGCGTGCAGACCGATTTCGTCGCGTACGATGACTTCTTTTTCCAGGATAAATTCGTTCATGGCGCGGCTCCCAAAAAATCTATGGCATTTTACGCCGGGATGCACATATTCAATATCTATCCGCTCTGGTCAGCGGTGTCGATGTCCCGCAGGTTTTGCAGGCGGCTGTATATTTCCTTGGTCTTTATTTCCCGGGGGCTGAAAGCTCCCCTAACGCGCTCCCGCACGCGCCGGACTGTTTCCCGCATCCCGCAGCCGGCTTGCGCTTCTTCCCGGATCATCCGATCCAGGTCTTCAAGATCCGAAGATTGCGGCAAAGCGGGTTCTTTTCCCAAAGGCGGTCCGATGACCACGGTGATCTCTCCGGCCGGCTCCAGGGGCAGGGCAGAGAGATCGTCAAGAAAAAAGGAAATGAATTCCTCGTATGTTTTGCTCATTTCCCGCGCCAGACAAGCCTCGCGCCGGCCAAGAACACGCCCGGCAACGCGCAGGCAGTGGTGGAGGCGGTCTTTTCTTTCGAAAAAAACCAGGCTGAGATTGAGGCGGGCGTAAGGGGCGAAGAAATGTTCCCGGTCTGCGGCCTTACGTGGGGCGAAACCGAGAAAGGCGTAAGGCAGGGGGGGGATGCCGGCAACGGACAGGGCGGCCGCCGGGGCCGAGGGGCCGGGCAGGGGCGAGACGCGCAGACCTTCTTTGCGGCAGGCCCGCACCAGACGGTAGCCGGGGTCGGCGAGCAGGGGGGTGCCCGCATCGGAAATCAGGGCCAGGTCATGGCCATTTTTTAAAAGCGTAAGGACACCGGGCAGGCGTTTTTCCTCGTTGTGCTCGTGCAGGGAGATAAAGCCATTGGAGCGCACGCCGCAACGGGCAAGCAGCAGGCCGGAGCGGCGGGTGTCCTCGGCCAGGATGCGGTAAACCCCGGACAAAATTTCGCCCGCCCTGGGCGAGAGGTCACCAGGGTTGCCAAGCGGCGTTGCCGCCACCCACAAGATGCCGGAGTTCGATGACATTTGTGTGTTGCTCCGGATAAAGGTGTCCCTGGGCGTTTCGCCCGACCAGAATAAGATCAAAACGACAGGGGCGGCCCCACAAGGCGTGAGCGGAAAGATAGAGTCTGGCCGCCCGCACGAATTTGTCCCGTTTGCCTGGAGTGAAGGCGGCGTATAGCGGAATGCCTTCTTTTTGCAGGGCGTCCCTGTCCGGACCGGAAAAGGCCGGCTTTTTGCCGCAAAACGCCTGCCGCGCGCCATCTGCCGGAGTCCGAACCCGACTACGCGTTTTAACTTCCACGAACAGCAACAGATCCTCAAGCTCCGCCACCAGGTCCAGCTCAAGTCCGCGTAAGGCGCCCGAAGGTCGCCAGTTGCGGTGCAGAATACGAAAACCCTGCCTGAGCAGGAGGGATGCGGCGGCATCTTCTCCTGCCCGGCCAAGGGCCAGATGCGCGTTTTGTTCAGTCCTCATCTCCGCGCTTGACCGGCGCCTGCCCTTGTGCCTGCACACACTCTTCGTCCTCGCTCTCAAAAAACGATGGCGGAGCGAGCGTCCCGGACTCCGGCGCGACGTCCTTTTCAGTATCAAGAGCGGCTTTCATTTCTTTGCGGCGTGCTCCTGCTTCCTTGGCCCGGCATATCAGATAAAGACCAAGGGCCGCGCCCCAGAGCATCCACATATCGAGAAAATAGAAGATATGAGCGCCAAAGGGCAGACCCATTCCCGTCCAGGCGTCATAGAAGTGTGCCAGCCAGTTTGTGCCCCCTGCTTCAACGGGCTTTATAAGCGTAAGCCACCAGGTCATCACCGCATCCAGAAAAAGGCCGATAACGATCGCGGTCTTGAAGGCGTTTTTCAGCTTGGGCAGAATACGGCTGCCCGTTGTTTCGCCCTCGGCGGCCTTTGTTCTGCGATATACAAAAGTGGGCACGCCGAAATATATGAAAATTACAAGGAGAGCCATCCAGGGAACGCCCTTGAAATAGAGAAAGACAATGAGTCCGCAAAGCACAATCCATGGCAACATCAGCCTTCCTCCACGCGTGTTTTATGTCCGTTCATTTTTTTTCTTGCTTTGCCGCCCGGAGTCATTTATCCAAAAGAACAAATCCGGGGTGTCGCCATCGTCTATTCGGTTAGGACAGCGGCCTCTCAAGCCGCAAAGACGGGTTCAAACCCCGTTGGCGACGCCAGAAGAGAATAAGGCAAAAAGCCGGATAAATATAGGGTTTGGAGTATTCCAAATCCTTTTTTGTTGAGGGGGCAATTCCTTCGCATGGGGTCGGTACGGGGCGCTTCCGCGCGCTCAAATCATGCGGATATTCCGCCATTTCCCGAGTCCGAAACGCAGGCGCGCGGCCAGGGCCATAATCACCACATAGGCGGTGAAGGCCAGCCACAGGGAATGCAGGGTGACCAGATCCAGGGCTTTCAGGGCGGCAATGGGCAGGACCAGACAGAAAAGGGCCGCGCCTCCCAGAAGCAAAAGGACGGCCACGGTGTCCCCCGCGCCTTTCAAGGCCCCCAGATAGACGATATTACAGGCGTCCACCAGAGAGTATGCGGCCACATAATAGAGCAGGACAATGCCTGTCTCCCGAACGCTCTGATAAGCGGGACCCGGGTCGCCACCCAGAAAAAGATCCAGGAGCGGCCCGCCGAAGAAAGCGCAGCAGACCGCGACCGGCAACATATAGAAGAGGGACAGGTGCAGGGCGTTTTGCGTAACCTGGATCGCGTCTTCGGGCCGCCCCCGTCCCATGGCTTTCCCGGTCAGCACGGACACGGCGGAGGTCATGCCGAGCATGGGCATGAAGATCAGCATATTGATGGAAAAAGCCAGGTTGCTGGCCGCAAGCGCCGCTTGTCCCAGTTTTCCCACCTCCAGAATAAACCAGGTAAAGGCCAGCAGATCCACGGACATGTTGATCCCGCTGGGTGTGCCGAAGCGCAGCAGACGCAGGATCATTTCCCTGTCCGGCCTGAAGCCGCGCGGGATATTGCAGCGGCGAAGATTTGCCGGCCTTGCGATCAGGGCCGCGAAGACAAGGGTGCTGAAGGCCTGGCCGCAGACGGTGGCGATGGCCGCGCCCCGGATGCCGAGTTCCGGAAATATGGACCAGCCGAAGATCAGGGCATAGTCCAGGGGGATGTTCAGCAGGGTTCCGGCCAGATTGACCAGAAGCACCGCTCTGGTTGTGCCGAGGCCGGTAAAAAAGCCGCCGAACACGGAGTTCAGGAGAAAAAAGAGACCACAGACATTCAGAATGCTGAAATAGGCCGCCTCCTGGGCCGCTGTTTCCGGGTCGTGCCCGACCCAGGCGAAAAGGGCGTCCGCGCCCAGGCTGGACAGGGCCAGAAGGAGAGCGCCGGCGAGGGAGATCCAGATCCCCTGCCAAAGGACGCAGCCGATACGCTCCGGCCGTCCGGCCCCGGCATATTGGGCGATCAGGGTCGAGACATAGCCGCAAAGACCGGCCAGGGCCAGTTGGGGAACCATGGCGGCGGCCGCGGCGGGCAGGGCGGCGGCAATGGAGATCAGCGAATAGCGGCTCAAAAAAAGCCGGTCCGTAAATTCCATCAGGGTGGTGGAGAGCATCCCGGCTATGAGGGGCAGTCCGATGCGGAGAATGACCCGGTAGCCCAGAGGGGAGTTTGCGCGTGCGCGCAAAGAGCCGAAAACTTGTAGCAACATACGCGGATGATACAGACCAAAGCCTTTGCGGGCAACAGTCCGAACAATAAAAAAACGGCGGGTTACTGTGAAGGCAGTCCGCCGTTTTTTTTTGGGGGGGAGGAACACAGATCGGGAGACGCCAAGGGTCACCCGCAGCGGATAATGTTCACCCGGTTCGGGGTGATATGCAGTTCTTTGCCCTGTGCGTGGATAGATACTTTGTAGGGCTCATGCGCAGAAGATGTTCCATGGGCAAAGACCAGCGCGGCATGTTCCTGGGCGTTGAACTCGGGCGTGGTGGGGACTATTACCTGCGTTGTATATTCGAAGACCTTGCCGGTGTGCGTGTCTGTGACCGTCACCTTGAAATAGTCGACAAGATTGTCGGATTCGCGGCAGCCCTGTAAAGCCCGCAGCGCGGCGCGGCCCTCGCGGTTCAGGGAGATGAGTATATGCCCCTTGTCGAGGGAAAGGTTCAGCCAGGAGGCGCTCCATCCCTCGTAGGGGCTTGTGCAAACGGAGTAACGCGAAGCGGCAGATCCGGCGCATTTGCCGTTGCAGGAGGCGATGTCGCCGCTGTTCAGGGCGACGCGTTCTCCGGCGTCGTTTTTGAAATACACGTTGATGCCGGCATGTTCTCCGGAGCCGTATGCCCCGCCGGTTTTGAGGTACTCATTCATGTGCAGAAAGACGCAGAGATCAGCCGCGGCATGATGGACGGGTTCTTTGGAATCTTTAGCGCCGCCGTTGACAGGATAACCTCTGGAGCAGTTGGGGTCGTTTTGTCCGCCGCCGTTGACAGGGCAACCTTTGGAGCAGTTGGGGCCGTTTTGTCCGCCGCCGCGGATGCTGGGCTGCGGGTCTGCCTCCGTCGAGAGATTGAGATTGGGGTTGAGATAGGCCAGTATTTCCGCGCTGGGGACTTCCGCTCCGTCCATCATCTGGAATGAAGGCAGGCTTTGACCGCCGGTAGCGAAGAAGTCTTCCAGAACAACTTCGCCGGTCCGGGTTTGGATGTGCAGGCTGTTTTCCGAACGGGAAAACTGCGCTTCGAAAAGGTCGAAATCAAACTGAAATGCAGTTGTGCCGACCTCGGCGGGAACGACCATGGTTGCGCCGCCTTTGGGCATCTTCACTGTAGTACGTATGGACATAGGAATTCCCCTTTTATGTAAAATTTGTCCGGCACGAATTCCGTTGCAAAGGCCTGCATTGTGACTGCGAAGGCTGCCCCGCAACGGGAGTCTTGCTCCCATGGAAGACTTTCGCCCAGTATGATGTATGACATCATATGATATGATATAGCTGGAGTCAATACGGAATCAGAAAAAAATTTGCGTTGATGGGATAAAGAAAATAGACAATAAAAACTGCGTGTTACCGTAAAAGTAGCCGCCGTTTTATGGCAAAGGGGGATTTTTATCCGTAATTTTTGATAACGGCGCTAATTTTGCGGCGGAACCTCGTCAAACAGATCCTTGACCTGCACATCCAGGGCCGCGGCGATTTTTCCAAGAATTTTCAGGGTACATGTTGAGATGCGGTGATCGCTGGCCCGCGCAACGCTTTGCGGGCTGATCTGAGCGAAGCCCTGCAGTTTTTCATAACTCATATGCTTGTTGTGCATGATCTTTTTGAGATTGCTGCTGAACCGCATGGCTGTCTCCCTTGGTTTAAAATACAAGGTGAGACATTGACATTTACTTCGATATATCATAGTTCAACTATGAAATTTCAAAGCCCTCTCAGAACAAGGCTGGGTGAAATGGTCTGGGCAGCTGATGTGAAAACAAGCGAGCGCTACGAATTCTGGTCCGGCACGCGAGGTTGCTCCCTCCAGCATGGGTAGGCCGGCCTGTATTCCAACAGCGGCAAGCGCATCGATTCCTGTTTTCCCTTTATGGGCATTGCCTTCAAAAGTTACAGTCTGTGAGAGGTTTTTACGATGAGCAGAGCAACAATTCCATTAAATTAAAAACTATGAAATTAAACTGTTACGATATCGTACGAACATTGCTAGTACCGTGTAACATTTAAGTTTATAATTTTTTAAAAATGAATTAATCTGATGCCACCTTACCGAGGA
>JAISKK010000056.1 GCA_031260965.1 Desulfovibrio sp. | reverse complement strand
CACTTTTCCAGCGGCGTCCAGGGCAGAAGATAAGAAGGATGGAGAACATGGCCAGCAGGGGCAGACAGGCGCCGTTATAGAAGGCCGCGTCAAGGCCCATCGGTTTTTGGGGAAGTTTTGCGCTGATCCGGTCGGGCAGATAAGCGGATACGTCGCGTAAGGCGTTGATTATGACCGGCCATAATGTGGCGATAAGGATGATGGCCGCGACAGCCAGCAGTAGCCAGGCCACAAAGAGGATCAGTCCTTCCCGGCTCAACATGTCGTCCAGGGCTGTTGCGGAGGGAGGGAGGAGCAGGGCGGCCGCCGTCGCGACATAGAGGAAAAAGAGTGTAAAGATCAGTAGAGGAGCGCCGATCCCGTTATCTCCAAAAGCGTGCAGAGACTGCACAACTCCGCTGCGCACCAGATAGGTGGCGAAGAAAGCGGAAGCCGTGGTCAAACATATGAGAAATACGTTGACCCTCCTTAGTTTGCCGCCTCTGCGGCCGATTATGGCCGTATGAATGTAGGCGGAAGCCGCAAACCAGGGGAGCAGGGAGGCGTTTTCCACAGGATCCCAGGCCCAGTAACCGCCCCAGCCTAATTCCATATAAGCCCACCATGCGCCGAGAACTATGCCGGCCGTGAGCAGGGACCAGGAGCCAAGAATATGGGGACGGGCTGTTTCCGTCCAAGGTTCTTCCGCTTTGGCCCCGTGCCCGGCAGGCCCGTCGCCTGTGCTTTGGGCCAAGGCCAGGCAGGCAGGGGCCGTGAAGCCTCCATAGCCCAGCAGGAGCAGGGGAGGGTGAAAAATCATGCCCGGATTCTGCAACAGGGGATTAAGACCGCCGCCATCGGCGGGAATGGAATCCAGAAGCGTAAAAGGATTGGTCCAGACTGTGAGCAGAAAGTTGAAAAAGGCCATTATACTGAGAAAAAACAGGCAAAAGTAGAGGCGCGTCCTCGGACGCAGATTTTTGTAGGCTGCGTTTTTGACAAAGAAAACGCCGCTCAGGCCGACGGCCAGGGCCCAAAAAAGCATGGAACCTGCCTGCCCGGCCCAGAAAGCGGTTATACGGTAAAAAAGCGGCAGGGTGCGATCGGCATACTGGGCGACATATTCGACGGAAAAATCACAGGCTATGAAGGCCTTGAAGAGAATGACGGAGACTATGGACAGAAAGAGGGCGGGAATGAGCAGGACGGTAAAATCATGCTTTGCCTGCCAGGGCAGTCGGAAAAAGGCGGCGACAGAAAAGGACGCTGAAGGGGCGGCCTTTTTTTCCGGAAGCAGAAGTTTCAGCAGGATGATAAAAGCGGCGGCTGAACAGAAAAAGAATCCGCAACGGAGCAGTCCGGAGGCAAAAATATAAGGAGACATGCCCGACCGTTAACTCCGGTTTTCTTTCTGGTATTTTGACGGACACTTGGTCATGAGCGACTGCGCCCGGAATGAGGCTTTGGGGTCAAGCCTGCCTTCGACTATAACTTCGGCGCCGGCTTTGAAGGTGTCGGGGACGGGACCTTCATATTCAACCCACAGGCTCTGGGCGGCGTTGTCTTTGTCTTCAAGCTGAAATTTGACGCCCTGCCTGTTCTCAAGACGGGTGATGCCGTCCTCGCGCACCGTGCCGAAAAGTCTGGCCGCCTGCAATTTGTCGGAAGGCAAGGTCAGGGCTTCGGAAACATTCAGAAAATATACAGAATTTGCTGAAATTTCGGAAACTACCAGGTAGCTTACGCCACCCAAAAAGAGAAGAAAAGCTATTAGATAAAGCTTCTTGCCTGATTTTTTTTGCATTGGCTTTTCCTGAGTTTTCCGGTTGGGGCATGGAAGGGCGGGAATCAGCGCAGAAGCGCGGATATGGTTTTAAAGGCCGGCGCAGTCGAGGCGCCGAGCAGTTCAAAAAGGATCTGCTCATAAGTTACAAGCAGCGCCCCGTCACGCTCCGCCCTTTTAATGCCTGTTTCCCGGTCATGCGTTTTGCGCGAGCCGATGCAATCCGTAACCAGCGCCACATTGTACCCCGCCGCGAGCAGGTCCAGCGCCGTCTGCAACACACAGACATGGGCCTCTACGCCGCAGATAAGAATGTTTTTCTTTCCCAGCTTCTGCAGGGCGGCATTGAAAGTTTCGCTTCCGCAGCAACTGAAAGTGAGTTTTTCGCAGGGGATGGCGTTTGTGGTAACTTCTTTGATTTCCGAAATGGTGTCGCCGATGCCTTTCGGATACTGACGGCTCACAATCACGGGAATGTTCAGGGCATTGAGCCCCGAGAGCAGGATGCGCGCGGAGCGGACAAGGTCTTCGCTTGCATGCATGACCGGCAGCAAACGTTTCTGAAAGTCAATGGCCACAGCGGCTGTATTTTCTGCGTTGATACGCATATTTTTTCCTTTAATTATACGGTTCGACCTGTTCAGCGCCGGTTCGCCGTAAAGAGCTTTGACAAAATTATGGACATGATGTCCAATTGAAGTCAAGCGAAAAATGCTCTCCAGTAGAGGCGGTTGCGGTTAATGCGGATTTTTTACCACTTGAGCCATTATATCAGCCACAGGCTCAGCGGACTGGATTTCACTGAGTGTCTGCGTTTTTTGGGGCATGAGGTTTCGCATGCGCCGGAGGATGCGGATTTGGCCGATGCCGCCGTACTGCATGACGATCCCCTGAATTACGCTGCTGTTTACGCGCATTGCCCCGTGCTGCGCCGTCTGCCTGTTGCCGCCTTCTGTGTTTGGGAAAGCGATGTTCTGCCCGAGGCCTATGTTGAGGCTTTGCGGCCAGTGCGGAGAATCTGGACCCCGTCCTCTTTTTCGTGTGCAGCCATAGCAAGCCGTTACCCCCGGGCAAGCGTGCTGCCGCATGTAGTCAGACGTAGGAATCCCGGAGCGGACGACTTGAGTTTTGCCGTTCATGCCTTGGGCGGAACGAAAAAAGCTTTCCGTTTTTTTTCCATAATTGATTCCGTCAATCCGCGCAAAAATATCAGCGGTCTGCTTTCGGCCTTTGCGGCTTTGCGGCGGATTGCCGGAGACCCGGCGCAACTGGTCCTCAAGCAATACCGGAGCTGTTTTGACCTTAGTTCCATTCCCGGAGTTATTAGTGTCGAAGGAGATCTGAGCGCCGGGCGTATAGCTGCCCTGCACATTCTCAGCGATGCCTATGTGAGCGCTCATCATGCCGAAGGGTGGGGTCTGGGCATTTCCGAGGCCATGGCTTTCGGCAAACCCGTTCTGGCCACTGGTTGGTCCGGCAATATGGACTTTATGGATCAAAAGAACAGTTTTCCCGTGCCTTACAGACTCTCCCGGATATCCGGGGAAATGTGCGAGCGCATCCCCCTGTTTACGCGGGACATGACTTGGGCGGATATTGACCTGAACGCTTTGGTCGCTATAATGCGCCAAGTGCTTGAAGGCCGGATTCCCCGTGATTTACCGGCAAAAGCTGCTGAAATCACGGTCCGTTTCGGACCTGAGGCTGTGGCGCGCCGGATGGCGGAACTTTTGGACGATCTTTTGGCCTGAGGAAAAAAATATGTGTTTGGCTGTACCTGTTAAAGTGCTGGAGCTTTTTGCTGATAACGAGATGGCCCGCTGCCGGGTGGGTGAGGGTGAAACATTCGTTAATGCTTCACTGGCCCTTCTGGAAGAGGCTCCGAAGCCTGGCGAATACCTGATCGTCCACGCCGGCTTTGCCTTGCGGAAGCTTGAGCCGGATGACGCGGAAGAAACAATTCATCTGCTGCGTTCCATGTTGGCGGCCTCCGTTTAAAGACGCTTCGTCTTGATCTTGACAGGCCAGACGCCTGCCTGTAAATAACGCCGCAGGTGGGCCCATAGCTCAGTTGGCAGAGCCCCCGGCTCATAACCGGATTGTCCGAGGTTCGAATCCTCGTGGGCCCACCAAATAGCTTGCGAAAAAAATTATATTTTTTTCTTGACAACTTTCGAGAATATAAATAATCTGCCGTACACATTGGTATTTCTTTTACTCCGGCCTCATCGTTGCTGTCACAAGCGGCTTTGTGGCAATGGGTTGCGGTTATGTTTCTGGGGGGGACATTGGAAGAGAAAAATCTGAAACTTTTCTCCACGATTCAGGGAGACCGACCGGCTAATCATCAGCTTTGGCACGGTATTTGCTCTCTCTCCATACCACCTGCCTGTCTCTCCGCGAAATAACTTCTTTATATTCACATAGTTAAATCTAAAATTTTCACTTGAATTTTTCCTTTTGGATAAGTTTCGTATAAGCCCATTGCCTTTCCCGGGGCAAGCCGCTACTATCCACCCATGAGTAACACAACTGACCGGAAATACAACAAAACCAAGTTTGAAGGCGTCTTCTGGAGACTGTCCGCCAAACAT
>JAISKK010000138.1 GCA_031260965.1 Desulfovibrio sp. | reverse complement strand
CCAATCACGCCGAGCAGGCTTGCCAGCAAAGGCTGTTCATGTAGCCACGCCTGTCTGGCCAACCAGTTTTTCCCCCCGTTGCGACTATCAAAGCGATGCACGGCAAGGGGCTTTCCCGGCGGGTTTGCCCCACGGCTCACGACGAAAAACAGCTTGAACCCGGCATCCCGAGCCATGCAAAACGCCTCGTCGCAATACTTTCCCCAAGGCCAGCAGAATGTATGCACTTTGCGGCCCAGTATTTGTTCCAGTTCCTCTTTCCCCGTCACTATTTCGCGTCGCATCCGGGCGTGGCGTTCTGCGTCAGTTTCATACCTGCCCAATTTTCCGGAAAAGCTGTCCGCCAGCGCGCGCAAAGAAGGCAGGCCGTCTTTGTGGGCAAAAAAATCTGTGGCTGCGGTGAACTCCTGCGGCACAAGTTTTTTTATAGCCTCCACCATTAGCGGATTTGGCAGAAAAGCTCGAAACTGCAATCCGGGTTTAACGGAAAATTCAGGCAGTCCCCATACAGGATTGTCTTCAGTCCGGTAAAAAGTGCGCATTTGCGTACGGGGCTGAAAAAAACGGCTGTATTTTGGTCCCGTATATACTCCGTAATGGCCTCGACCATGAACGCCGATTTGAAAGATGCCGCTTGCGTCCAGGGCCCTGACTTCGCCATGATTCAGAAAAATATCCTGTCGCACAACGATGTCTTGTGTTTTTTGCACCACAGGCCGGGCCACATGCGGCGGTATGCTGACCTTGCCTTCGCGGACGGCATCAAAAGACGCGCGCGGTTTATCCTCAGCTTCAAGCCGGTTTGTGACTGGAAAACAGACGCCTTTGTGTCCGTATTTCGCCAGAATAGGCAGAGCATAAAAATAATTGTCCGCATATCCATCGTCAAAGGTCAGGAGAAGAGATTTTTTGGGTAAGGACTCGCCATGCACCAAATAGTTTTCCGCTTCATCCAGACTGATGCCGCGATAGCCACGCTCGGCGAGCACATGACATTGCTCTTCAAACCCTGCCGGATTGAGCGTGATGCGCCACTCAAGTTCATTGACATAATGGCTCATAACAACTGGAAGACTTTTCAGGGTGGAAGGGCTTGTGGTCATGCCCCGTCCCCATGTTGATCCGGGTCGTCCTGTTCTTGCCGCTGTTGCCGCAAAGACAAAAGCGAATCCTTATCCGGCTCCACGCTGAAAGAAAAGAAACGTAGGCACATATCCGCCGCAGGGGAGGGAAGCAGGGAGAGCAGACGGATTCCCAAAAACAGAAAGAATGGAAAAGCAATGATATCCGCTCCCGCCTCCAGGCGCGCAACAATATATGAGGCCGCCTTGTCCGCGCTCCAGCGCAGAGGCTGCGGCCCTATGATCCGTTGGCTCATGGGCGTATCTACATAGCCGGGATAGACGATGCTGATGCGTGGTTTTTTGCCTGCACGGCCCGAGCGCACAGCCCTGGCATATACGGACAAGGCCGCCTTGGAGGCGCTGTATGCCGGCGACCCGGGCAAAGGATACAAGGCCGCCAGGGAGGAGATAAAAACCAGATGCCCGTTGTCGCGCCGCGCCATGCGCTCCAGCAGGAGCGCCGCCATGCCGACAGCCCCCACAGTATTTACCATGAGGGTACGGCAGGCAGCGGCAGCGGATTCAAAGCCGCCATCCGGCGATAGCCCTGAGGAAACTCCGGCATTGAATATAGCCACATCCACCGGACGCTCCGCATCCAGGTCTTGCAGTCGTTGGCAGACGGCGTCCGGGTCGCGCAGATCCTGCCTGACGACAGAAACGCTGGCCCCTTTGGTCTGGCAGCGGCTATCAATCTGCGCCAACCGTCCTGTATCGCGGCCCCACAGGGACAAGGAAACATCGGGTTGCGCCAGACGCTCTGCCAGCGCTCCACCCAAACCGCCGGACGCACCGCTGATGAGGATATGACGCATTTCATCCGGCATCAGTGTTCTTCCCGCAATTCTTTGCACAAGATAGAACCTCCGTCAGGGTGCCGTTCCAGCAGCGCCTTTTCCATGCGTATATGCTCTGTCACGGTAAAACCCTGTCGGGTGTAAAAGCGCAGATCTCCGGCATTGTCGTTCCAGCAGAAAAGAGAAATTTTCGTATAGCCCATATCCCGGCAACGGCTTTCAGCCACCGCCATCAGGGCATCGGCACAACCGCTGTCCTGCGGATGTTCTTCTACCCAGAATGTATTGATATACAGGCTGTCCGGCACACTGCGTTCCAGGATTGGGCGCACGCCCAGCAGTCGTTTGGCCGGGACCAGACTTTCCATAAGCGTCGATATCCTGTGTTCATTAGATGGATAGGAAAACAGCAGACTGGACAGATGTTCACCCTGCCTGGAGCGGATGACATTATCCGTGCGATATATGCCTTCCCCTTTCATAAAAGTCGCGCTCAGAATGACAGCACCAGAGACCCCCGGCACAAGACCGTCCAGAATATGCTCCACGAGGCCTTCGCCCGTCTGGGTTACAACACACGCGATAGCCTCCGCATCGTCACGTGTGGCTTGCTGAAACGTCACTTTTTTGCCTTTTGTTATTTTATTGAAATTTTTCGACCGCCCGTGGCAATTCCTCTGTCAGAGCATCTAAAGCTGTAAGAATATCCGCTTCCGTATGCTCCGAAGAGAGGAAAAAGCGTAGCCGGGCCATGCCCTCTTCCACCACGGGATAGATGATGGGCAACACATTTATTTTGCGCTGAAAGAGCGCAGCGGCCAGATATCCGGCCACAAGGGAACTGCCCACAATGATAGGGATGATGGCGTATCCCTGGGCATGGCCTGTATTCAAGCCCCTGCTTTTGGCTTCGTGCAGGAAGAAAGCGCTTAAAGCCTGAAGGCGGGATGTGCGCTCCGGCTCACGCAACATGATTTCCAGGGCCTTGGTCGAAGCGGCGGCTAACGGCGGCGACATGCCCACGCTGTAAACAAAACCTGGAGCCCGATATTTAAGCAGCTCCACCAATTCCGAGCAGCCGGCGATAAAGCCGCCGCAACTGCAAAGGGTCTTGGACAAAGTGCCCATCCAGATATCTACGTCTGTGGGGTCAACGCCAAAATGCTCTGACACGCCATATCCGTTGGCGCCGAGAGTGCCCAGGGAATGGGCTTCGTCAATCATCAAAAAGCATGTGTATTCCTGCTTCAGGGCGATGAGTTCCGGGAGTTTGGCGATGCTGCCGTCCATACTGAACAGGCCTTCAGTAGCTATGATCACCCGTTCGTGTTTCTCCCTGGTCTGGCGCAGCAAACGTTCCAGGGCCTCGCAATCGTTGTGCGGGTATGAATAACGGGCTGCCCCGGAAAGCACTGCTCCCAGAATGAGGGAATTGTGGGCCAAAGCATCGTGATACACGGCATCTCTGGCGCCCAGCAGTGTACTCAGGGTGGAAACATTCGTGGCGTGTCCGCTGACGAAAACCACAGCGTCTGCAACGCCGTACATTGCGGCCAGAGCTTTTTCCAGAGCGGCGTGCTGCGGGCGTTCCCCGGCCACCAGACGACTGGCCCCGGCAGAGGTGCCGAATTCGTGCATGGTCTGCTCAGCGACCGCAATGACCTCTGGATGACCGTTCAGACCAAGATAGTCATAGGTGGCAAAGTTCAGGAAATCCTGGCCCTGGATGCGTGTTTTGCCCTTGGCGATGCTTTCATGGCAGATGAAAAATGGTTCCATGATGCCCACTTTTTCTGCAATGAGCCGCTGCACGCACATCTGCTTATACTCCGGCAAGGCGGCGATACTGCCGAAGTATTCCGGAACGGAGGTCACCGCACGGCGCCGTAACGCAGTATGCTGGCCCAAGCCATGCGGCTCCGGTGCATCCTGATCTGTCGTCCGGGAGGGTTCAGTCAGCGCAAAGCTATGCTCCCGGAGACGGTCCAGCATGTCTTTTTGCGCATCCTCATCCAGTCCAAACAGGGAATCTGCCTTGTTTGTCATCCTGCTCTCGCTGTCAAGTGTTTGCTATGACGTTTTTTTGCCGTTTACTGTAGATTTTCCAGTGCAAGTGCGCGGTCTTCCGGCGAAAGCTGTACCCCATGCTGACGTTCCATGGAATTAAGCATCTGATTGGAAAGCGCCTGTTTCTCTCCAGCCCTCTCTTGTTCAGAGCTTCCGGTCAGTATGGCGTAGAGGGATTCCGCGAGGGATGCTGCCGTGGTCTTTTCGGTCAGGGGCAGGGTGTAGCCGGTGAGTTCGAATCTTTGTTCCACACCCAAGGCCAGTTCGACAGCCATCAGAGAATCCATACCTTGGGCCGCCAAGGGCATATCTGAAGGGATTTTGTCCTTAGTCAGGCGCAGAACCTGGGCAATTTCCTCCAGCAGGAGTTCCGTAATAATCCGTCTGCCTTCCTGCGGGGAAGCTGAGCGGATGTTCTCCAGCAGATGAGAAGTATCTACAGTTTGCACAGTTGCCCTATGAGGCCGGAGCAGGGAAAAGCGGGGTCCGGCCAGAACAGGCAGGGTGGCTTTGCTTTCCCAGTCAAGGCCGAAGAATAGGCTGGCGCCGGTATTGGTCGCAATACAGTGCTCAAGCCAGCGGACAGCATCGGCAGAAGAAGTTGGGCTGACCCCCAGACGTTTAATCAGCACATCTCTGGCCTTGGGGTTGCGGGTCAGCATTCCGGTGTCCCCTATAGCTCCCCAGGCGATGACCTGCGCCGGAAGACCATGGGATCGCCTCCAGACCGCCAGGGTCTCCAGCATACTGTTGGCGGCCACATAGCCACCCTGCCCGGGATTGCCGAAAGTTGTTGTCGCGGAAGAATACAGTACGAAAAAATCCAGAGGCAAGGCTCGCGTACTCTGGTGCAGATTCCAGGCCCCCAGCGTTTTGGCTGCCAGAGAACGGCGGATACGTTCCGGCGTCAGGCTTGAGATGAGGCCGTCATCCAGTTCAGCGGCAGCATGAATTACACCGCGTAAGGGGGGCAATGCGTCCAGATGGATTTTCAGACTGTGTTCCAATTGTGTGGCATTCGTCACATCAACCTTGATTTCTATTACCTGAACCCCATTGGCCCGCAGGCTGTCCAACTGCTGTTTTTCCTCTTCACCCGTGACGCCTTTCCTGCTCAATAAAAGAAGATGTTTCGCCCCACGGTGCGCCAGATGCAGGGCCGAAGCCAGCCCCAATCCGCCGTTGCCGCCGCTCACCAGGTAGCAGGCGTTTGCCCTGGCCTCCATGACGGCGGGTGTCAGATTCCATCTTTTTATGGGTTCCACAGTATCATTCGCTACCCCATGCAGGTCAACGACCAGCTTGCCGATGTGGGAAGACTGCTGCATGGCCTGAAAAGCGTCTGTCGTTCGGCTGGAGGGATATACTGTATGCGGCAGGGGCATAAATTTGCGTTCCTGGAATAGGGTCATGATTTCGTTAAAGAGTTGGCGGGCCAGATCTGGTTGATGGATGATCAACTGATCCACGTCCACCCCGAAGTAGGAAAGATTACGGCTGAAAGGCCGCAGGCGTAAGGGGGAGTCGGCATAAAAATCGCGTTTGCCCAGTTCGATGAACTTTCCGAAGGGGCGCAACAGGGAAATCCCGGCAGCGGCGGCTTCTCCGGCCAGAGAGTTGAGAACACAATCAACACCTTGTCCGTCAGTAGCTTCCAGAATCTGGCGGGCGAAATCCAGGGATCGGGACGGAAAGACTCGTTGTACCCCCAGCATATGCAGAAAGTGATGTTTTTCCGGGGCGCCGGCCGTGGCATAGATTTCAAGCCCCATGTGGGTGGCGATCTGCACAGCGGCCAGCCCGACGCCTCCGGCCGCTCCGTGAATGAGCAACCGTTCTCCTGCCTGCAGGCGGGCAAGGTGTTTGAGGCTGTACCAGGCGGTGATAAAAGCCACAGGAAGGGCGGCGCCCTCGGCGAAGCTGATGGATGCAGGTTTGCGGGCAAGAGCCGAGGCTTTGGTCACTACATGGGTGCTGAAGCAGGAAGGAGCAAAACATAGCGCCTCATCTCCTGCTGTCCATTGAGTGACCGCGCTGCCAACGGCAGTTACGACGCCGGAACATTCCATCCCGAGACCGGGACCGGAAAAACCGCTTTCCAGCGCTTCTTCCGGCAGAAGCCCCATAGTCCACATGACGTCCCGAAAATTCAGCCCTGTATGGGATACGGCAACGCATACTTCATCTGCCAGGGGCTGCGGCGGGATGCTCTCTTTCCAGTACAGGTTCCGCAAGCGTCCTGGATGATCAAAGGCAAGAGCGGCGCCGGAATTTTTTGCTGCGGACCCGGCGCCCTGTTGCTCGTGTTGCGCCGACGAAAATCTTGTGAGTCTGGGAACATAACGCCCGCCATGCGTCAGCACAACTTCCGGTTCATCTGTGTCCAGTTCTGGTGCGGGTTGGCTTAGTTCCCACATCAGGGTATCCATCCATCCCGGCTGCCCGTCAACAGATTCAGCCTTGGATTTCACACTGCCATGCAGATCAACGAAGTGGATATGCAGGGAGGGCATTTCATTGATCAGCACACGGGTGAAACCTAACAGGGCGCCTTGGGAAGGCACGGGCCGGGCTTCGGGAATCTCCGCTGCCATAGCGCCGCCTGCCAATACCCAAATGGCGGCATCCGGCCCCAGACTGTTGCCGGCCCGGGCCAGGGCGGCAAGGCAGGAGGCGCCGGTTAACTGGATGTCAGCGAGGGCATCAACGGGGATATCAGTTCGGTCATCATAGCCAAGCAGGTACACCAATTGTAATTTTTTATCCTGTGTCCGGCCGGATAGTTCCGCGCGCCAGTGTTCTGAATTTTCCGGGTCAAAGATATGCCCGTTGACTTCTTCACCGCGCAACAGCACTGCCACCGCTTCTCCCTGTTTCCTGAGACCTGCCGCAAGAAGTTCGGACAGAACGGCGCTGGATGATCCGCGCTGATTGCCCGCCACTAGCCAGTATCGATCCGCACAGGTCTCCGGGATCTCCGATGTTGCGCCCACAGGAGCGGGAATTTGCGGCGTTGCCGGCAATGCCGGTGCGACTTGCGATTTTTTGGCCAGCAGCAGGAAGGCCGGACTGGAGGAGCTTTCCTTTTCGCCAATGGTTTCGATATCGACAAATCCGGCATCTTCCAGATCTTTGCGCCAAAGAGAGGACATCTGGAGCAGAGAAATCGGCTGATCGTCCTGTGTCGAAGCGCGCCACCAGGAGGGCCGCGATCCAAAGATATAGTCGGTGAAGTCGTCTGGCGCATGTTCCAGCACCATAAGTATGCCGCCAGGGGCAAGCATGGCCTGACACTGCTCCAGAACAAGCGCAATATCCAGGTGTTCATGTAAAGACCAGAGCCACAGAATAAGCTGATAGCGTTCGCTGTGTTCCTTGCCGGGATTCGTTCTGTCCAGGGATTTAAAGCGCAGGGCAGGAATATGCGAGAAGGTCAGGGCGTCCGTTTCGGCAACGGATGTGTTTTTTGCAGCTACAGTCCAAGTGCAGTTTATGGGATTCAGGTCCGTCACCAGGGGAGAAAAGGCGGTGTCGCCAAGCATCTGCAAAACATGGATGTGCTGTCCCGGCTTGGCGCTTTGCAGAACGGAGCGCACAATCTGTTGCGTAGCCTGGATGAGGGGCTGCAGGGGGGCGGCATTTGAAAAATACCCGTCTGCAAGGGCGGGAGGAAGGATATCTTCTTCCCTGTCCTGGAATGCTCCCTTCAGAAGATCATGCCGTCGGCAAAAGACATGCGCCAGCAGAGCTGCTTCAGGCGCATATCCCGGCGCGGAGGAGAGAGCCGTGCGCCAGAGAATCTCCGCCTTGAAACGCTGATCCCTGACCGGTATCTGCCACATATCACCCTGTCGGACAACGAGATTGGCATTGGCAAGCCGTTCCAGCAGATACCGGAACCAGCGCTCCTGGGAGGGGCAGAGAGTTCCTGTCTGCAACAAGGATTCACAGGAAAACAGTTGCTGACTATCAGACTGATCAGCAAAGGAACTAACCGTCTCCAGCGCTGCCGCCAAGGCGGTTAACTGAATCAGTCTGCAGGACTGCGTCTGGTCGTTGCCTCCAGCGGCGTTCGGAGATTCCTGCGAGCCCGCCCATTGGATGTCAGCCGCTTCGACTTCCTTGACCAGAGCGCGTACCGATATATCCATCTGCCGGGGCAAGGCCGGATGGGCCACCTGGAAGTACCTTTCAACATAGGGCAGGGACGGGACATTTTCGCGTTCCAGCCAGGCCGCGCGTTGAAAACGGCAGCGCTGCAAACTGAGCAGCACCTTTCCTTTCTCGTCCAGCAGCAGAAAAGAGGCCACAAGGGAGCGGGAGCCTCTTTTTTCCAGGCGGGCATGGGCAAAACGGGGCAGACCGGGAGCAACAAGGGTAACCCGTTCAAAAGACGCAGGTAGACAGGCCTGCCCGTTCTCTGCGCTCTGTAAACCAAGCAGGAGAAAAAGCGTCTGGAAGGCGCCGTCCAGCAGGGGTGGGGCAATATGCATGCCCTTGCTGCCTGTATCCCGGCTGCCTGTTGGGTCGGAAATTCCCAGTTCGGCCAGCGCCTCCGGATGATCAGGATTCATGCGCACCCAGGTATTTTTTACTGTGCGGAAGGCGGGACCGTAGGCGAGGGAAAAGCGTTTCGCCTCCTTGTAGAGGACAGATGACGGCACGGCCATTCCAAAAGCTTCCGGAGTGCCGCAAGAAAAGCTGATTTTATCCGTGTCCCGGCCCCTTGACCCATCTTCTGGCGCATAACCTGAAAGAATGCGTCCCCTGGCATAGCTCCCCCATGCTTCACTGCTTGTATGCGCGCGCGCTTCCAGCAGGGCGCGCCCGTCTTCCGGATCAATAGAAAGGCGCATTACTTTTGGGGATTCCGGAATCAGTGCGAGAGGTCGAAACAATTCTACCCGTTCCAGGGAGATCGTTTTATCCGGGAAAACAGCTTGTCCCGCCGCCAGCATGCTTTCAACAATGGCGGCCGCCGGGTACGGAGTGCCGTTTCCGGCTTTGTGGTCGGCGAGCCAGGGGAAATCAGCCAGGGCAATAGTGTTCTCGAAAACCGGAACCGCGCCGGGCAGTTGCCAGCCCAACAGGGGATGGATACGCCCGGCTTTGAGTTGCCCCAGACATTCTGGGGTATCTTCACGCCGGCAGGGTTCTTTGTTCCAGGGATAAAGCGGGAGTTCCATCCGCACATGGGGGTGGGGGAAAATGCTTTTCACATCTAGCTGCCAACCATGTTGCCAGGCGTTTTTCCAGGCCGATTCCACATCTTCTGCTTCATTCCCGCTTTTGCTGAGAGTGGGGGCAATGAAGGTTGGCTCAATTTCTCCGCGCAGCAGGTCGCGCATGTATGAACGCAGTACAGGGCTGGGGCCTATTTCCAGGAACAGGCGGAATCCATCGGCAAAAGCTGCCTTGACCGCAGCCGCGAAAAGAACCGGCTGGCGCACGTTACTTTGCCAGTATGCTACATCCAGCAAGGTATCGCCGGCGGAGCGCCCAAGCACGGTGGAGTAAAAACGCCTGTGGGGGTGAACCGGTTGTATGCTGGCCAGAGCGCCGCCAAGTTCTTCCTGTATGGCATCCATGAAATGAGTGTGAAAAGGATAGGGAATGGGCAGCATTTTGGCGGCGATTCGCCGCTTTTTGCACATATGCACAAAGGACTGCAAGGATTTCACATCACCAGCCACGCTGATGGAAGTCTCCGTATTGACAGCGGAAATGTCTATATCGCCGGGAAAGGAGGCCAGAAGTTCCCGGGCTGTTTTTACCGATGTGTTGGCTACAGCCATGCCTCCCGCACCGCGCAATGGGGCCTGGAGCATACTCCGGACATGGATGCCCAGCGCTGCGTCTGCAAGACTGAGCGCACCTGCCGCCCAGGAGGCAGCCGCTTCGCCAACGCTGTGACCAATCACGGCCCCCGGAACAATTCCCCTGGCCTTCAATACCTGTACAATGCCGATTTGTATGGCGAAAATCAGGGGCTGACTTTTCTCCGTGTCTTCAAAGGCGTCCGGATAATCTTCGGGGTGGCGCAACACTTCCGGAATCGACCACCCTTGCAGGGGAGAAAGCAGATCGTCCACTTCTTCCACAGTCTCCCGGAACACCCGGTTTTCGTCCAGCAAATGCTTTCCCATGCCGGGCCACTGGCTGCCGTTGCCGGAGAATACAAAAACACCGGACGCTGTAGCTTGAGCGCGTTCCTGTATGGCGCGTGTTTTTCCCGTCTGTCCGCTTTTGGCCGCTTTGCCAAGTCTTTCCCTGATGTCCTTCAGGGAGCTTCCGGTGACAACAAGCCGCCGGTCATGCATTTCTCTTGAAAAGGCCAGATTGGCTGCCAGATCGTAGCACTGTTCAGGGCCGATCTGTTCCAGAATAGTGGCGTACTGTTGAGCAAGAGAGCATAAAGAGGCGCTGCTCCGTGCGGACAGAAGAAAGGGTGCAAGCGCCTGGGTCTGCCCGGGAGATAATGCCCCGCCTGTGGAAACAGGAAGGGCGGTGGGCTTGGCGCGCAGAGCATCCGGCAGGGACAGCACCACATGGGCATTGGTCCCCCCGAATCCGAAGGAATTCACGCTCACCAGCGACCCTTTTTTGGCCTGATTTTGAGCCTGAGTTCCTTTGCTTCTTGTCTCTTTTGCTTTGGGCAGATCCATCAGGACAGTGGGAACGGCAATGTTTTCTTCAACGAAATCAATGGCTGGATTTGGCGTTTTCAAGTGCAGGTTGGGGGGAATCTTGTTATGTCGCAGCACCAACAGAGCTTTGAGCAATCCGGCCATGCCGGAGGCTGTTTCCAGGTGCCCGATGGAGCTTTTTACCGAACCCACAGGAAGTGTGCGTAGGCCTCGCAGGACCTTGCCAAGTGTTGCGCCGATAGCGGACGCTTCCAGAGGGTCGCCGATGGCTGTGCCGGTACCGTGGGCTTCAACATAGACGACTTTTTTGGGATCAAGAGAAAAACGGGTATAGACATTCCGGATCAGGGTCGCCTGAGCTTTGGCGTTGGGCAAGGAGATGCCTGTGGTACGGCCATCTGAATTGACCCCTGATCCTGCGATAAGAGCAAGTATCTCAAGCCCTTCTTCCAGAGCGCGCTGCAGGGGCATGACAACGACAACGCCTCCGCCTTCACTCCGGACATAGCCGTTCCCGGAAGCGTCAAACACTTTGCAGCGCCCGTCGGGAGAAAGCATATGGGCCTTGGAGAATCCGACAAAGGCATAGGGAGCGAGAAGCACATTGATTCCGCCGACAAGGGCCAGCGGGATTTCCCCGCTGCGCAAAGCTTCGCAGGCTTGATGCAGAGCCACCAATGAAGAAGAACAGGCGGTATCGATGGTCATGCTTGGACCATGCAGATCAAAGAAGTACGAAATACGGTTGGCTATAATGCTTAGGGTACTTCCTGTCATGGAGTGGGCTGATGAGGATTCTGGGTCATCCACATTACACAGGCCCCAATCCGAGCAGGCGGCGCCGACGAAGACGCCGGTTCTGGAACCGCGCAAAGACGAAGGCAGAATGTGGGCCTGCTCCAGAGCTTCCCACATCATTTCCAGAACAAGACGCTGCTGCGGGTCCATTTCCATGGCTTCTTTGCGGGAAATGCCGAAAAATTCCGGATCAAAATCTGTAATTCCCGGCAGAACCCCCGCAGATGTTGTATAGGCGCGCCCCGCAAAATTTTGTTCGGCTGAGAAGAACCTGTCCAGAGAAAAACGCTCTGGGGGAAGTGAGGTCACCGTATCCCGCCCTTCGGCTAAAAGACGCCAGAACCCGTCCAGAGTATAAGCCGGCCCCGGAAAGCGGCAGGCAGCGCCGACTATGGCTATCGGCTCAAGATTATAAATTTGTTTTGAGGAGTGCATATGGACAAAATACCTCAGCATATGTGCACAGCAAGAGTTTTACCATAGTGCAATCAGATATGACAACTCACGTCCCCCCATTGCTACTTCGGAGAGTGCGCCGGATAGCAGAGTTTGGAGGGGCAAAATGCTGACCGAAATTATCAGTTTCGACCAGTAGTAGCCCTACTTTTTTACCAGTTAAAAAGAGATCTGCACGCCAACCCCGGCAACATACAGATCACCTTCGTAAAAAAATCGATTGAGAATATCGTTATGATGTGTAATTAGCAAGAAAAATTATCAAGCAGACAGGCTGCCGATTACCCGTCTCCGAATCCCCGAAATCTACCGAAACCCCGGGGAAGATCCAAAACCCAGCCGTCACCGGATGCGATAGATAAAAAAAGGGCGGGTGTCCGGATCACCCGCCCCGAGGGAGCTTGCGAGATGGGGTATCACAAGCTGGGAAAATTCTCTACCAAAATTTTTTACCCTGTCAACCCTCACATATATATGGTAAAAACCCCATTATTTGGAACATTTTCTGAGCTGCCTGTGCGGCAGTGGGTCGGCTTTTTCATTCGCTTCAGAGGTAATTCCCCAAGCGCCAGTTGAAGATCTTCACTCCGCCGGCTCTTCGTTTTACTGGACTCTGCCCAGCCCTGGAAGCAAAAGATTAGGATCCTGCCGCTTCACATCTGCTAATGCCTTGGCTTCAGCAAAGTATTTTTCAACCAGCTTGTCAAATTTGTCTTCCCACAGCAGCATTTTGGACCAGGATCTGCCATCTGGACTTTGTGAATGTTCTTTTTGCGCTTTCCGCATTCGCCGGCTGGCGGTGACAATTCTCAGGAGCTTTTCGTTTTCGTGTTTCACTGGGCGTATTTCATCTTCCGGCCTGCGTTTGTAAACATCTCCAGTGTAAGCATAGCCGCAGGATTTGCAGAACCAGCGCTGTTTGCCGAGATGCCGACCGTGTTTTCTAATTTCGGAACTTTGGCACTGAGGGCAGGGGGGAGTTTCCATATACGTATCCTGTTGGGTGGGAAGGGAACTAACAAATGTTAGTTCGTTTGGGAGATGTGAAATTAACTTAACCCCTGCGGATGCGTCAAGGCGGGACAAGGAAAGGGCAGAGCTACCGCATTTCCTAGCGCAGATTTTAAAAAAGATGAAGTTTGACCTGCCCTGTTGCGACTTGATTCCGAAAAGGTAAAGGGTCTTGAGTGATAGCCAGTTGATTAAAATGGATATTCTATTTTTCTGCTAATGTGATATGCTTCTGCAAGACTTATCTGCAAGGAGCACTTATGGATACTTTAATTGCTTTGGCTGAGGCCTTTATCGTTGTCCACGACCCGAGAATTGACAGGGCTAAAAAACATAATCTTGTTGATATAATTATGATTATCGGTTTTTAAGGATCAACTACATAGCGATAGCCTCGTAGACAGAAGGCGTGATACATCAAGCCTGTCCGATTAGGCGCAATATTTTATCCTTAAGGCGATTATAATTTTGTATGGTACGCCTATGATGCGACAATATATCAGGCATGTGCGCATAGGAGAGTTTAATCCTGCGTGAAGTGTATTAAAGAGATGAGTATCTTAAGCTGTTGTATAGAAAGATGTTCAACTTCATCATGAATTAGTTTTCTGATATGGTCTTCATTATAAACGATATCATCCACATCAATTAATTCTGCGGTCGATATATTAAAATATGCGGCAAGCCTATCCAGGGTTAATAAAGTAGGATTGGCTTTTTTACGCTCTATATCCCTGATTAAAGTCAAAGAAAGACCAAGTTGCTCCGCGAACTCATCCTGAGTGAGTTTAGCTTTTTTTCGTCTTCTTTTTAGCTGTTCTGCCAGAAATTCAATGGTTTTTGGCATAAGTTCCCCTTATACCTAGAATACAAAAATGCGCGTAGTTTGGAAAAGTGGTTTAGCGGATTTTCTAGTTGATTAAGGTGTTTTATTTGATTATTGGTTTGTTTGTTTCCATGGGGCGATTAGGGAAAATTATTTTGAGAGTTCGGCCAACTGGTCATTGCTGTCTGGAATCTGCCAGATAACAAATGAATGTATAATTTTTTCGCTGTTTTGCAATTTGATGCCGTCTTCGTTGGGTTTTGCCGCTTGAAGCATGCCAAGGCAAAAGGGAAGGGCACAGCTTGATGATGCCGGCGTCCATGCTCACAGTTGGGATTTGAAATGAAATATGCTCGGCGTGAGTGGTCGACATAGCCTTTGGCTGCGCAACGCCCTGCGGACCCTCGGCTATGACGAGCTGGTCCCGACAGTGCATGCGGCAGACAGGTCTTTGGAAGACATCACAGGACGGGAATTGGCGGCAACGGCAATGGAGAGTGTTGCCCGTCTTTAACATGATTGTATTCAAAATGCATGGAAGCATGAAGGCGTAAACTGAAACGACTCAACAGGCTGGTTTCAATGATTCGGTTTGTCTTCTGGCGGTATTGGCATCTTGCTTATTTTAGGCGGTACTTGATTATTATTATAAGTAAGGAAGGCGATTATGTCCATACTGGGGACGCCCGCAAAATATTGTTGTGGAGATACCGTACATCACAAAAATTGACTTGTCATTCAACGGGGAATTGATTCACGTAACAGGCATGGCCAAGATAAAAAATCTCACATATAACCATTAACCAAGGAAAAGACGATGACAAAAGCTGATTTCGTCAAAAAGTACAAAGAAAATGGTGAATTCAAGTCGGGCGTGGCAGCGGGAAAAGCTCTTGACGCTTTTATTGCAACTGTCGCGGATGTTCTGAAGGCTGGCGACAAGATTGCTCTTCCCGGCTTTGGCATTTTCTTAGTGGCAGATCGCGCGGCTCGCAAAGGTCGCAATCCGCAAACGGGTAAGGAAATAACGATCCCCGCCACCAAAGTGGTAAAATACACCATGGCGAAGCCGCTGAAAGATTCCATCAGAACGATACGGTAATCTGATTAAGGAGAAATGACAGCTCGAGCGGCGGCAGCATCCGCGACACCGGCAGGGAGATTTTCTATTCCGGCCATGATGAAAAGGCGCGGGAGGCTGCCGTCATGTACGCGGCAAAGAAATGGGGTAAACATATTGCCCTGGAGAAAGGCCGTATCCTGTTCCAGTCCGAACCGGAGCGGCAGCGGGAACCGGAACGCCATACAGGCTGGAGCCGGTAGCATCCTCAACAAAAATCAATCCGTCACGCAAAAAAGCGCACTGCGCGGTTCACCCCCCCTTAAGATTTTTTTACTTTATCCGATACAGGCATCATGAGACGTTTTTCCAAACAAATTTTTCCAAAATGCTTGACATTTATCTATTGCCGTATTTATTCAAATATCCCGGTTCGGTTCAGGTCCAA
>JAISKK010000110.1 GCA_031260965.1 Desulfovibrio sp. | reverse complement strand
AGCAGCCGATCTGCGTGTCCTGCGCAATTTTGTGCCCCTTTTGGGGGCGCGCTTTTATCATATTGTTCCACGCACACAGGGGTTGCCTGCCGGGGTTGAGTCCTCGGGTGAGATCCCGGACCTTATAGACGTTCCTGCTGATTTACCTTTTGAAGCTCTCTGCGCCTTGCTGATCGCCCCTCTTGTCTGGCAAAAATCTTTACGCATCGATCTCTCCGCCCTTTCAACAGCGGTGCGCGACAGTGCCCTGGCTAAAACAGTCCCCTTGTTTCAGGCGACCGGAGCCTCTGTTGTAAGACATGAAAACCTGCTTGAATATGAGCCCCGGGCAATATCATTGCAGCGTTGTCCGGATCTGCCTCTTGATCCGACGCTCTCGGCTTTTATACTCGTCCTGCCGGCTTTTACAGGCGGAGGCAGCGTAAGACTTGAAGGCAAATGGCCGAAGAATACGCCAGAAGCTGACATGACGGAAGGGATTTTGCACTTTGCCGGGCTTGATCTTGAATGCGACGCTTCGGGCATCAGCGCGCGAGCGGTGGAAAATTCGTCCGTACAGCCCTTGTCCAGTCCTGATTTATGCCCCGAGTTGGGTCCTTTGTTTCTTACCCTCTGCGCAAAACATCTTCTGAGCGCGCAAACAGCGACACTTGCAGAAAATTTTGTTTTTTTTCCGTGCACAGACGAAGATACGGCATTGGCAGGAGAATTTTTTTCCCGCCTGGGCCTGTATTTTGCGCCCGCTTATCTGGGTAAGATAGCCAAAACCGCATCTCCCCAAGCGGGGCAGGAGCCCGGATCCAGCGCTGCTGATTTTATACGGGAAGAAGGCGCTTTACGCGCATCCGGAGGTACCGAGGATGTGAAGCTGTCTACGCCTGATAAAGATATTGTTCAGACTTTTGCCTGGACAAGCCCGAATGCTTATTGGGGCATGGCTTTCGCCTTGGCCGCTTTTTTGCGTCCGGGTTTGCTTCTGGCCAATCCGGGCAATGTTACAGAAAAATATCCTGTTTTCTGGAGCATATATAACAGTCTGCCGAATCCGGAGATTCGTCTGACCCGGCCTGTGGAAAAAACTACCGTAAACGGCGGCAGACCCGCGCGCAGACGACTGTTTGCGGATTAGTCATTTATATTTTAATATATTTGGTAGAATAGAGATGAACGAAGATCCGGTAGACAACATGGGAAACGCTAAGCCGGACAATTTTACGGACGAGCCCTGGTTACGCCTTTACGGCGAGAGTGTGCCCCGCAATGTGAATTTCCGGGAATCCTCTCTGCTTACCTATCTTGATGAAGCCGCTGAACAAAATCCTGGGGTTGTGGCCTGCCGCTTTCATAAAACAGACGTTACTTATGAAAATTTGCGGCGCAAGGCCGAGATCTGCGCGGCAAACCTGAACGCATATGGGGTGCAGCCGGGCGATCGCGTGGGCATTATGCTCCCGAATCTTCCCCAGACCATGATTGCTTTCTGGGGAGTGTTGAAAGCCGGGGCGGTTGTTACTATGATCAACCCCCTGTATATGGAGAAAGAACTTTTGCATCTGGTCAGTGACGCGGGAATTCGCCATCTTATAACCATAGATATATGTTGGCCGAAAATTGAAAAATTGCAGGATCGTCTTGAAATAGAAAAATATTTTATCACCACCATAGCGGACGCTTTAATTTTTCCCTTTAATTTTTTGCAACATCTGAATGCCTTGCGCGATAGAGGCACTGTCCGCATTCCTTATAACGGGAAAAGGGTTCTTCCCTTTTCTGTTCTGCAAAAAGGCAGCACGCGTCTCAGCAGACCCGTCGCCGACCCCAGGCGCGCTCTGGCCCTTCTGCAATACACGGGTGGAACGACGGGGCTCGCCAAAGGGGTCATGCTTACGCATTTCAATGTGGCGGCCAACATTCAGCAGATTGAACATGTACTGCCCTTTGACAAGAGCATCCACCAGGTTTTTCTGGCCGTACTCCCTTTTTTCCATGTCTATGGCCTGAACACCTGCCTGGTATTGCCCACTCTGCTCAGCGCCACGGTTATCCCGGTGGCCAGGTTTGTGCCCCGCGAACTGCCGGAAGCCATCGAAAAACATCAAGTCACTGTTTTACCCGGCGCTCCGGCCATTTACCTGACGCTGCTGCAACAAAAACACAAGAAAAAAAACGCATTGCAAAGCTTGTCACTCTGTATTTCGGGTGCGGCGCCCATCCCGGTTGAAACCATACGTCGTTTTGATGAAGCATATGGCGTTAAAATAATTGAAGGCTATGGTCTGTCTGAAGCCTCGCCCATAACCCATCTTTCGCCTTTGCAAGGCAGCCTGAAAAGCGGCAGCATCGGACTACCGCTTCCGGACACGCAGGCCCGCATTGTGGATATGGAACTTGGCGCTCCGCCGCTTGCTCCGGGTAAAGTCGGCGAACTTGTCGTGCGCGGTCCCCAGGTAATGCAGGGCTACTGGAACAAGCCGGATGAAACGGCCGGGGCCTTGCGTAACGGCTGGCTTTATACAGGCGACATAGCCTATATGGATAAGGAAGGATTTTTCTATATTGTTGACAGAAAAAAGGATATGATCATCATAGCGGGATACAATGTTTATCCGCGCGAAATAGATGAAGTGCTGTGCGTGCACCCCAAGGTCAAGGATGCGGTGAGTGTGGGAGTTTCCCATCCTTATCGGGGCGAGGTGATAAAAGCCTATGTGGTCTTGAAGGAAGGGGAAGTTTGCGGACGCTCGGAGATACTGTCCTTTTGCCGTGAGCGTCTGGCTTCCTATAAAGTGCCGCGTCTTGTCGAATTCCGCGCTGAACTTCCCAAAAGCATCGTGGGCAAGGTGCTGCGCCGGGTGCTCAAGGCGGAAGAAGAAAGCAGACTGCTGCAAAGGCAGGACCCGGACAAGTCCGGAGAAGATGAGGATGGGATCGAAACAGGCTGATTATCACGCTGGAGCAAGTTTATGGATGACGTGACAAATTCTGATGTTCTTGAAGGCCTTTCCGATTTATTGACCCTGTCTCTCGGAGAAAGTAAATCAGGCAGTCCTTATGCCTGCCGTTCTTTTTCCGCATACAGCGGTGAGCGCCATACCGCTTACGGCCGCTTTCATGACAGGATAAGTCTTTCAAATAATACAGAATTTCGTTCAGCGCTCTACGGCCTTGTAGGCGAGAACACAAACAATGTCATCCTGGATTTTAAAGATGCTTTCATGACCCGCAGCACCCTCGGCACCCTCGTCGCCTTTGCGGCCTCCATGCACGGGCGCAATGTCCGAATGTATATTTACCGGCCCGCCATGCAGATAAAGGCCGCGCTTATTGAACTGAAACTTGCTTCCTTTTTCCGTTTTCTGAATTCCGAGGATGACGTTACGATGGTTGTGCTGGTATGATGCCTTAACTTTTGCCACTGTCCAGGAAAAGCTCATGTATTATCTGCATCATTATTTTGAGCCTGATTTTCGGCATACGCAACTCTCTCCGGTTCGGGAACCGGACGGACTGGTGAGTCCCCGTTATTTGGGCTATGTTCAAAATGTTGTTGCCGGGCAGGTGCTTGCGGAACTTATAGATTTGGATCGTTTTCCTGATGTCGCGCGTGACCCGCGTTTCCTATACCCGGAACGGCATTTGCCCATTGGACCGAACTGCGCAGCCCACAGCGAGAATCCGGACAAGATAGTAGCAGTGACAAACGGCTATGTTTTTTACAATGAGGGCCTTATTTCCGTAAAAAGGCTGCTCAATGTTCGCGGCAACCTTGGTTTTCATACGGGCAACATATTCTTCGTCGGCGATGTGGCCGTGCATGGGGATGTGCAGACGGGTTTCGCCCTGCAGGCGGCCAATATACTTGTCAAAGGACATATTGAAAGTTCCAAGGTTAAAGCCTCCGGCGACATTGTCTGTCTGGAAGGCATAAGGGGCAGCGATGAAAGCACTTTTTCCGACGATCCTGAGAAAAATCCGGATATCGAGATGCCTTTGCCCAAGACCCTGGTGGAGGCGGGCGGGAATTTGCGTCTGCCTTTCTGTGAGCGCGTGCAACTGCGGGCGCGCGGCAATATAATTATTGACGGATCCTGCCTGCACAGCACAATTTATGTGGGCGGCAACCTGGTCGTCAAAGGACGTCTGCAGGGCGGAACCGTTGTCGCCAACGGCCTTGTGTATATTGAAGGACGCATGGGCAGCGATTACGGCGACCCCACCCGGATCATGATGGGCTATGATCCCTTTGATTTTCTGACACTGCAAAAGATTGAAAGCCAGATTGCCTATCTCAAGGACCGCAAGGGCTTTTTTGAAAGCATGAGCGCCAGAAATCATGTTATGGAGCAGGAATACGCATCCAGGCTCTATTTGGTGGAACGCAAGCTGAAAGTCGCCATGCGCAAGCACAGATTATTATGGGCGCGGTTTTCCCAGGACGAAAAATCTTCCCTGAAATGCCGGCTGATGGCGCAGGGCACTGTCATGCCCGGTTGCGAGATTTTTATCGGCTGCGGATACTATAAAACCGCGGATATGGATTCGGATCTGACCTTTTTTCTGGACAACGATGAAGTAAAAAGCCGGCGCAACAAGAAAAAATAATGCCCAAAATTGTCGTGCAGCGCAACGGCAGAGAGTTTTCCCTGCCCGGCTCCGGCGGAGTGGAGCGGGAGCTGGCCTTCCTGCCGTCCGTGGAGGAATTCCCCGGACCACGTAAAGAAAAAGATTTTCTGCCGGTGCTTATCGGCTCGGGAGTGGGCGCGGCCCTGGCGGAAATTGTGCGCCGCCTTGAAGACGCATACGGTCGCAGTTTTACTCTGGCCGTGGTGGACAAGGAAGAGGACATCAGTGCCCAGAGCCGTCTTGAACAGCGTTTTTCCGCCTATCCGGGAATACGCTGGCTGGATTCTCCGGACCCCGCCCAGACCATAAATGAATTGACGCGCTTGCAGATTGAACTTGGCGGCGCGGCCTTCCTGCCTTTGCTCAATCCCTTGTATCTGCGTCTGGACCGGATTTTTTACGCGCAGATACAGGCGGCCTGCACGGCCAGCGCACGCGTGAACCTCTGGAGCCGCATGCGCTATGCAAAGTTCAAGGACGCTGACGTCCGTATTCTCATGCTCACCAGCAAGTATTTTCTTATGGGCGAGATTTTGTCGGCCTGCGAGCGTATGGGGGTGCAGAACCGTCTTCTGCAGGTGCCGGAAGGGGGGGTGGGGAGAAACGAATTTATTGAGCAGTTTCTTGCTCTGGCGCTGGAATTCAAGCCGGATTTTGTCTTCACCATCAACCATCTGGGTGTTGACCGCGAAGGCGTATTGACGGATCTGCTGGAGAAGCTCCGTCTGCCTCTGGCTTCATGGTTTGTGGATAATCCCCATCTTATTCTCTATCTGTATCCCCGTCTGAAAAGTTCCTGGACCGCTCTTTTTACCTGGGATGCCGACAACATAGCTTCATTGCGGGATTTCGGCTTTGAGCATGTGCATTACCTGCCCCTGGGCACGGACCTGTCGCGTTTTCAACCGCTTGCCGCCGCCTCGCCCGCTACTTTCCATCTTCCTTCCGCCTGGGACGGACGTATTTCTTTTGTGGGCAATTCCATGGTTCATAAGGTTATGAAACGCAAGGAACGCAGCCGCATTGCTCAACCTTTGCTCGACGCTTACAAGGAAGTGGCTTTGGGATTTATGCGCAGCAACGAACATTCGGTTTCTGATTTTCTGGCTGGAGCGTTTCCAAAGCTCATGGAACACTTTAATAATTTGCCAGATACCGAAACGCGTCTGCACTATGAAACGACAATCACCTGGGAGGCGACGCGCGTTTACCGTTTGTCCTGTATACAGGCCATGCTGCCTTTCAATCCCCTTATTGCCGGAGACGATGGCTGGTTCAATCTGCTGCCGGATGTAAAAAAATGGCATTATCATAACGAACTCAATTATTATTCGGATCTGCCGTTGTTCTATCCCCGCGCGGCGATCAATTTCAACAGCACCAGTATGCAGATGAAAGGAGCTGTTAACCAGAGGGTTTTTGACGTGCCGGCCACCGCTTCCTTCCTGCTCACGGATTACCGAAAACAGATGGAAAATCTCTTCGAGCCCGGTCGGGAAATAATTTGTTACCATTCTCCGGATGAGGCCACCCATCTGGTCAGGGAATATCTGGCCCGACCGTCGGATCGTGTTGCCGTGACTGAAGCTGCGCGGCGACGCATTATCAGTGAACACAGCTATGAGCACAGGGTAACGACTTTGCTGGGGCGGATGCGCGAAATATACGGCTGATTTCAACCCTGCGGACAGAGTTCGGATGCGAAAAATATTCTGTAAAAATATCCCTGTGAATTTTTCTCCGTTGCGTTACCCGGGAGGGAAGGGCAAATTTGCATAAACAGAAAAATATTTATGATAATTTTGAACATTACGATACGCTGACTGTAGGGTTTTCGACATTTTTCCTTACGTCAACCAGGGCCAAAAGAACGGCGAGGAGACGATCTTTTTCGGAAATCTGACATTGTACAAAAAAGCCCGGCGGGAGATGGGGGCAGCCGCCGGGCTTGACCGAGATCCGCATTGTACCTGGATGCGGTCTGGCTGGTGGAAATATATAGATTTTTGTGAAAACTAACAAGTGTTAGTTAGTTTCCTCCCCACTATTCGTCCTCCCCAGGTCACATCTGCCAATGCCTTGGTTTCCGAGAAGTATTTTTCAACCAGCTTGTCAAATTTTTCTTCCCGCAGCAGCATTTTGGACCAGGATCCACCATCTAATCTTTGGGAATATTCTTTTTGCGCTTTCCTCATTCGCCGGCCGGCTGTGACAATTTTCAGGAGCTTTTCGTTTTCGTGTTTCACTGGGCGTATTTCATCTTCCGGGCGGCGTTTGTAGACATCTCCAGTGAAAGCATAACCGCAGGATTTGCAGAACCAGCGCTGTTTGCCGAGATGCTGTCCGTGTTTCCTGATTTCGGAGCTTTGGCACTGAGGGCAGGGTGGAGTTTCCATTATGCATCCTGTTGTGTGGAAAGGGAACTAACAAATGTTAGTCGTTTCTTAATTCGACTCCGGCTGATGCGTCAAGTCAGAAGACTATTCGGAATTTGCCCCAGCCCTGGACGCAGAAGAATTGACAGAATTGACAGGAAGTGTGGCATATTTTACAAGTATGAGGTTGGACACATCGGGAAAATTTTCCAATCACAGCCGGGATTCTTTGGCACAATTTTGGCACTCCCAATGCGGTTATTGGCGACTATTCAAGACATGCGTGATGAAGCAACTGTGCCGAATTATTTGGTTAATTACGCCAAGTAACGCATATGTTCGGGCACTTCCTGTGAATTTTTATCGCCACAGCGGCGGTGGGGCGCTCATGGACTTTGCTCATGAGTAAGAATCCCATATTAGTACTGCAAATGCAGCGCATGGGAGATCTGGCGCTTTCTTTTCCGCTTCTTGCCGGTCTGGGCAAAGCTTTCCCGGAACAGGAACTGGTAGTTGTGGGCGAAGCCGGTTTTTTTGAACCCCTTATGTCTTTGTCTCCACCCGCGACTTATTGCGGGTATGCGGACGCCGCCCGCTTTCTGAACAGCAAATTCCATATGGTCATCAACCTGAGTCATCGCGCGGAATCCGCCGCCCTGGCCGGTCGGCTGAAAAGCGATCTGCACCTCGGACCGCGTCTGGACGCCGCCGGCCGCCTTTTCATAAATGGCGACTGGCAACTTTACCGCGCCTCCTTGACCAATAACAACCATTACAATTTATATCACTGGGCGGATTTGAACCGTCTGGACATCTTTTCCGGGGCTGCGACGCCAAGTCCTGCATGGCTTGGGGAAAAGGCAAAAACACTACCGTCCGCCGGCGCGCGCATAGGGCTTTTCCTCGGCGCGAGTGAACGGGACAAACATCCCGACGTCGGGTTTTGGGCAAAACTCTGTCTCTTGCTGCTTAAAGCCGGATACCGGCCTGTGCTGCTTGGCGGTGAAGCTGAAAAGGATCTGGGCCGTGAGACAGCGGCAAAAGCGCAGGCCCCGGCGCTTAATCTGACCGGCCGTTTCAGCGTCAAGGAGCTGGCCGGATTTATGTCCGGACTTGATTTTTTTATAAGTCCGGATACCGGCCCGCTGCATATTGCCGCCTGCCTCGGCCTTCCCCTGCTAAATCTGAGCATGGGGCCGGTGAATCCATGGGAAACAGGACCATACGCTGCGGCGCAACATATCGTCTGCGCCGATCTGGATTGCGCCGGCTGCTGGTCCTGCACGCAACAGCGCCTTTTGTGCGGAGAAGTCCTGCGCGCCGATAAAATTTTCCCCCTGATCCGCAACCTTTTCAGTGGATCTTCAGATATGCCCTTGTCGCTCCAGGAAAAGTTGTCCGGCTTGCGGCTCTGGCGCAGCCGCTATGAGCAAAGTGGCCTTTACGATCTGGAATGCCTCTTCCCGACGCCAGCCGACGTCTGGCCCGGCCCGCTGAGATTCTCCCGTTCCACTGCCAGGCTGAAGGCCTCCGGACAGCGCAACAGGCCGGATCCGGCCCGACTTCCCCTGTCCCGTTTCTGGCAGCGGTGGTTCGGATGGCTTTTCGGCCGCGAAGGCGCGCAAGCGCAGGCGCAAAGCCGCGCCGCCCTGCGCGCCGCTTATCCGGACGCCGATGCCCTCATTGCCTCCGCGGCGGCGGCCTTTGCCCTGGAAATGGCAAAAAGATTCCGGACCAATCCGGAAAATATTTTTACCGCCCAGGACCTGTGGCTGTCTTCCCCGCCGGAATTTCGCCCCTTTTCCGGCTATGCCCATATGTATCTGCAAAATTTGCAGGGCCAAAGGTCAGCCTTTCTGCAGGTCATGCGTCTGGCGGAAAGTCTGGCCGAATCCTGAGATATTTCAGCTTGAGATTGTTGCTTGACGGCGAAGTGAATTCGCCTTGCGACAATCTGCTCTACAGGAGAGACAGCGCGGGGGCGCGGCTTATAACTGCCGCGTTCACGCTTGCCGCCCCTGAGGCGAGCAGGGTGAGCGCCGCTTCCGTCATGGTTGCGCCTGTCGTCATGGTATCGTCGACGAGAAGGATATGCCGTCCCGTGACAGCAGCGCCGCAAGCGAAAGAACCTTTGATGTTTTGTCTGCGCAGTGACCTGCCCAGTTCCGTTTGCGGGCTTGTTTCGCGGACGCGCAGGAGAAGATCCGGAAAAAGGGGGACATTTAAAGCGCGGGCCACAGGCCGCGCCAGTTCCAGAGCCTGATTGTAGCCTCTCTGACAAAGGCGTCGTCTATGCAAGGGGATGGGCGCGACCGTATCGACATTCAGGTTTGCGAAAGCGGGACGGTTTATGAGAAGCGCCGCGAGAACGGGGGCGAGGTGAAGCTGTTCCCGGAATTTCAGGGCGAGCAAAAGTTCCCGCAAAAGATTTTCATGCGTGCCGTAGAAAATGAAACGCTGCCAGGGAGGGGGCTTGTGCAGGCAGCGCGGGCAGGGCGCCGGAGGAAGCAGCGCCCAGGAATAAAGTTCTCCGCAGGACGGGCAGAAGCCCATTTCCCGGCCTTGCAGGGCTTGCGCGCAATCGGGGCAAAAATATTTCCCACATCCCGCATCTTCCGGATAAAATACTCCGGAGCAGGCGAAACAGCGTTTTTCGCCGGCCGCTGTCCGGCGCACAGCGGCTGCGGCTGTTGCCATAAAAGCGGACAGACTTGCTAACGGAACCTGAATATTGAACATAACATTATTTTTGTTGACCGGCCGCATGTCCATAAGCCCATACCCGTTCAAGGTCCGAGGGGGAGCGTTTAAGACTGTCCGGCGTTTCCAGGCCATAAAGCAGCAGGGGATTATGCAATTCCAGACCAAGCCCGGAGAGCGCGTAGTCAAGGCTGAGCAGGCTGCCTGCAAAAAGTTTTTTGCCTTTTTTTCTTCCTCCCATAAGGATTAGGCGGCATTTTTTTCTTTGCGCGGAGAAAAATTTCCTGCTTGCCGCAGGCAGGAGTTCTTTCAGACGCCAGAAAGTTTGCGTGCGATCCAGCAGTGCCTTGAGCTGGGCCGGCAAGTGATAAAAATATATGGGGGCAGTGATGCAGACGCTTGCGGAGCAGGCCAGAGCCCGCAAAAGGACTGCGCTGTCGTCCGCAAGTGACTGCGGACACAGGAAGGGGGGGAAATCCCGGCTTTGGCTGTCTGAAGAGGGCGTTTTCAGCGCTGTTTTACCGGAAACAAATTCATGCGGAGAGAGGATATATTCTCTTTCTTGAAGTGCAAGCATGTTTTTGCCGCAGGCGTCGCAGTCCGTACAGGGCAAAAGGGTAAAATCGCGTAGAAATGCTACACCCGCGCCCGGATTTTGCGTTTCTCCAGTCCCAGCGTAAACTTGCGCGGCCTGCGCGCAAGCCTCGGCGCGGCCTTTCGCGTATGCCGTGGAAAAGGCCTGCGCGGCCGTATCGCTGTTGCCGCCCGCGCGCGGGCTGCAGGAAAGAACAAGGCAGCCGGGATCAAACAAGCTGGGCGCTTTGGGCGGCATAGGCGTGTTTACAGGGTAAAAGCCCCCACAAAAGGATTTTTGCGTTTCTCGTCAATGACAACGGTTGCGGGTCCATGTCCGGAATAAACTGCGGTGTTGTCAGGCAACTGAAAAAGTTTGCCGCGGATGGAAGAGCACAGGGTATTGTGATTGCCGCCGGGAAAATCGGAACGCCCTATCGATCTGTAAAAGAGGGTGTCGCCGGAGAACACCGCGCCGAGATCGGGAAAGTAAAAGGACAATCCGCCCGGCGTGTGCCCGGGAGTGGTAAGTACTGTGCAAACAGTGCCGAGCAGAGAAATGTCTCCTTCGTCGAGCGTTTTATATTCAAAGCGCTCTACACTGGGCATTCCCCACCCGCCGCCGCCGAGTTCAGTGTTCAGCATAAAGCGGTCTGCTTCAGGGCCGAATATGGCGGCCCCGGTGTTGGCTGCCAGATGGGCCACTCCGTAAGTGTGATCAAAATGCAGATGCGTGAGCAGGATGTGCGTAAGGCTGAGTTTTTTTCGGTCAAGATATTTAAGGACAGAATCGGGGGGACCGCCCGGGTCTACGGCCACTGCCTCGCTCTCCGTATGAATGACATAACAGTTGGTTTCCAGGGGGCCAAGGGGAAAATCCACAATTTGCATAAAAACTCCAAAGCATTGCTTATTTTGGGAAGGGGAAAGATGCGCGATACGTCTCTGTGTTCAGTGTCATTTTTGTGAGTTCAGGCGATTTTACGCTTAAACATTTTTTCCAGGTCTAGAATGTTGAATTCCAGAACTGCCGGCCGACCATGCGGACAAAAGTCCCGGTCTGATGTGGAGAGCCAGGAATGCAAAAGCCCTGCGGCTTCGTCTCCGCTGAGACGTTGACCAGCTTTAATCGCGGCTCGGCAGGCCATGAAATGCAGAATATCATCCATGCCGTCGGTTTGATCCGCAACTATGTCGCGCAGCATACGCAGGGAGGCTTTCAAATCCAGCATGGGCGGCGTGCCTTTAACATACAGGAGGTTTTCTTTGATTTCAAGATCGTATCCCATACGCGTAAATTTTTTAACATGCGCATCATAGCGTTCTTTTTCGGATGGGTGCAGGAGCATCTTTTCCGGAAAGATCAGCAACTGGCTTTTATACCCTTCGCTGTCCCGGCGCAAACTGTTAAGCAGCATGCGTTCATGGGCTGCATGCTGATCCAGAAGCAGCAGACTGTCTTTATGTGTGAGGATAAGATAGGTGGCGGCAAGTTGCCCGAGGCAAACAAGATCTCCAATCCGGACCGGATAGCCGTCGTCATGTTTACCGTCCGGCGCTATCTCTTGTCCGGCAAGTCCGGAAAGTGCACCAGAGGAAGGATGGGCAGGGAAGACTTCTTCCAGAAGTTCCGGATAACTTCGGGAGGCTTGTGCATTGCTTCTGTCCAGAAGACGACTTTTGTCAATGCTCCCCCAAAAACCAGCCGGTCGCTCCGTCCTGCGGTCGGGAATGCTTTGCGATCCAGCTCCGGGTTCGCCGTCAAAGCCGGAAAAGGGTTGCGTCGACTCGACCCCGGTCCGGCTCCCGGATCCGGCCGCAAAAACTTCTCCGTCCTCGGAAGGGAACGCACATTGCTCCGGGTAGAGAGGGGCATTGTCGGCAACAATATTCCTGTTCCATTCCGACCCGGGCGGGGTCAAAAGCTCATCACGCCTTTGTCCTTCTGCAAAGAGGTCCGGGCCATCGTCGGGGGCCGATGTGGCGGAGAAATGGCCGTATGCTCCGATTGCCTTGGAGGATTTGAGTATCTTGATCAAGGCGTTGAATATGGAGCGTTCCTCGCGGAAACGGACTTCGTTTTTGGCCGGATGTACGTTGACATCCACATCTTGGGGGTTAATTTCAAGAAAAAGCAGGGTTTGCGGATATTCACGAGAGGTCAGACGGCCTTTATAGGCTTCACGCACCGCTTGAAAGAGGACGCGGTTGGAAACAGGGCGGCCATTGACGTAAAGCAGAATACGATCCCCGCGCAACTGGGTGCTGTGCGGCATTGACATAAGACCCCGCGCCCGCAGATCCCCCTGTTCTCCGGAAAAGGGCACAAGACTGGCCACTACTTGCGGCGGCCAGATAAGGGCCAGACGCTCTTCCAGGGAAAGACCGGCAGGCAGGCGCAAAAGTTCATTGCCGCGACCACCGGAGCCGGAAACCTTCAGGGTAAACCCCACATCCGTGCGGACCAGGGCGGAGCGGATCAGACTTTCCCGGCAACGTTTCAGCTCCGTCGGGGGACTTTTGAGAAATTTAAGACGGGCCGGAACATTGGCAAAGAGATCGCGCACTTCCACATTTGTCCCCTGTTCTATGGGACAAGGACGGAGAGGGGAAATCTCGCCATGGCGGACCCGGATGCTTGCGCCGCAGGCCTTTTTTTCTGCCGCTGTACTGGAAACAAACTTCGGACGATAGACGCTTTCGATTGTCAGGTCGGCTACGGACCCGATACTTGCCAGAGCCTCGCCCCGAAAACCGTAGCTTGTCACATTGAGCAGTTCGGAAAAGCTCGCCACCTTACTGGTGGCATAGCGGGTAACGGCCAGTTGCAGTTCGTCGCCGGGAATGCCTGCGCCGTTGTCCCTGACCGCGATAAGGCCAAGTCCCCCATCTTCAAGGGTGACGGATATTTCCGTAGCCTTGGCGTCAAGGCTGTTTTCCACAAATTCCTTGAGCGCGCCGGCCGGGCGGTCGACAACTTCGCCGGCGGCAATCTGGTTTTGCAGAACCGGAGGGAGAAGACGAATAGGGCGGTGTTCCATACAATCTCCATGCCTTCAAGCATAGCGCAAAAGTCGGTAAATAACGATAAAAAATTCTCTCTCTTTTATGATGCTTAAATAATTGATATTAATTCTGTACTGTGAACAGTAGGAAAAGATTGAATGGAAGGCGGCCTGGACGGAAGCGCTACGTTGACTTGTTGTAGAGTCCAAGTATAATGGTTGATATATTAAAACATCCAAGGTGTTGCCCCTAAGGAGACACAGCATGCTAAACAAAACCACAGCCCTGTTGTTATTGGCCGTTCTGCCCCTTAGCGGCACTTGGGGTTGCGCCAGCAAATATGGCGAACAAACCGTAGACCCCGTGAATTTCCCTCAGTGTTACGCTCCCATCCGGCAACTGCGTGAGGATGAATCCAATGTAACCAAATCCACAGCGGTCGGGGCTGTGGGTGGGGCTATTTTGGGCGCCGTCGTCGGCGTTCTTGCCACCGGCAGGGTGGAAGGGGCGGCCGTTGGCGCAGCCGCCGGAGGCATTGCCGGAGCAGGCACGGGCTATGCGGTCGGAAAATCAAATGAGGCCAAAGACCAGACAGCGCGCATGGCCGTATATCTGCGTGACATAGACGGTGACATTTCCGGCCTTAATGCCGTTACAGCTTCAGCCCGTTTCAGCATTCAATGCTACGACAAAGAGTTTAGAAAACTCATTGTCAGTTACAAGAGCGCAAAAATTAACAGGATAGAACTGGATGACGCCTATAAGGAAATAAAAGCCGGCATAAGCGAATCCGAGCGTCTTCTCGGCGAAACTTTGCAAAAGGCGTATGAACGTGACGCCCAATATCAGGCGACCATTAACAACGAAGCGCGACAGCAGGGTACTTCAAGCCCGGCCGGCAAAAAAACCCGCAAAAGCGACACCGCGAGCGGGTCTGAACTGGGGACCCTGCAAGCGAAAAAGGTCGCCTACAAAAATACCATATCCGATGGAGAAAAGGCCCGACGAGAAGCGCAAAAAGCGCAGCTTGCACACGAAGAAGAGTTAAGAATCATTACGGGCTGACGATGAAAAACAGGAATGGCGAAACAGAAGTACGCAAAACGCCTTTGCTTGGTCCGGCGATCTGTTCTCTTCTGCTTCTTTTGTGCATAGCTTTTGCTGTTTACAAGCTATATGCGGACAATGCTCCCGTTGCCGCGCAAAGCAACCCGGATGCGGAGCGGCAGGCTGCTGTTAATGGGCAATTGCGTGAAGAGAAAGCGTGGCTTGAAGCCCTTGGCGGCAAAAAACCCTGTGACATAAAAGAAGAATTATCCAGACAAGGGCCGCAGTCAATATTCGGAGGGGGCGGGGCAGGAACACAAAATGCGGCTACAGCATCGCCTCAGTCGGTCGCCTCTGCGCCTCCTCAACCAGAAGATTCGTCCCCTTCGACAGCGGACTCCAGGGCATCAGGTCCGGCAGAAACGCCTGCGGCGGTGGCGGATCTGCTGGAAGACGCTACAGTTTTTGTGCTTGGACAGTCCGATACGGGCATGTCCATGGGTTCAGGCTTTTTTTTCGCGTCTGATCTCATATTTACAAACCGGCATGTGGTTGAA
>JAISKK010000076.1 GCA_031260965.1 Desulfovibrio sp. | reverse complement strand
GATGTTGACAATATACATAAAGGGGCAGCACTATGCAAGACCTGACCCTGCTTGAACGTATCCGAGCGATGGGAAAGGGAGAGAGGGAAGCGGGCGGGCATGACCCAAACCGGTTGAATCATTCGCTCCTCCGCCATCTCACGGCCATACTCAACACACGCCGAGGCAGCGTGCCCATTGCGCCGGATTACGGCATCGCCGACGTCACGGATTTGGGCAGCAGTTTTACCGCGGAAAGTGTCGCGGATATGCAGACGGATCTGGAACGTGTCGTCATGCGGTACGAACCTCGATTGTCCTCCGTACATATGGAGTACACGCCAAAACCGGAGCTGCCCATCGCGGCTGTTTTTTGTCTTGACGCTGCCATAGAGACGGAGAATGGTACAACACCGCTGCATTTTGACACAATTCTGGACGCAACCGGCATAGTCAGTCTGAAAAACGCCGGCGAAGCGTAAAATATCTTTGCCTCTTGCCCGTTGACATAACTTAGCGCCTCCTATAGGATTTTGCGTAATGGGTACAAAATGTCGCCTGCGACCTCCTGTCGCATTTTTATGGGGAGCATCTCATGGCTAACAACGACATCTGGCAATTTTCCTGCCCCGCCCTCAGCGCCGAGCAGTGCAGAGTGCTGGCCTTCAGCGGCGAGGACAAGATAAGCGAAGGCTATGCTTTCAACATTCTGCTGGCCGCATCCGGTGTGAAGCCCGAAGACGCGAGAAAAACACAGGAAAACCTGCTGAAATCCTCCCTGGTCACCTTGCGTGGCCGCACAAAGACAAACGCGCAATCCTTCGCCTGGAACGGTTTACTTACCGAAGTATCCTGGCTTTTTTCAGCGCAGGGCGGCTCTGTATTCAGTGTTCTTTTGCAGCCGCGCAGCGCGCGCTTGCGTTTATCCGTCCATTCCCGCATTTTTCTGAGCATGAGCCTGCCGCAGATTTGCTCAAAATTGCTCAGCCATGAAAACCTTAGTGTCAACAGTGATTTTTCGGTTGAGCTGAAGACAAAATACACCACACGCCCCTTTACCTGCCAGTACGACGAATCCGCTTTCAACTTTCTGGCGCGGCATCTGGAACGCGCGGGCGCGTACAGCTATATCCGCCAGACAGATGGCGGGGACGCGCTGGTGCTGGCTGACGCGCAAACTTCAGTTGAGGCCCTGCCCCTGCGCGATACCCTGGACTGGACAGACGACAAGGCGGATGAAGCCCTGCTGACCTTTGTCCACACCCTGTCCGCCCAGCCCGACACCGTAACGCTCAGAGACTATTGCACGGAAAAGCCCGGAGTCACCACGCAAACGGTTTCCGACAAAAATGGCCTGTGGGGCAAATGTGAATACAACCTGTTCGGTGGTCTGGATCTTTTCGGTGAGCTGGATTGCTTCAGCAAGGACTTCACCCCCGAAGACGCTTCCGCGCGGGTAAAAGAACTGGCCGAGGCGCGTCTGCGCGCCCTCAAAAGCCTGAGTGACCGCGCAAAGGGCCGTAGCGCGATCCCCTGGCTCAGGACCGGCTACTCCATCACCCTGAACAATGAAAAATACCAGCTTTTGAGTATAGAGCACCAGTGCGCGCAGGCGGGCGACGGTATAGAAAAAAATCTTCTGGAACAGGCTCGGCAGGCGGGATTTGGGGCCAGATTTGGGGCAAGAGCAGCGAACGCCGGGTACAGCAACAGTTTTGTCTGCCACCCGCTTGGTACAGGCGCTTACGCGCCCTTGCCGCACACCCCGCGTCCGGTAATCAGCGGCCTTGTTTCCGTCGCGGTTGACGCAGGCGGAACAGGCAAATACGCCGAGGTGGACAACAAAGGCCGCTACAAAATCAAATTCCACTTCGCTGAAAACGTCATTCACGCCGATTCTGACGATACCCGGGACGGCAACAACTCCATGCCTCTGCGCATGATGCAGAGTCACGCCGGCTCGGATTCCGGCATACACTTCCCTCTGCTGAAAGGAGTGGAAGCGCTGGCGGCCTTTGTGGAGGGCGACCCGGACCGGCCTTTGCTGGTCGGCGCTCTGCCCAACCCGGATCAACCCAGCGTGGTGAAGGACGAAAACCAGCAATCCAATATGATCCGCACGCCGGGCGGGCACCAGATCACCCTGACGGACACGGAGGGCATGGAAAACATGACCATGGGCACACCGGGCGGGCACAAGATTATTATGCACGACGAGAACGGCAAACGGCATATCAGTCTGGAGTCGCCCTGCGGCGGAAGTTACCTGCGCATCAAGGAACAATAAGGAGAACATCATGGCGGAAGAGCCACACACCGAAGAAGAAGATAAAGAAAAGGAAGAAGAGGAAGAAGAGGAAAAGTTTTGGCAGGGCGATAAAACAGAGGCAAGCGCATCCACCGGCGCGCAATTTGAGCTGTTCATGGGCGCCAAGCAGGAAGTCGTTCTCGGCTATGAAGGCTCACTCGTGGGAGGGGACGAATTGGGCATCGTCATAGGCGCTGTCGAGTTTCTTCATTCCCACTTGCTGGTCGATTTTACAGTGGGTGCCGTGATTGAGGGGTGCCTGGCCGCAAAACTGGAAATAGAACCGGCTAAGACGAAAGCTGTTGGAATAAACACGAAAGCGCATGGTGAGGATGTGCATGTAGCGGCGGTCGGTAACCATATTGAGGCTGAACATAATGATGTTCATGCGGATGATGTCAATATTGACGGCGCCGTTCAACAGGTAGTGGGCGAGCAGGTTGACGTGATGGCTAATGTGAACACTGCCATACTTGCAGCAAACAATGCCCTGGCAGAAAAAATGGACGCTATAGGCAATGCTGTGTTTGCAATGGGCGATTCCATAAAGGCAATTGGTGTCGCCACAAACACGCTTGGTGTAAAAACTGACTTATCTGGTGAAAAAACTGATATGACAGGTATGAATACATCTTTAGGAACCATGAATACCCAGCTTCAGACCCTGATGACCATTATCTGACCTCCATGAAAGTTTACAAAGACAACCAGCACAGCGTTACGCTCCATCCTTTCTCCTGGCAGGGGAAGCGCATGCTCATGGTCAGCGTGGGCCTGTACGCGGCCTTTGACCCGGAGAGCGCGAGCAGCAGCCTGCGCACGGAACAGGATTTCTGGAAGGAAGCCCCGGACGCTTTCGCGTCCCTGGGTCAGCCGCCCATGCTGGATCCTGGCCTGCCCAAACCGGGAGCGGAAGTGCTGGTGGCCGGCTTTTGCCGCGCACCGGATAAAAAGCCCGTGGCGGCGCAGGAAGTGGCTTTTCGCGTGGGAGGCGTCGCGCGGCGCATTGCCGTGTTCGGCGACCGGGAACGCCTGCCCGACGGCGGCTTTACCGCTCCCATACCCTTCACCGCTCTGCCCC
>JAISKK010000094.1 GCA_031260965.1 Desulfovibrio sp. | reverse complement strand
GAAGGCCAGCTTCAGCTCTCCCTGACCGTCAAGGACAGCGACGGCGATACGGCCAGCACGGCTACGCCCTTTGAACTGACCATTACCAAGCCCGGTCCCACCTGGGGCGATGACTTCTATGTCGGCAAGGGAACCTCTGTGCTTGAAAACGACCTGGCCAACGGCACCAGCCCCGACCCGGCCGGTCTGATCAAGACCCTCACCCTGCCGGATCTGCCCGGTGGAGTCGGCCATTATACGCCGGATACCACGGGCTGGAGCGAGAGCGGCGGCGTCTGGACCAAGACGGGCAGCATGGGCAAGCTCACCTGGGACGGCACGGATCTCAAGTACACCCTGACCAGCGCCGGACATAACGACGACCCGCTGTCCGCAGGCGCCAACAAGGATGCCCTGGACGACGTGTTCAGCGGCTTCAAGCTCAAGGACGATCTGGGCAACACCTATGACATTGGCGCTCAAGTCAATGTTGTTGACGACGCTCCGGCATCGAACCAGCTTACCTTTACCGACGCTCTGAATGCCCATGCGGGCGACGTTATCCACGGCGCCTGGGACGTCAATTTCGGGGCGGACGGCGCGGCCACCGACGGCCATGCCTACCAGTTGCGGGCCTGGCCTGCGGGCGGCGCTGCTACTCCTCTTGAGTTTGACAACCTGCAGATAGGCGTGCCCGTGAATATCACTATCGCCGGAGTGAATTACGGCACGTTCACTTTGAAGGCCGACCAGAGCTTTGACTTCGCCACCGCGCCCATGGGTCCGGATCAATCTGATGCTGTTGTTAACTTCAATCTGGGCATCAAGGACAGCGACGGCGATTTAACCTGGGGGCTCTCAAACAAGGTCAATTACACGAAGCCCGATGCGCCTGTTATCACACCCAACCTGCTCTCCGGCGCTGTGGACGAGGAAAATCTGGCCTTGGGCACCGACCCGAACAGCGGCGCGTTGATCAAGACGGTCAGCCTGCCGGCAGGCTTCGAGATTGATACAACTTCCGGCTGGACTCCCGGCTCCGGCGGCACATTCACCAAGGCCGGAGGCGACGGTCATCTGACCTGGAACAGCGGGAGCAAGACTCTAACCTATACCCTGGACAGCAATGCCGCGCACGCGACTGGCGCAGGAGAAAATCTGGATGTCCAGACCATTCCGGTGGTCATCAGGGACGCCGCCGGCAACACCTGGAATCAGACGGCCACCATCAGCATTACCGATGACGTGCCGGAGATTTCCTTTGATACGGGCGGCAATGTGACTTTGGGCGGCAGCAGCAGCTTTGACTTCACCACCTCCGGCACCCTGGATTACGCCATGGGCGCGGACAATCCGAGCCAGACCCATGTCGCCGTGACCGTGAGTTCCGACTACCATTCCGGCAGCACCACAACCAACGGTACGCCTGCAACTTACAACGTGCCGCTGGACGGTACGCCGGTTACCGTGCAGACGGCCACGGGCGCGTTGACCCTGCATATTGAAAACGGTGAAATAGCCTACAGCTATGAAGGTCAGCGCGGTCACTTGGGCGATACGGACAAGATTACCTTCTCCATCACCGACAGCGACGGGGACACTGCCACTGCGGACTTCACCGTCACCCTGGCCGACAACATTCCCGGCGCGGTGTTCAGCCTGGATGAGGCGGGGCTGTCCTTCGGCAGTCAGGGCGCCGGGCATGGCGAGGCCAGCCTGACCTCTGTCATAAACGGCGCGCAACTGAGCGCGGATGCCACCAGCCTGCAATGGGATACCGACAACGCACCCCCGCTCAAAGCCGACACCAACCGGGACGGAGAATACACTGAGGTCACTTGGCAGCAGGTTGGCAACTCCCTGCAAGGCATTGCCGAAGGTAAGGTGGCCATTCAGATTGACCCGACCTTTGACGCGAGCGGAAAGTTTACCGGCGAGCTGACCACCACCCTGTACAGCGCGGTGGAGCATATACCCACCCTCAGTAGCTGGAGTCCGGGCGGGGACAGCCTGTCCATGAATATCGGCTTTGATCAGGTCGCTGCCAACGGGGTACACACCCCGAGCGCCGTGGGCATAACCATTCAGGATGACACGCCGTCCAGGGCTGATACTTCCGGAGATCCCAAGGTGCTGGAAGTAATGGAAGGCGGTCAGCAGCGGGCCAATATCTACCTGATAGTGGATACATCGGGTAGCGTTGGCACTACTGAAATGGCTCAGCAGGTTGCCGCGATTCGTCTGCTGGCCACGAAATACAAAGATAACGGCATTGATGCCGAATTTTCCATCATCAGTTTCGGCGACAATGCCGATGTGATTCTGGTCGGCGCCACTCCGGATCAGGTGCTGGCGCGTATTACGGGAGCAGATGACATCAATGTGCCTGGGGCTACCCATTACTCTGCGGCATTTGAGGCCCTTGGGAACGTGATACGGAGTCAAAGCGATCCAACGATGGCCAATGCGTCCAATACCCTGTACTTCATGACGGATGGCATGCCAACCGCTAACTATTGGAATGACACCCAAAAGGCGGCGTGGACAGCCCTCCGCACGGAACATGAAATTGATACTTATGCCCTGTTCATCGGAACGATGAACTCCACTGATGAAAGAACAGCTATGACAGCGGTCACCGGGGATCTGTCAAAGGTGATTGGTGTTACCGACTACGATAAGCTGGGAACTACTCTTGAGGAACTGGTTCCGGTGGAACAACACAATATCTTTGATGTCCTGGGTTCCGCCGACGTATCTACCCTGTCCAGCGTGACTATCGAGGGATTGGCGCACGCGCTCAATGTGTATGATCCCAGAACCGGATTAATGCATACCGGCCCCATCATCCTGTCCGGCGGTAACGGCTCTGTTATAGACTTCTATGCCAACGGCAACTATACCCTGCGCTCGAACGACATCAGTGATGATTTCACGGCGCAGGTCAGCTTTACCATGACAGATGCCGACGGCGATTCGCATACCTCACAGAATATGACGCTGGTCGTCAAAGATTACGTCCCCGTGGCGCATGATGATGTCAGCTATATGGAAAATCTGGACTATAACACGGGAGTGGTTTTGGGCAACTTCCCCAGTAGCAGTTCAGACCACGAAGGCTGGGTCACCACAAGGGACGCGACTTATGGTATATCTATTCCCGCCGCAGCCCGTCCCGGCGCCTATGATGCCGCTCTGGTAACTCGGGTGCTGTCGGAATATGGAGTTAATCTGAATGACAGCGCATATCAGCCTGATAACCGGAGCCTGTTCTTGAATGCCACATTACGTACGCCAGCTCAGATATCGCTCGTCGCGGACCACGATAAGGTCGTTTCAGTAATTACGGGACCGGGCGGCGTCGCAGAGATAATCCACAACTCCGCCGGCAGAGAGCAGATAACCCTTGGGGCGCATGAGCTCACTTCGCGCGGGGGAGAAATCATCATCAGTTGGGGGCATTATGGCGCGTCTGGAGCGAATGAGCACGATGGCGGCTTTGCCATGTTAATGGATTCCTCCGGGAATATCGTGAAAAATGCTTCTGGTCAGCCAGTGACGGCTATATTTGTTCGAACCGCATCAGGTACAGGCTCTACGGCTGGTAGATGGGTTCTTGAAATCCCCGAAACCGGGGTTGAGCAACACTACAAGGTGGTCATCGGCAGCTTTGAAGGTGGTACGACAGTAGGTACAACAAGTCGCATCTATATCGAAAACGTCATTCAGCTCAATGACCCGCAATTCGCCGGGCTTGTCCATCAGGGCAATGTCATCAATGATGTGGGCGTGGATGGACGGGTTGACCAGCCCTGGGATCGGGCGCATCTGGGTGAAGTGGCCTATGAGGGTACAACCTACACCTTCGCGCCCGGAGAACATGTGCTTACCATTGCGCTGACTGAGGGCACACTGTATGTGAGCGACAATGGCGAATACCTCTTCAAACCCTCTTCCCCAAGCGGTGTGTTCTCCGGTGACGAGTTCACCTACAGACTGGTTGACCGCGATGGCGACTTGTCCGATTGGGCCACTGTAAACCTGTCGGATACGAATGCGGTTGCGCCGGTTATCGCCTACGACAACGTGGCTGTTGAAGCTCCGGGTGTGGATGTGCCTCTGGGCAGCTTTACCCTGTCCCTGTCCAATGAAAATTGGACCAGTGTCGGCGGTAGCACTGCAGTCGATCGAACCAGTTTTACTGAAAGCTATGCCCAGGAGGCGCCGCCTTCCGGTAACTCCGCACTGGACAGGCTCACCGATGGGCACTATGTCAGATTGTACGGTTCTACTAACCTGACCGCTACCCAAACAACAAACATCTTGGGCAACGCTAACTATGCCGACTTCGTAAACAGCCTGGATCTGAATGGAACTCCCTATACGGCCAACACCAACAGGCCGAGCGGCAGCTTTATGACCAGGACGTTTAGTTCCAGCGGCGGCGAGATCGTCTTTGACTACTCCCTCGCCGGCAACAGCGCCACTGCTGACCAGGGCGATGCGGCCATCTGGGTCTTGCAGAGCGCGAGCGGTCAGTACATAGCCTCCGGCACTATAGCCCAACTGGCCGCCGCCAACGGCGATCATGCCACTGCTGGCATCGCCCACATTCCGGTGCCTTTCACGGCGGATCCTGCTAATTACAAGCTTGTTCTGGGTACGCTCCAGGTAGGAACCGCTGCCGGCAACAACGCCAGCCTGTATATAGACCAGGTGAACCTGGTGGATGTTCCCTACCAGTTCAAGGGCAATGTGCTGATTGAGCCGAGTCCGGACGGTCAGATTGACTTCATGCTCGACGGCGCCGTCTCCAGCGTAAGCTATAACGGCACTACCCAAACGTTTACCAGCACAGTACACAGTCTGACTTTCACAACAGCCAGCGGCGGCAAGCTCATCATCAACGATGACGGCAGCTACACTTACCGGGGCGCTATCGTCAACGGTCAGGTGCAGGAAGCAGCAGACGTGAATGAAGACTTCACTTACACTATAAAAGACGGGCTGGGTCATACCGATACCGCCACCCTCTACGTGCACGGGGCCAACCACCCCGTCGAACTGATGTCCGGCGCGGCGGCCCCCCTGATGGCGCCCATGAGCATGATGAGTATGGCCTTCGGCGCCGAAGAAGCCGCGGCTTACGCCGAGGACGGCGCGGACGGCAACGTCGCCGCTGCGGCAGTCGTCGGCAGCGACGGAGACTCCCTTGTGATCGGCGAAGTGGCCAACGACGTCATCAGCTTCGGCGCCGGCGACGACAGCTTCACCGGCACCGCAGGCAATGACTTCATCGTCGGCGGCGCGGGCAGCGACAGCATTCCCGAAGGGACCGGGGAATACCTTACCATCACCAGCGGCGGCACAACCACCTATTACTTCGGCGAGGGCAACGACACCCTTGACGGAGGCCTCGGCAACGACACCATCTTCGGCGGTCAGGGCGATGACGTGATCTTCGGAGGCGCGGGTGGTGACGTCATCTTCGGCGGAGCCGGCGACGATCTCATCTACGCCGGAGTCGGCCCTGCCGACAACGCCGAAGTGGGTGATGTCGTGGTCATCGGCGAGGACGGCACGGGAGTCGTTTACAACGAACTCTCCGGCGGAAGCGGCTCGGATACCTTCGCCTGGACAGCCTCGGACTTCGGCGCGCCCGACACCAGATACGATATCATCCATGACTTTGAACTCGGTTCCGACAAGCTGCGCTTTGACAGCCTGGTCGAAAACGAGGGCACTCTGGACAGCTACCTGGAGAACGACTGGGTGGATCTGAACATCAGCGATGACGGCACCATCAACCTGACCCTGCAGATTGAGGGTGACGCGAACGCGGAACTGAAGATCGGCATCCAGGTGAGTGGTGATTTCAGTGTCACGGTGGGCTCGGAGGAAGACGGCGGCACAACCTACAATTCCGTTGACGAGTTCAGAACAGCGTATGAAAGCAGCGGCGCCGCCGACCAGCTCACTATGGAGCAGGCGTTGCTGAAGACCATGCTTGATTTCGGCTAAACAGCGAGAGCTGAACAGCAAAAGCCGGTTGCTGTAACTATAAACAGCAGGAGCCGGGTAAGCTGTAAAGCGACAGTCGAACACCTGTAAAATCGAAGGGCGTCGCGAGACGCCCTTCAGATTCAGGATCAGAGCAAAGCAGCCAACCCGGCTGCGCGATCTTCAGGCCAATATCATGACCAGGGTATTCAAGAGGTAGTCCATATGTGGCGCCTCCTTGTCTGGGACTCGGAGGATCGCCCCGGCAATTCTTTACATCATCAACCCACCCTTTTCAACCGCCACAAATGGTCTGACGCTGATACCCTCCTAATAAACTTCACTCTAGTGCAGTTCACACATTAAATGCTCCAGTACCCTGCCTCTTTCTGATGTTTCAAAGCCATGATGCAGACAAAATCCCCTACGACTTCATAAATCAAGATGTATCCGGCTCCGCCGAAGGGAATCAATAATTCCCGATATTCAGGGTCAAAATCTTCTGCCGGACGGCCTGCGTTGGGGAATTCTTCCAGCAACAGCGCTTTTTCGCGAATAGACTTGAGGGCGGCTTTAGCTGCTTCCTCGTTTTTTTCCGCAAGAAACAGCCAGACCCTTTCCAGCCCCGCAATGGCGTTTTCCGTCCAGTTGACTATATATGGCATTTCGGCATGGGCGCCTTTTCACCCTGAACCGTCTTGTCTATCCACTCTATTACTTCGGCGTTTGTCAGATGCAGTCCCGTTTGCGCGTAGTGGTCATGCGCGGCTTTCGCTTCTTGTCGTAAAGCTTCCCGCTTTTCTTCCCGTTCAACAAAGGATTCTATCGCTTGCAGCATAAGCGCGTGAGCAGTGCGCTGGCGGATCTCCGCAAGATTCACCATCCGCGCATGTAGCGCTGGGGGCAGTTTTACACTTGTATTTATTATTGCTTTCATAGTCGGCACCTCTTGTAGTAAGATATACTACCCAAGGTCACAGGTAAACAGGGGGTGTCATCAACTCGGAAAAAATTTCCAGAGCAGAGAGACAAAGAGCAGGGAAAGGCTCACGCTCAATACGCGCCGGACAAAGAGGGGCCGATGCGCATGGCCATCTTCGCGCCGCTGACATTACCCGCGATATTGACCAGGCCCGGCAGGGTCGGCAGTCCGGTCCGGAATCAGGCCAGATTTAAAGAAAAACGATCGGCCAGAATATCCGTGATTTGCTCATCGACAACTTCGGGCGCAAGCGCGGCGTTCACTACCCGACAGCGCTGCGGGTCCTGTTCCGCAAGTTTCAGGTAGCCATCCCGGACGCGACGGTGGAATTCCAGGGGTTCGGTCTCAAAACGCGCGTCTTCGCTGCTCATCCCGTCCCGGTCGGCGTTACGGGTAAAGGCGCGCCGCAGTCCCTCCTCCACTTCCAGATCCAGAATCAGGGTCAAATCCGGCCACAGCCCGCCCGTGGCCAACTGGTTCAGCCTGAGCAGGGTGTCCATACTCATGCCCCGGCCATAGCCCTGATAGGCGAGGGTGGAATCCGCATAGCGGTCGCAGAGTACGACATCCCCGGATTCCAGAGCGGGCCGGATAATCTTGCTCACATGCTGGGCGCGGTCCGCGAGAAACATGAAAAGCTCGGCCTCCGGGGACAGGGGATGGGTCTTGTGCAAAAGCAGGGGACGCAAGGCCCGTCCGACGCTGCTGCCGCCCGGCTCATGGGTGCTGACAAAAGAAACGCTTTCCTCGGAAAGCGCGGCGCAGATCTGGTTAAGCGCCCTTGTCTTCCCGGATCCTTCTATTCCTTCAAAGGTGATGAACATAAGACTCCACTCGCCGGTTGAATGGTGAACAGGGACAGGGTCCCCGTTTTGCCCGTTCCACCCGCTTTCCCCGCAGGGTTCGCATCCTCCTGCGCGGCAGGGTTCGCATCCGGCCCAACAGGGTTTGCCTCCTGCGGCGCGGCAGGGACCGGGGCGGGTTCGGACCCGGAATCGCAATCGGGAACGGGTTCGGGATCGGATTCCGGCGCCGGAGGAGCGTCCGGAGTCCTGGGAGGACAGTACAGGAAACGCTCCAGCGGGGTATTATAATCGGACCAGGAACCCGGCGCAAGACCGGATAAAGCGTCCTGGACCTGCTTCAGCTTGGCGTCAATATTATCCGCGTAATGCAGGGCCACGGCCTCCGGGCTTGCGGGCAGACGCGGCGATCCGAATTCATAGGTCCCGTGATGGCTGAGAACGAGGTGCAGGAGATGTTCGGCCAAATCTTTCTCAAGGCCGGCTCTGGCCGCGAAATCTTCCAGCCGGCTTGTAAAAATATTGATGTGCCCGATCAACCTGCCCTGGGTAGTGTAGTTTATGGCCACATCCTGCTTCAATTCCCAGATCTTGCCGAGGTCATGGCAAAGCGCCCCGGCGAAAAGGGTCTGGCGATCCAGAAAGGGGTAATGATCCGCCAGAAACATACAGATACGGACAACGGAAAGGGTGTGTTCAAGCAAACCGCCGGCGTAGGCGTGGTGCATGGCCTTGGCAGCGGGAGCCGAACGCAGCAGTGGGCCGATTTCCGCGTCCTCCAGCAAATCCAGCACCAGTTTGCGCCAGGGCGCGTGGGTCAGGACGGTCAGCGCCAGGCCGCGCAGTTCGGCGGACATTTCCCCGGCGGGACGCGGGGCCGAGGGCAGAAAGAGGCTCAGGTCAAGGGCCGCTTTTTCCGCGTCCTCCAGGACACGCAGGGAGTCAATGCTCAGATCCGAACGCTCGCGGTAGCTGCCCACCCTCCCCTTGACGAAGACAGCGAGACCGGGGGCAAGGTCCGGATAAGCGCGGCTTTGCGGGCTCCAGATTTTTCCCGGAATAACCCCGCTCGCGTCCTTGAACTCCAGTAGCCAGTAAGGCCCGTTGGCGGACTGGTTCAGCCGCGCGGCGGAGAGCAGAAAGAGGTCGGCGACCTCGGTCCCGAGTTTGAGATCCGCGGCAAAAAGCCGCTTGCTGTTTTCCTGGGGCCGATCGGACATGAATTGATTCTAGCAGTATGCGGTCAGGCTGTAAACCGACCCCTTCCCATATTTTTTAAAATGGGCTGCCGCGCCGGGGGGTCTCACATCTCCACGCTTAGCGCCCGCGCCGCCCTTTGCGCCTTGTCCAGAGCCTGGGCGAGATCGCGTCCCAAAGCCAGAGCCACGCCCATGCGTCTGTGTCCGGAAATATCCGGTTTGCCGAAAAGCATAATCTGCGTGTCCGGCTCACGCAGGGCCTTTTCCAGATTATGATAGATCGGCTTACGGCTTTCCCCTTGGGGGAGAATGACGGCGGAGGCCGCCGCCCCGTACTGGCGCAAGGCCGGAATGGGCAGTCCGAGCAACGCCCGCGTGTGCAGGGCGAATTCGGAAAGGTTCTGGGATATGCAGGTGACAAGACCCGTGTCGTGGGGACGGGGCGAAACCTCGCTGAAATAAACTTTGTCTTCCTCCTCCGCTTTGCCTTCCTTGACAAAAAGCTCCACCCCGAAAATACCGCGTCCGCCCAGAGCGCCGGTCACTTGCTCCGCCATATCCCTGGCTTTGGCAAGAGCGGGACCGGACATGGGCTGGGGCTGCCAGGAGCGGCGGTAATCCCCCTCCTCCTGAAAATGCCCGACGGGATCGCAAAAAGTCAGTCCGTCAATATGGCGCACGGTGAGCAGGGTTATTTCATAGTCAAAGTCAATGAAACCCTCGACGATGACCCGGCCCCGACCGCCGCGCGCGCCTTCCTGGGCGCGTTCCCAGGCGGTCCCGAGATCATCCTCGGCGCGCATGAGGCTCTGGCCTTTGCCGGAGGAACTCATCACCGGCTTGACCAGACAAGGGAAGCCGATCTCCCGCGCGGCCACGCGAAATTCCTCATAAGTCCCGGCGAAACGGTAGGGAGAGGTTAAAAGCCCCAGTTCCTCCGCAGCCAGCCTGCGGATGCCCTCCCGGTTCATGGTCAGACGCACGGCCCTGGCCGTGGGGGTAATGTGAAAGCCCTCCCCTTCCAGTTCTTCCAGGGTTTGGGTGGCGATGGCCTCGATCTCCGGGACTATGAAATCCGGCTTCTCTTCTTCGATCAAGGCGCGCAGGGCCTGCCCGTCCAACATGGATATGACGCGGCTTTTTTGAGCCACCTGCATGGCGGGAGCGCCCGCATAGCGGTCCACGGCGATCACTTCCAGTCCCAGACGCAGGGCTTCAATAGCGACCTCCCGCCCCAGTTCGCCCGCGCCGAGCAGCATCAGTCGGGTTGCCGAAGCCGTGCCGGGTGTGCCTATACTGACCATAAAGATCCTCCTGATTTTTGCCCGCGTCCTGTTTTTATGTTTATGACGCGGATTTGGCAAGCCGGGTGCGGCAGCCATTTCAAAAAATAGCGAATCCGGCAAAGCGGCAAAACGGGCAAAACCTAATGCTTTGCCCGCTCCCGCCGATAAGTGGATAGACCACCCGGCAAGGAGCTTCCCATGTTTTTGCGTTACATTTTCACGATTCCAGCCGCCGCCGCTCTCTGCGCGTCCCTGGCGGCCTGCCTGCCGCAGTCGCCTTCCCTGCTCAATGACGGAAGACCCGTGCCGGCCCCGGTTACCGTGCAGGGCATGAAAGTGCCGGGCACAGACCCGCGCTACGCGGCCGCGCGCGAACTGCGCCTCAAGGTGCGCGAACTCGCGGATCAGCTGGTGGCCGAAATGCGCGACCGCTCCCTGTCCGGGGTCGTGGCCATGCCCGTATCTTTTGTCAACCTTGACGATTTCAAGGAAACCTCGGCCTTCGGACGGCTGCTGGGTGAACAGCTCTACTTCGAACTCAACCAGCGCGGTTACCCGGTACGCGAATACCGCATGGAAACCGCCGTGCGCGTCAAGGAAAAGGAAGGGGAATTCATTCTCTCCAGGGAACGCGGTTCCGTCCCCGCCGAGTCCGCGGTGGTTATCGTCGGCACTTACGCCAAGGGACCGGGCGCGGTTTTTGTGAACGCCCGGCTGGTCAGACCCTCCAACGGACGGGTGCTGCGCACGGCCAGCATGGTCTTTGAGGGCAATGAAACCGTCAATACCCTGCTGCGCACCGGGGTAAACAGCACGAACGACGAATCAGCCGCCCGGCATTTGCGTGAAACAGGCGCCGGAGCGGGAGACGGACTGATGCACATTCGGGACTTCAACACGGCCGTGCTTCCGCCCCCGCCGCCGGAACCGACGCCTTTTGATCAGGGCGCGGACGTTCATTAAATATAAATGTGTGATCGCCATGAAAAAAATTCTTACATTACTCTGCGTTTGCCTCATGTCCTCCTGGTTCATCGCCGCCTGCTCCGAGCGGAGCAAGCCGGCGGATCTGGAACGACCCGGATTCTTTAATACCTATGCATCCAACTGCCAGCTCAATTTGTACCAGGGCCGGGCTTACGCCGCCCAGGGCCGCTTTGAGATGGCCAAGGAGCATCTGCTTCTGGCCCTGGCCCAGAGCACGGACCTGGAAACCAGACGCGTCGTCGCCAATGAACTTAAAGGCGTGGAAATGTCCATCCTGACCCTGAGGTAAAGTTATGAAATTTAACCCTTCCCGCACAGACACAGGCAAAAAGACAGCCCGCCGGGCAGTCCTGCGCGGCCTTTTCGCCCTCTGCCTCCTGCTTTTGCTCGGCACAGGCGGCGCCGCCCTGGCGGCCACTGTCCCGCAGGCGGCCTCGGCCGTTGGCCGGGAAATGGACAGACAACTCGGCTCCCGCCTGGGACAGAAGGAGACGGACCTCCCGGCCCGGGGAGTGAGCCTCAGCATCACGACCCCGGTAAACATCAACGCCCTGGACGAGGCCAATCCTCTGGCCCGGCAGATGCAGGAAGAAATAGCCCGCTGGTTTGTGCAGGCCGGATATGATGTGCAGGAAATCCGCAAAGGCGCGGACATACTTTTTGAGCCTGACCGGGGCGAGTTGCTGCTCACCCGTCAGGAAGAACTGCTCGGCAACCGGATTGTGGAGACGGCCGCTCTGGTGGCCGGAACCTATGTCGTGACCCCGGAGCATGTGCGCTTCAATATCCGCATCTTGCAGACCAGAAGCCGCGAGGTCCTGGCCATGTCCACGGTCACCCTGCCCATGAACCGGGAAGTCGCCTTTCTGACCCGCAACCCTCCGCGCCCCGGCGCCAGCCCCTTTACAGGCGGCGCGCCTATCGAGCCTACGGTTGTGACCCTCCTGCCCTAGAAAAAAACCAATTCGCCGCTGCCCCTGTTCCCGCGCGGATTCGGAGACTGGACAGCGCAGCCGTAAATCGTGGCTTTGTCCGCTTCTTTTTCCCGGCAAAATATTGAACAGCCCGCGCTTATGGGTTATATTGCTAATTCCAGCAATGCTTCAAATCCGTGAAGGAAATGCGCCATGGCCAGACCGGAAATTCTCGCCACCCTTGAGTCCTTGAGCCGGGACAGGACCCAGCCGGATCGCGTCGTTTTCACCAAAATGCAGGGGCTGGGCAATGACTACATCTACGTCGAGGAATTCGACGCCCCCCTCGCCAATCCCGCCCCCCTCGCCATCGCCGTAAGCGACCGGCATTTCGGGGTGGGGAGCGACGGTCTGGTGCTGATCGGCAAGGCCTCGCCCGCCTCCGGAGCCGATTTCCGCATGCGCATATTCAACGCCGACGGCTCGGAGGCGGAGATGTGCGGCAACGCTACGCGCTGCGTCGGCAAATACCTCTACGAAAAACATTTCATCAGGGAAAAGCGGTTGAGCCTGGAAACCTTGAGCGGGGTACGCAGGCTTGAACTCTTCACAGAAGGGCCGCATGTCGCCCGCGTACGCGTTGATATGGGCGAACCGCGCCTCGCTCCGGCGGATCTGCCCTTGCAGGCCGAGGGCGACACCTTCATTGATCAGGATGTGGTCGTGCAGGGCCGCCTCTATAAAGGGACCGCCGTTTCCATGGGCAACCCGCATCTGGTCATCCCCATGCCGGGTCTGGAAAGTCTGGATCTCGGCAAAATCGGCCCTCTCTTTGAACACCATCCCCTTTTCCCGCGCCGGGTCAATACGGAATTCGTGCAAGTGGAAAACCGCGAGCGCATCCGGATGCGCGTGTGGGAACGCGGGGCCGGGGAAACCCTGGCCTGCGGCACAGGAGCCTGCGCCGTCCTGGTGGCCTGTTCCCTGAACAACTGGACCAAGCGCCGGGCCTTCGTCGAACTGCCGGGCGGAGAACTGGACATAGACTGGGCGGATGACGGCCGGGTTTATATGACCGGAGAAGCCGCCTTCGTCTGTTCGGGCGAATACTTTGTCCGCTGAATCCTGACTGCGCGCCGGTCTTTGCAGATTCCAAAACACAGGAGGTGGTCATGTCCGATTCCCCAGACGCCGGGTCCAGAACAGTAAAGATCATGACGGCGGCCGAAATGCGCGCAAGCCTGGAACGCCTGACCGGGGAACTGATCAAGGTGCACGGTTCCTGCGCCGATGTCGTTCTCGTCGGCATCCAGCGCCGGGGCGCCCTCATTGCCGGGCAACTACGCGAAATCATGCGCTCCAGGCTGAAACCGGACATTCCGGTCGGCTCCCTGGACATCACCCTCTACCGCGACGACTGGACGGCGGGGAACATCAAACCCATGATCCGGCAGACGGACATCCCCTTCGACGTGGAGGGAAAAAATCTGATCCTGGCCGACGATGTCCTTTACACCGGCCGCACAATCCGCGCCGCTCTGGAGGCCCTGACGGACTTCGGGCGTCCGGGACGGGTGGAACTGCTCGTTCTGGTGGACCGGGGGCACCGCGAACTGCCCATTCATGCGGACTATGTGGGCCTGCGTCTGGACACGAAAAAAAGCGACCGCGTGGATGTGCTGGTCTCTTCCCTGGACGGCGAAGACGGGGTGCGTCTGGTCCCGGGGACTTGATTTTAATAAAATTTCATCTTACACCCTCTTCCCTGTCCTAACCCCTTTTCAAGGATTGCCCGATGAGTGAATCACGCCTGCGCCTGGGAATTGTCGGCTTCGGCAACATGGGTCGGGCCCTGGCGCTCGGCGTCAGGCAAAATGAGGGCTTGAACAGCTCCTTTGCCCTTGGCGTCTACGAAAAAAATCCCGCCGCCGCACTTCCTCCGGATCTGGTCTGCGCCCCTGACGCCGCAGCTCTGGCCGAGGCCTCGGACCTTTTGCTCATAGCCGTAAAACCCTACCACGTAGCTCCCCTGCTCGCGGAAATCAATTCCGCCCTGCGCCCGGATCATCTGCTCCTCAGCATCGCCGCGGGCGTCAACCTGGATTTTCTGCGCAAGCACAGCCGGGAGCGCTGCCCGGTGGCCCGTATCATGCCCAATACTCCGGCTCTTGTCGGGCGGGGCATTTTCGGTCTCTGCTTCGGACCGGGCGTTCCCCCGGACAGGCAGGAAATCGTGCGCCGTCTGCTTGCCGCCCTGGGCATGCTGATCGAGGTCGAGGAAAGCAAGATGAACGCTTTGACCGCCCTCTCCGGGTCCGGGCCGGGTTATGTCTTTCATTTTCTGGAAAGTCTGGCCGAGGCCGGAGTGAGCATCGGCCTGGATCGCGCGTCCTCCTCGTCCATCGCCCTTGAACTGCTGCGCGGCTGCGCGGAAATGGCCGCGCAGAGCAGCCTGCACCCGGCCATTTTACGCGAGCAGGTGTCTTCCCCGGCCGGCACGACCATAGCCGGGATCAACCATCTGGACAGGCAAGGCGCGCGCGGGCTGCTCGTGGACGCCGTCCGGGCCGCTTGCGCGCGGGGGCTGGAAATGGAGGAAGAAGCCTGATGTTGAGCATTCTGGACTATGAGGCCGGCAACCAGACCAGCGTCCTGCACGCTCTGCAGCACCTCGGCATACCCGGCCAGGTAACGGCGCGGGCCTCAGACCTTTTTGCCTCCAGCGGCATTATCTTTCCCGGCGTCGGCGCGGCCGGTCAAGCCATGCGCGAGTTGACAAACAGCGGTCTGGCCCGGGTGCTCGGGGATCTGGTCGCCCTCGGCAAACCCCTGCTCGGCATCTGCCTCGGCTGCCAGATCCTTCTGGAGCAAAGCGAAGAAGGCAACGTCGAAACCCTGGGTCTGGTCAATGGCAGCAGCAAACGTTTTTCCAACGATCTGCGCGACGAGAATGACCGGCTGATCAGCATTCCCCACATGGGCTGGAACGGCTTGCGCTTAAAGCGCAGAAATCCGCTTTTCAAGGGCGTGTCCCCGCTGGCCGAGTTTTACTTTGTCCACTCCTATTATGTGGAGCCGGACCCGGACCTGGTTCTGGCATACACCCGCCACGGTCTGGAATTCTGCTCCGTCTATGGCCGGGACGGTCTCTGGGCTTTGCAGTTTCACCCGGAAAAAAGCGGTCCGGCCGGACTGACCATCCTGAGAAATTTTTACAAATACTGCAGACAGGCAAAATTTGGAGACCGGACATGCTGAGCAAGCGCGTCATCCCCTGCCTGGACGTGCGTAACGGGCAATTGACCAAAGGGGTCAAATTCAAGGGAAACCTGGACATAGGCGACCCTGTGAAGATGGCGCGCCGTTATTATGAACAGGGAGCGGACGAGATCGTTTTTTACGACATTACCGCCTCGGCCGAAAAACGCGGCATCTTTCTCGACGTTGTGGAGCGGGTGGCGATGAACATTTTCATCCCCTTCTCCGTGGGCGGGGGCATAAGCACGGTCGCGGACATGCGGGCCGTGCTCCGGGCCGGAGCGGAAAAGATATCCGTCAATTCCGCGGCCGTGACCAATCCCCACCTGATCAGCGAAGGCGCGGAGGCTTTCGGCTCCCAGGCCATAGTCGTGGGTATGGACGTGAAACAGACGGCTGTGAGCGCCCAGATACCCTCCGGCTACGAGATTGTGATCCAGGGCGGGCGCAAGCGCATGGGCATGGATGCCATAGCCTGGGCGGTATGTTGCGAACAGCTCGGGGCGGGCGAGATTTGCGTCAACTCCATTGACGCGGATGGGACCAAAGAGGGCTATGAACTAAATCTGACCCGGACTATAGCGGATTCCGTGCGTATCCCGGTGATTGCCTCGGGCGGGGCCGGTTCTCCCGCGCATATGCTGGACGCTCTGACAAAAGGCAGGGCTTCGGCGGCCCTGATCGCCTCCATTGTACATTACGGCGAGTATAGCATCAGCGAGATCAAAGACTTCCTGAGCGCCGGGGGCTGCAAGGTGCGGCCATTGACGGACGCGGCCGTCGCGCCTTGACACCGACCCAGCTTGTGCTTACTCCTTTATGGAGAAATTTATCAGGAGCATCTCGCGCATGAGTGTAAAAAAAACTGTTTTCCCCCCGAAAAAAAGCGTTGCCGAAGACAGGCTGACCACGCCGGAGGAAGAAGCTTTTGACGCCTTGTCGGATCTTCTGGAAGACTCCGACCGTCCCCTGCCGCCTTCCTCTTCCCCCTCCGCTGCCGGACGGGCGGCCAGAGGCCGCGCCGCTTACGCCGCATCTCCGGATTTCGCGGAAAACTCCGGGGATAAAATGCCGCACTTTGAACCGCATTCCTTTTCCAACCCCTTTGCCGGACTTTTCAGCTCCGCACAGCCTGCGCACGATCCGGAGCGCTCCGAACAAGGCCCGCCCGGAGAGACATTCGGAGAAAGCGCCGGCGATACGGACCCCGCCTCAATCCCGGACAGCGCCATCGCCGGGGAATGCCGGCTCCGCGTCTGTCCCTCCTGTCCGGTAAAAAAGGAAGCGGACGAGGAACGCCTGCGCGCTCTGGCCGAACTGGACAACGCGCGCAAACGCCTGAACCGGGAGCGCGACGAACAGGTCCGCTATGCGGCGGAAAACGTGCTGAACGCGATCATCCCTTCCCTGGACAACCTGGATCTGGCCCTGCAGCACACCCCGGACGCTCCGGCCTGCCGGGATTTTGTAACGGGCGTGCGCATGACCCGTAAACTCATGCAGGAATCTCTGGCCGCCCAGGGGCTGGAACAGGTGGGTCAGGTCGGAGAGGAGTTTAACCCCGCCCTGCACGAGGCTGTGGGTATGCTTGATGTCCCGGATATCCCGGAGGGCCATATCTGCGCCCTCCTCACCAGCGGCTACCGTCTGCGCGATCGCCTGTTGCGTCCGGCCAGGGTCATGGTCTGCAAAAAACAATAGGGTTGCCATGAAAATCTTCCTGATCCTTTCCGTAATCGCCTGCCTGCTCTTTCAGGCCGCGCCGGTCCAGGCCGAAGGCTTCGGTCTTTATGAATACAGCGCGCGCGGCGTGGCCCTCGGCGGCGCGGTTATGGCCAGAAAACCCGACGCCTCGGCCGTGGCTTTCAATCCGGCCCTGCTGACCCGCCTGCCCGGCGTCCAGGCCATGGCCGGGATCAGTCTGGTCATGCCGAGCGGACGCATGGACTGGATGGATTCAAGCGGCCGGGAAGGCAGCTCGGGGCTGCGGGAATCCGTCTGGCCTATCCCCCATGCCTATTATACGCACCAGATCAACGACGACTGGTTTTTCGGCATAGGCGAATTTACGCGTTTCGGCCTGGGCTTCGAATATCCCCATGAATGGGCGGGGCGTTTCAATATCTACGGCATATCCCTGCTCAGCGCCTCCATTAACCCGAACATCGCCTGGAAGGCCACGGACAAGCTCTCTCTGGCCGCCGGGATTGAAATCGTCTACGTCACCCTGGATCTGAAAAAACGTGTACATATGGGACCAGCCGAGGTGGACAGCAAGATCACCGACGCCGACGGCTGGGGCATCGGCGGCAATCTGGCCCTGCACTACCAGTTCAACGAAAACTGGGCTATCGGTCTGCAATACCGCAGCCAGGCCAGGGTACACGCCTTCGGCAACGCCCGCTTCGCCTATAAAGGTCCATCCAACCCGACACTCGAAGAAATGTACAACTCCAACTTCCACAACGGCACGGCCCACGCCCCGGTGGTCCTGCCGGACTCCATCTCCGGGGGACTGGCCTGGACCCCGACCCCGGATTTTTCCATCGAAGTGGGGGCCATCTGGACGCACTGGGCGACCTTCGACAACCTGAACATCCGTATGCCCTCTCCCCTGCCCACTTCCTATAACGACAAGAACTGGCACAACACCTGGCGCTTCAACATCGGGGTGGAGTACGAGGCCACGGACTGGCTGACCCTGCGCGCCGGCTATGTCTGGGACCAAAGTCCTATGACCGAGGCCTATGAGGATTATCTGGTGCCCACGGACGACCGCAGCATCTACAGTGTGGGCCTGGGCTTCCACTGGGACGCCTGGACCCTGGATCTGGCCTATGCCATGATCGACCCCACGGACCGCAACTACAATCCGGATACAGCGCACGGCGTGGTCCATTCCCGGACCGGAGCAAGCCGGACGAACATTGTTTCCATGTCTCTGGGCTATAAATTTTAGCTAGAGGCGCAAAGCTATGCCGACACACACCGAACGCTGCACCGTCCGCCCGCACGAAACGGGCTGGGACAAGAAACTGCGCGTCCAGTGCCTGTGCAATTACCTGGAAGACGCGGCTCATGTTCACGCCGAGAAACTCGGCGTAGGCCTGGACCGCCTTTATAGAGAAGATATGTCCTGGGCGCTGGCCAAAATGCGCGTGAACATCATACGCCGCCCCGCGGCCGGTGAGACCCTGCGCGTCGTCACCTGGCCGGTGGGTCTCGAACACGCCTTTTTCAGACGGGATTTCGCCATTTATGCGCAAGGCAGGGAACTAATCACAAGCGCCGTGACCCAATGGGTGATTATCAACCTCAGTTCCCGGCGGCTGGCGCATTTTCCCGCCTACATCGCCGCTTTGGCGCCGCGCAATCCGCGCCTGCCCCGGACAAAGGGCGACATCCGCATTCCGGTCCCCGGCGAAGCGGCCAGGACCGGCCCCTCCTTCCCGGTCCGCCTCGCCGACATTGACCGCAACCGCCATGTGAACAATGGCCGTTTTGTGGATTTTGTCATGGAATCCGCTACCTGCACCGGCCTTTTCGGAGAAGAGCTCCCCCTGGACGCCTCTTTGCGTCAACTGGAACTGGTTTTCCGTTCCGAAGGCCGGATCGGGGATCTGATCGCCTGCCGCAGCGAGCGCGAGGAAATGCCTGAAGCGGACCCCAAATCCCTGGACCGGAGCGGTCAGCCTGATAACCGGAGCGGACTCTGCCTTATCCACTCTTTGACCAGGACGGCGGACGGGCGGGAACTGGCGCGGGGGCGCACGGTATTTGGCGGCGAAAATTTAATTTGACAGCCGCGCCCTTTTTGTCTATTCAGACAAGTTCCTTGCTTCCGCGACAGGCGCGGAGGCCGAAAGGCGGAGCAAGTCCGCCAAGCCCGTAAGGAGTTTGCATGAGAAGGTTTGAAACCCTCCTCCTCTTTTCCCCTGAACTCTCAAGCGAGAACCGGAACGCCATTTTGAGCGGCTTCAAGGCTATCATTGAGCGCGAGGGTGGAAAAGTGGCGGAAGAAGACCTCTGGGGAATGCGCGATCTGGCCTACCCGGTACAGAAACAGATGCGCGGCTATTATGTGCGTCTGGAATACACAGGACCGGGCGCTCTCGTGGCCGAGCTTGAGCGTAATATCCGCATCGCGGAAAACGTGTTCAAGTTCCTGACCGTTAAACTGGATGAGGGCGGCGCAGACGCCGGCGCAGAGGAGGTCGCATGACGGTTTTCAAGAAAAAATTCACCTCCCGGCGCAAGTTCTGCCGCTTTTGCGCGGACAAGGATATTCCCCTTAACTACAAGCACCCGGATGTGCTGCGCGACTTCGTAAACGAGCGCGGCAAGATTATCGCCCGCCGCATAACCGGCGTCTGCTCCCACCATCAGCGCAAGCTGACTGTGGAAATCAAGCGCGCCCGGCAGATGGCCCTGATGATCTATACCGCAACGCACGCCACTGAAGTGAAGAAAAAAAGCGTGCTGTAGGAGGGATGATCATGAAAGTCATTTTGCGCAACGATATGGAAAATCTGGGACGCCTCGGCGATCTGGTGGATGTGAAACCCGGCTACGGAAGGAATTACCTCCTCCCCAAGGGTCATGCCATGCTCGCCACGCCGGCGAATAGTAAAATCTTTGAACTGGAACGCAAAAAACTCCAGGCCAGGGCCGAAGCCCTGCGCGGGGCCGCCGCTTCCCTGGCGGAAAAAATCGCCGCCGTGCGCCTCAGCATCGCCATGCGCGTGGGCGACAAGGACAAGCTCTACGGTTCCGTCACCCCGGCCCTGATCGCGGACACACTCGCGGAAAAAGGTCTGGATGTGGACCGCCGGCGCATCCTGCTGGATACGCCCATCCGCGCCCTCGGCGACTACAGCATACGGGTGCGTCTGCACGCCGATGTGATTGCGGAGCTCGCCCTTTCCGTCATCGCGGAAAAAACGGCGCATGATGAAGAGGAAAGCAGGTCCCCCGATGGAAAAGAAATCCCGGTCCCTGCGGACGACGCCGCCGAATGACGCGGCTTTGCCGTTTTCGGACGACGCCGCCTATTCTTCCGCCGGTCCCGGCCCCGCGGCCGGGCTGGTATTAGCCGCCGCACCGGAGCGGCGCGCCCCGGATCTGATTCGCAACATCCCCCCCCACAGCATCGAAGCCGAACAGGGCGTGCTGGGGGGGGTTTTTCTGCAGCCGGATTCCCTGAATGTTCTGGTGGATATGCTGCACGAGGATGACTTTTATCTCCCCGCGCACCGGCATATTTTCGCGGCCTTCAAATACCTCTCCCAGAACGGTGTCCCCGTTGACCTGATCACTACGGTCGAGCGCCTGAAAGGGGCGCAAAAACTGGAGGAAGCGGGTGGGGCGGCCTATCTGGGCGAACTGGCCGGAGCCATCCCCAGCGCCGCCAATGCCGAATACTATTCAGCCCTGGTGCGCGACAAGGCCATGGCCCGCCTGCTGATAGATTCCTGCGCCGACATCATCAGCGCGAGTTTCGCTCCGGGACGGGAAGTGCAGGCCCTGCTCAATGAGGCGGAGGAAAAGATTTTCGCCATCTCCGGCCGCAACAGCTCGCGCACTTATAAAGACGCGGGAGAACTGACAAAACTCGTTTTCAACACCTTGCAGGAGCGCGCGAATGCGGTGGACCCCATAACCGGGGTACACACCGGCTACCACGCTCTGGACGCCATGACCTCCGGCTTCCAGCCCTCGGACCTGATCATCCTGGGCGCCCGCCCTTCGGTGGGGAAAACCGCTCTGGCCCTGAACATCGCCATGCTCGCCGCTGTGACCCACCATGTGCCCGTGCTGATCTATTCCCTGGAAATGTCCAACCAGCAGCTTATGGCCAGAATGCTCTGTTCCTGGGCCAAAGTGGACGTGCAGCGCCTGCGTATGGCCGGCAAACTCAGCGACGAGGACTTGATGTACCTGCACGATGCGGGGGAAATATTCAGCCAGGCCCCCCTGTATATTGACGACGCCGCCGCCCTGAACACCATGCAGATGCGCGCCCGCACCCGCCGCCTGAAAGCGGAAAAAGATATCGGTCTGGTGATCATCGACTATCTCCAACTGATGCAATCCAGCCGCAGAACGGATTCCCGCGAGCTTGAAATATCGGACATCTCCCGTAATCTCAAGGCCATGGCCAAAGAATTGAACATTCCGGTCCTGGCCCTCGCCCAGTTGAGCCGGGAAGCCGACAAACGGGCCACGGGGGAAAAGGGCGACAAACTTCCCAGGCTCTCGGATCTGCGCGAATCCGGGGCTATTGAACAGGATGCGGACGTGGTCATGTTCATTCACCGCGACACGATGTCCTCCGCAAAATATGAGGACCGCCCGGCCGTGGACAAGGCGACGATCGTCATCGCCAAACACCGCAACGGACCGACGGGCAAGTTCGACCTTCTCTATACCCCCGCGTACACGGCTTTTGTGGAAGAAGAGCGTTTTCACTCCGCGCAAGGGCAGCGGTGAAAAAAAGCCTCTCTCCCCCTGCCGTCGCGGAACAGCAAAGCATAACCTCCACCCCCGAGAGGTCCGGTAGCGCGCTGCGCGTCCTTGACCTCGGGCTGATCGGCCATGCCGAGGCCCTGGTCCTGCAGGAAGAAGCGGCGCAAAGGATTCTGGAGGGCGGGGAGGAAAGCCTCTTCCTGCTTGAGCATCCGCCGCTTATCACATTTGGCCGCAACGGAGGCAAGGAAAACCTGCCTCTGTCCGCGGACTATTTTACCGCGCGCGGCGTTGCCATAGTACATACGGATCGCGGCGGCAACATCACCTGTCATTTCCCCGGACAACTGGTGGCCTATCCGGTTATGAGCCTGAACCGCAGACCGGGCGGTCTGCGGGCTTTTTTCGCAGATCTGGAGGAAAGCATAATCCGCACCCTGGCGGTCTATGGCCTGATTGCAGGACGCCGGGCTGGACGTCCGGGGGTCTGGATAAACACAAAGCCCCGGGAAGGACAGCCGGGGGGATCAGAGGGACTTTGGGATGGACCGCCGAAAGACCCGGCAGGAGATCTCCACGCCCGACAAGCGGAGGATATGGGCGGGGATCGCAAAATCTGCCAGATCGGCATTGCCGTCAAACACCGGATAAGCCGGCACGGCCTTTCGCTCAATGTGGGACCGGATCTCTCCCTTTTTGAGCTGATCCGACCCTGCGGTCTGCCGGGAGTCAGGGCCACCTCCTTGAGCCGGGAACTCGGCGTGAACACCCCCTCTATGGCGGACGTAAAAAAAACCTTTGTCCGGGAATTTTGCGCGCTTTTCAATGTTAATCTGCTCTAGTTTGACAACTACGTAAAAACACTACAGTTTTTTTTCAATTAAATTATTACTATTCCAATTGATTTTGTAATTTTATTGGTATAAGCACAAAATGTCCGGCGTTGCAGGTCAGGATCTTTGATGAAAGGAATGTATAATGAATGCTCCATTCCTGGATGTTTGTAATCTCACTTTACAATACAAAACAGCCGGGCACCTTGTTACGGCAACCTATGACGTGAGCTTTCAGGCCCATGAATCTGAGCGCCTCATCTTGCTCGGTCCCTCCGGTTGCGGCAAATCCACCATTCTCAAGGCGATTGGAGGCTATATTTCCCCTGCGCGCGGCAAAATCCGTCTGAGGGGGAAGGAAGTCACCAAACCCGGCGCGGATCGGGGGATGGTTTTTCAGGAATTTGACCAGCTTCTGCCCTGGAAAAGCGCCCTGGAAAACATCGTCTTTGCCATTTGCGAAACACGCCCTGTCCCGCGCAGCCAGGCCAAGGACGAGGCCTGGGAACTTTTACGCAAGGTCAACCTGACCTCCTTTGCCAATTCCTATCCTCACGAACTATCCGGCGGCATGAAACAGCGCGTCGCCATAGCGCGTTGCCTTGGTCTGCGCTCCGAGATCATCCTTATGGATGAACCCTTTGCTTCCCTGGACGCCCTGACCCGTCAAAAAATGCAGGAAGAACTCCTGAACTTGTGGGCGGACACCCGCTGTACCTTGGTCTTTGTTACTCATTCCATTGACGAGGCTATCATTTTAGGCTCGCGCATCGTCCTCTTGTCCCCCCACCCCGGACAGGTAGTGGCTGAATTGAATGGCGTCATTGCGCATCTGGATGAGGAAAAAAACGCGGAACTGGCCGGGCTTCGCGCGCGCATCGCCCGAATCCTGTTCAAGGACCAATGTGACTATACAATTTGAGGATTATCTATGACGAGCCCCGCAGATGCGGAAGCGCAAATTTCCTTGACCGCCTTGCGCCAGGAATATGAACGCAGGGTCAACGCGCCGGAATTGACGCAGGATGTGGCTGTACGCCTATCGCTGCGGGAACGGATATGGAATATCACTGTCGTCAGGAAAACGACAATCCTGATTTTTATGGCCTTATGCTGGCAGATCTATGCCCTGAATCTGCAAAATGAACTGATGTTGCCCTCCTTTACCGGCACAGTCACGGCTCTGCTTGAGTCCATGGGCAATGGCGAGTTGCCCCGCGCCATCGGCACCTCATTGCGGGTTCTGGCGATAGCCTACGCGAGCGGGGTTGTTGTGGCCGGGCTGATCACAAGCCTCGCCCTTTCTTCGCGGATTGGCGCGGACTTTCTGGAAACCTGCACAGGCATGTTCAACCTTCTGCCCGCCATCGCCCTTCTCCCCCTGGCTTTGCTCTGGTTCGGGATTGGTTATGCGAGTATTATCTTCGTCATTATCCATTCCGTCACCTGGCCGATGACCCTCAATATTTATTCCGGATTCACCGGAGTGAGCAAAACCCTGCGCATGGTCGGCCAGAACTATGAGCTCTCTGCCCCGGCCTTTATCTGCAAACTGCTGATCCCCGCCGCCCTCCCCCATATTTTGACAGGACTCAAGGTCGGTTGGGCTTTTTCCTGGCGGACCCTGATTGCCTCTGAACTTGTTTTCGGCGTCAGTTCCGGGTCCGGCGGCATAGGCTGGTTTATTTATGAAAAGAAAAACCAGCTGGAGATCGCCACGGTCTTCGCCGCTCTGATTACCCTGATCATCATTGGTGTGCTGGTGGAAAACATTGTCTTCAAACTCATTGAAAACAAAACGGTTCGGAAATGGGGAATGTCAATATAACACCATCTGGTCAGAAAAACGGTCTGGAACAAGATAGAGATTGCCCCGCTCCGGTGCGGATGCAGGTTTTTTTATTTAAAGCGCCGTGCCTGAGCCCGGTGATGACCTCCTTCGGCGTCATGCATGCGCGGACATCCTTGCTGGTCAGGCTTGAAGACGCAGCCGGCTGCTTCGGCTGGGGAAAAATCTGGTGCAATTTTCCCGAAAGCGGCGGTTTGCACCGCGCCTCGCTATTGACTGAAAACATCGCTCCGCTGTTGTGGGGACAGCACTCTGAAAGCCTGTGCGATTTTTCCGCCACCCTTGCGAACCGTCTTGCGGTGCTGACCATTCAAAGCGGCGAGTACGGACCCTTTGCCCAGGCGCTGGCGGGAATTGACTGCGCCTTGTGGGATATGGCGGCGCGAAAGGCAGGCCTTTATATCGATTCAGCTATCTTCCTCTCATCGTGCTTCAGGAGCAGAAACTTATTGAGAAAAAAGCCCAGGAGGCCAAGCTGGGTCCTGTCGAGACATCCTGGGTAACCCTGGGCGGAGGCGCGGCGGCC
>JAISKK010000018.1 GCA_031260965.1 Desulfovibrio sp. | reverse complement strand
GCCAATGTGAAAACGGCGATAGAAGGCACATACAAGTCAATCCGGGCAAAGCATGTCCCTCGGTATCTCGCATCGTTTGCTTATCGGTTCAATCGCAGATACGAACTGTCGTCCATGATGATCGGTTGGCCTATGTCGCCCTCAGGACTCCACCCATGCCATATCGGCTATTAAAGTTGGCTGAGGATAGTGCGTAATCAGGTAGATTTTTGACAAAACTAACAAGTAGTAGTTTTATTCGGCGGACGCCTTCTTGAAGGGCAGAACCTTGGCAGTTTCCGAATTTCCCCCGGCCACGTCAGAAAAAATATCCCCAGCGACCGCAGCCGCTCTTTTAAGGGCTTCATCGGCCAGATGCGCGTACCTTTGCGTCATTTGTGGCGAATTGTGGGTCAGAAGTTTTTGGAGCGTGTACAAATCTACGGCACCCGTTGAGGCCATCCAAGATGCAAAAGTATGGCGGAGACCGTGTAAAGGCCGAAAATCTTTCCCAAGTCCGGCTTTGTCCCGGACCCGACGACTGACCCGGGCGAAGTCTGTTCTTTTTCCTCTGTTGCGACCAGGAAAAACGTATGGGCTGCCGGCTGTACGTTCAATCCGTTCAAGCACTAATCTTGCGGCCACTGAAAGGGGTATACGCTCGGTTTTCTTGCTCTTCGCGCTTTCCCCTTGCAAAACAATAAATCCGTTTTCAAAATCAATATCTTCCCATTTTAACGCAAACAAAGCACCACGCCGCATACCGGTCGAAAGCGCCAAGCGGATCAGCCCGGCAGCGTTTTGGTCGGGTTCCTCGTCCAGGGCGCTCAAGTAATCAGCCATTTGATCCCTGGACATATTCTCAGTCCGCAGATTATCAATTTTCGGAAAACTGAAATGCAGCTTGGATTCGTCCGGCCGTGGGCAAAACCCCATGCGCACGCCGTAATTAATGGCACGGCGAATGAAAGCCATGATGTATTTTGTGGATTGGGGAGAAAGGGTCTTGAGCAATCCGCTTTTAACGCGCTCCAGGTCCAGGGTTACCAATTCACCTGGCGTTTTTTTGGCAATGGAAGTAGTAGCAATATTTTTCTGGAAAACATAGTCGTCACTGCGAATTGACGGTTTGTCCTTAAGAAGGGATTCAGCATACAGAGCCCATAGGCGAGCTATGGTCGGTTTCGCATCCTCTTCGCGTTTGGCGGCCTCCGCAGCTTCACGTCTGGCCTGGTTCGACAATTCCTTGCCTCTTACCCGATCCGCTAAGATCAGATTCGCCTTGGCCGGAGTCATCCCTTTAGTGGTCCTGCCGACGGGTTCTTCAATCCGTTTTCCTGGTTCCGGCCTGTAGCGGATGTAGAAGACTTTGTCTGATCCGTCCTGGTAGAAAAATACGCCTTTGTAGTCCGTTCCTATTCTTTTCTTTCTCTCTGCCATGCGACATCCTTTTTTTTGGAAAGAGGGACATTGGGATTTTTCTTACCCCCAGCCTTACCCCCAGTCGAGACGAAAATAGACTCAAACAGACAAAAAGGCAACATAAATATTTTATTATAGGCTGAATAGTTTTATAAAAAATGCCAAAGCGAACACAAACCAATAAAAACATAATTTTCCTGCTGTCCAAGCAGGACGCCATCTCAAATTTATTGCCGTCCCAATACATCCATGCTATGCGTACCTCTGTATTTTTCAAAAAAGTCTATTGTGGTTCGATTGTTACAAGGGAACGGATTTCTCTCTGTTTTTTTACGGGAGGGAGCCTTTGAAATCTTCTGTCTCAGGCTTCCTGCAGCCTTTATTTGCCGCCCAGGCCGTTTCAAGAAAGCATCATGCAAACTTTTGCCGATAAAATACTTGCGTTTAACGCCCATCTTGATTTTACGCCATACCTGCCCCTGCCGAAAGATGTGGGCATCATGAACCCATTTCGGGAAAATGATACCGCAACGCCTGCATCGACACTGTTTTATAAAAAATACTATGATGACCATAATCTGCGTCACTGCATTTTGGGCATTAATCCCGGACGTTTCGGCGCTGGTCTTACGGGAATTCCCTTCACTGACCCCAAACGTCTGAAGGAAAAGTGCCACCTGCCCTATGAAGGACCGGACGCCCACGAACCTTCCAGCGTGTTTATTTATGAAATGATTGAAGCCTGCGGAGGGGCTGAAAAATTCTACGCATCCTTTTACATCAATTCCGTCTGTCCGCTGGGTTTCACCACCGTCAGCGCCAGTGGGAAAAGCGTTAACTATAACTACTACGACAAGATGGCGCTGCAAAAATGCGCCAGACCATTCATTATCCAGAGCATCCGTGAACAGTTGGCTATATGCCTTAAGACAGATGTCTGCTTCTGCCTCGGCACTGGGAAAAATATGGAGTTTCTTAAAAAACTCAACGATGAAGAACACTTCTTCGGAAAAATTGTAGCCCTTGAACACCCGCGCTACATTATGCAGTACAGGAGCAAAACCAGATCGGATTATATCGGCAAATACCGTAAGGCCTTTGCGCAGGGTTAGCCATATAACAAAAAGGAGGCGCTTTATGACCCTTGACCCGCAGATCCAGTATTTCAAAGATGATGTTGAACGTTTCTGGGGAATGATGGAACAGCAGATCGAAGTCTGCCCGGACGCCCTGTGGAACAAGAAAGCCGGCGGCTTTGTCTTTTGGCAGCAGATTCTGCACTCCGTAGGCTGTGCGGAAATATACGCCCTGGAGGATCCGGAGCCGCCTCTGAGCGTGATGTCCGAATACTCTACAGACGTGGTCATGCTGAATAAGGAGCCAGACACGAAGGTGAGCAAGACAAAGCTGCGCGAGGTTTCCGACCGGGTGAAAAAACTGGTCCTGACCTTCCTGGACGGTCTGACCCCACAAAGTATAAGCGGACAACACGAGCGCATGACCCGCCGCATGGGTCGCCTGCAAACCCGGCAGCACGCCGCCCAAGCTCTGATTCGCCACTGCGGCTATCACCTGGGCGGTTGCGATGCCGCCCTGCGGGAACACGGCGTCAAGGGCGTGTACTAAAAAGAAAGTCGCCCGTAGCCGCATAAAAGCCGCCGTGTGGACGGGGCTTTTTGAAAACTGCTTTTGAGAATTGCTTTTATCGTCCGTATGTCATATCAAGCCTGCACCTTATTGCCTTCCTTCCCGAGGATAAGCGAAGATGCTTTTTCTACGCCTTGCCCTTGCCCTGTTTTTTTTGGCGGCGTCACGTCCCTTTTCGCCGGCCGGGGAAAACACACGGCCGCCATCGGGGCCTTCAGCGCGCTTGCCGCGTCGGTCGCCGGACTGGCTGCCGTGCTGGAATATTTCTTCCTTCCGGCAAGTCCTACCTATATAGTCCTCGGCAGTCTGCCTATCGGGAAAGTGGCCCTGAACATGAACGGCTTTTGTGCCGTATTTCTTGTTCCCATTCTGCTGCTGGTTGGGCTTTGCGCCCTGTACGGGATGAAAAACGGCGACGGGGCAAGCGCAGGTAAAGGCGTACATACCGGCGCGCACTGGTTTTTTTACCATCTTCTCTCCGGCGGCATGGTCCTCGCACTGGTTGCGCACGACGGTTTTCTCTTTCTGCTGGCCTGGGAGGCAATGTCCATAGCGCCTTTTTTCCTTATTACCCTGCATGACGACGGCTCAGCCACGCGCTCGGCGGCTTGGACCTATCTTGTGGCGGCGCATCTCGGCACTCTTTTCCTGCTGGCTTTTTTCGCCTCTCTGGCTGCCCAAAACGGTGGAACCTTCGACTTTCAGCTTTTCCTCACAGGATACGAGTATCAAGGGACTCCCAACAGGCTGTGCTTTCTTTTCGCGCTCATCGGCTTCGGCGCAAAATTCGTACTAATGCCCCTGCACGTCTGGCTTCCCGAGGCGCATCCAGCCGCACCCAGCCATGTTTCCGCCCTTATGTCCGGGGCGATGGTCAACCTGGGTATTTAGTCGATCCTTAAAAACCGAATTTAGCCTGTTGTGGGTCTAGTTACGCTTTCCCGGTGGATCCCCGCCCAGAGGAAAACGAGGGCAAAAAATAGTGTGGCGACCAGCGCTCTCATCCA
>JAISKK010000004.1 GCA_031260965.1 Desulfovibrio sp. | reverse complement strand
CCGGAAAAAGAAATGCCATTTCTGGCCGATTTATGCGCTTCATACCAGCTGGCCATCGTGGACACGCTATGTTTGCGAGTGGAGGAAGCGCTTGAAGATCGAATAAGCGCCGGGGTGCGGGCGCTTATTCTGGCCGGAGGAGTGGCGGCTAATTCCTTGTTGCGCACCCGTGTTTGCGAGCTTGCCGGAAATGCCGGGATTACTTTTTGTACACCTCCACATGAACTGTGCGCGGACAATGGAGCCATGATTGCCTATCTGGGTATTCTTCTCGCAAAGCTTGGGTATGCGCATAATTTGACTATGCAGGCCGTGCCGCGCGGAACTCCTGTTCCGGATGATATGTTCCGTGTCGCCTAGGTATTTCCCATTTTAGTGTGTTGACAGCATAACGGTCACCGACTATTCTTTGATGGATTCAGCTTGGTTTGGTGCAAGAGATATTTTAAAGTTATAAGGAGCTTGGCATGGCTAAAGCAGTGACTGACAGTGACTTTGACAAAGAAGTGATACAATCGCCCCTTCCTGTCCTTGTGGACTTCTGGGCGCCTTGGTGCGGACCATGCCGCGCCGTAGGACCAGTGATTGAGGAACTCAGCGTCGAATATGAAGGCAAGATGTCTATTTTCAAGATCAATGTTGACGAAAATCCTGGCACATCCGCCAAGTACGGCATCCGTGCCATACCAACAATGATTATATTCAACAAAGGTCAGATGGTTGATCAACTCACGGGCGTTCAATCTAAGACCAACCTCAAAAATATTTTGAGCCAGAAGGTTTTTGGCGAATGAGGCGCTTCGGGGCGGTTGTTGTCGGCGCTGGGCCGGCCGGAATGTCGGCAGCTCTTTATCTTGCCCGTTTTGGCATTAATACGGCACTGGTGGAACAGTTGGCGCCGGGAGGTCTTTTGCTGCAAACCTCCGCCGTGGAAAATTATCCCGGTTTTCCCAAAGGCATCCAGGGATATGAACTTGCCGACTTTATGTCGGAACAGCTTTCCCCATATACCAATCTGAGCCGCATACAAGGCGGGTTGTCTGAATTTAAAATTGCGGAAGGGCGCAAACTGCTTCATATAGACGACGAGTGGCTGGAAGCAGATGCTGTTATCATTTGTTCCGGCGTGCGTTATCGCAAACTCGGTTTGCCCAATGAAGATTTTTTGCTCGGTAGGGGCATTTCCCACTGTGCTTTATGTGACGGAAATTTTTTCAAAGGACAGATTGTTGGGGTGGCAGGGGGAGGCAATTCCGCCGTTGGAGAATCCCTGCATCTGGCAAAAATAGTCTCCCGCCTGCACCTTATTCACCGGCGGGACGCTTTTCGGGCCGCGCCTTTTGAGGTGGACAGAATTAAACAGACAACTAACATTGTGTTTGAGCTCAATACAATTATTACTGCCCTGCACGGGGAAAAGCAGCTTGAGGGGATAAGCCTGAAAAGACTGGACACTGGTAAAGAAGAATTTTTGCCTCTGGACGGTCTTTTTGTCTTTGTCGGCTTTGATCCGGTTTCAGGTTTTCTCCCGGAAGAGATTTCCCGCGATTCGCAGGGATTTATCGTCACGGATACAGAGATGCGCACGAATATCCCCGGCATTTTTGCTGCTGGCGATATAAGGGCAAAACTTTGCCGGCAGATCGTAACGGCTGTCGGAGAGGGAGCAACCGCCGCGAATGCGGTCAACATCTACCTGGAACATGCTCATGGCTAGTAAATTGCCTCGCTTTCTCGGCATTTTTGTTTTGCTCTCCATGCTTTCCGGTTGCGGCATAATAGACTGGTTTTACCTGCCCCCTGGCGAAGATACCGTTCAGGAACTCTTTGAGGCCGGCAATGACGCTATGCGGGAAAAGGATTATGTCGCTGCAAGCGGTTATTTTGTAAAATTGAAAGACACTTATCCTTTCAGCCCTTATGCGGTGGAAGCGGAACTTTCTTTGGCGGATTGCTATTTCCTGGATGAGGAATGGCTTATGGCAGTGGACGCCTATAAAGACTTTGAAAGTCTGCATCCACGGCATCAGGCTATTCCCTATGTTCTGTTTAATATTGCGATGGCCAATATGAATGGATATCCTTCCATAGACCGCCCAGCCGAGCCGATTGTGGAGGCCTATTCCTATTTCCAACGCCTGAATGAAAGCTATCCCAATACGGAAAATGCATAGGTTTCCGTTGAAAAAATGAAAGAATGCCGCAGAATTATGGCGGAACACGAACTTTTTTACGCTGATTTTTATTATCGTATGGGACGTTACGCTTCAGCCCTGGCAAGATACAAAGTCATCATCAGCAATTATTCGGATGTCCCGGATATCTATGAACATACTCAAGAAAAAGCCAATGCTGCCTTTATCATGAACAGTGAAAAACAGGCGGAGGAAACGCGTAAGCAACGCGAAGGATCATGGCGGGATTGGTTCAAATGGCTGTAACGCCAGTCGTTTTGTAAACGCAAGGCCGGTCCTACATGGTGTAAGACCGGCCTTTATAATTAAAAGAGATTAAAATGAAGCAGGATAATGCCGGTGTACCGGGCTTTGTAAAAGGCGATGTGATAGACAATCTGGAAATTGTAGATCTCAGCGTAGATGGAACAGGAATCGCACGACATCAGGGCAGAGTGATCTTTCTGGATAAAGGACTGCCGAACGATATAGTCAGGGCGAAGGTAGAGGGCTTAAAAAAAAATATAGCCAGAGCACGCATTGTCGATGTCATCAGCCCCTCAGTCCATGCTGTTTCACCCATCTGCCCACATGCCGACGCCTGCGGCGCGTGCGCGTTACAGCGTCTGGCTTACTCCCGAATTCTTGACTGGAAGTCCAATTATATCAAGCAGTGCTTAAAGCACATCGGTAAAGTGGAGAATCTGGAAATGGCGGAAATTGAAGCGTCTCCGGCAAAACGCGCCTGGCGCAACAAAGTTTCATACGCCTTTGCCTCGGCTTGGGCGCAAAGCGATCCAGGAGGGCATGAACAAAAAATGACGCTTCTGGGACTGCGAGGCAGGGCAGGGCATACTGTCATTGAAACGACAGACTGCGTGGCCCAGGATCCGTGTGTAATGCCAATGCTTGATTATGTGCGTCAAGAAGTAAGACGTCTGGAAATTCCGGCCTGGAACCCAATCGCGCATCCAGATAAAGGCGCTCCGGAGAACAGGATCTCCGGCAGACAGAATCGAGGCTACCTGCGCCGACTTGTAGCGCACAGCCCGGAATATGCTCCGGCAGGCAAAAGACAAATCCTTATAGAGATTATCACCGGGCCGGATCATTTTCTCTGCGACGAAGAACATGCGTATACAGGAAAAGATCGCGGCGGACGGGGCACAGGCGGGGCGCGAGCGGACGCCAACAAGCTTAACAGGCTGGAACGGCTTCATCTTTTGGCGCAAGAATTGATGGAGCGCTTTGATCTGAGCGGTTTTGTCCATACGGAGCGCAGGGATGCAACGGATATTGCCTACGGTGAACGCAAAGTGCAGGTTCTGGGCTCTGAGACCTGCTTTGAACGTTTCGGCCCTCTGCTTGTGAAAGTCCCCTATAACGTCTTTTTGCAGACAAATAGCGGCGCTGCACGGCGACTTTATGAAATAATTGCTGCGGAAGCCTCTTTGCAAAGCTCGGATATTGTTTGGGATCTTTACTCCGGGGCAGGCTGCATGGGCCTGTATCTGGCGAAATCAGTACAAGCGGTGCATGGGGTGGACATCGCCCCGGAAGCCGTGGCCTGCGCTCGGGAAAACGCCGGTACTCTGGGGCTGGACAACTGTTTTTTTTACGCTGGTGAGCCGGACCCGGATTTGTCGCATAAACTGCCGCCGCCAGACCTTATCATAGTTGATCCACCCCGTGCAGGACTGTCCGAAAAGGCGGCTGAACTATTGCGTTGTCTGCCTGCCCGCCGTTTGCTTTATGTTTCCTGCGATGCCGCCACTCAGGCGCGAGATGTCCTGCGCCTGAGCGAAGGGTGGCAGGCAATAAAAGGTCTGCCTCTGGACATGTTTCCCTATTCACCGCATGTGGAAAATATTCTGGTCTTTGCAAAGAAGGTATTTTGACGCCTGCTTTGAAATTTAGTTGCGAAAACATTATATTTGACAAATAAGGCACGGAGCTTGCATAAAAAGGCAAATAGTGGCAATATAGCGGAAATCTATAAGGGTTTTCCATGGATCTCGCGCTCCGGCAACAATTAAAACTTACCCAGCAACTGGTCATGACGCCGCAGTTGCAGCAGGCAATCAAACTGCTGCAACTCTCACGTCTGGAGTTACTGGAAACGGTGCAAAACGAGCTTCTGGAAAACCCTTTTCTCGAAGAGACACTTGAGGAAGATGTCCAGATATCTGAAGAAAAGCGCTCCGGAAGCGAAGATGACAAAGATGCCTATGCCGAGGAAGTGGCCCGTAACGCCGACTGGGAAGATTATCTGGGAGATTTTTCCAGCACTTCACGCCAATCTTCAGCTCATGAATTTGAAAGCCTGGAAGACAGCGCAAATTTTGAAGCCCGCTATGCCAGCGCGACAAGCCTGGAAGGTCATCTGACATGGCAGTTGCGTCTTTCCCGTCTCAACGAAGAAGAAAAAGACATTGGCGAAGCGATTATCGGGAATTTGAGTTCCTCGGGATACCTTCAGGCCTCGGTAGAGGATCTGGTTGTCCAGACTAGTTCCCAGCCAGAAAAAATCGAGAAGGTTCTTGCCGTCGTCCAACGCTTTGATCCGGTGGGGGTAGCTGCGCGCACCCCTAAAGAGTGCCTGCTCACTCAAATTGAAGTATTACATTACGATCGGGATCCCATATTAATCTCCCTTGTTACAGAACACTTAGAAGACTTGGAAGCCAAACGTTACAAAACTATTTTACGAAAATTTAAACTAACACTTGAAGATTTAAAAGAATATCTGGACATTATTCAAGGCTTGGATCCGATGCCGGGGGCAAGTTTCGGCGGGAGTGAGCCAACTTATATTTCTCCTGATGTATTTATATATCGCATGGATGATGATTTTATAATTGCTCTGAATGATGAAGGACTACCTCAACTGCAGCTGACATCGCTCTATGAAGACAGCCTTAAGAGCGCCGGTGACGCCGACAAGGAATATTTTCAGGAAAAAATGCGCTCGGCCGCCTGGTTAATAAAAAGTCTTTACCAGAGACAACGCACTCTCTATAAAGTTATGGAAAGCATTGTCCGCTTCCAGAAAGAGTTTTTCCTTAACGGAGTATCGCGTCTAAAACCCTTAATTCTTAAAGATATTGCTGATGACATAAGTATGCATGAATCCACAGTAAGTCGTATAACTTCCAATAAATATGCAGCGACTCCTTTTGGAACATTTGAGTTAAAATTTTTCTTCAATAGCTCTCTTCCTCTGGATGACGGCAGTGAAGTCGGATCTGAAAGTGTGAAATCCCTGATTAAAAAATATATTGCTTCTGAAGACCCCAAAGAACCCATGAGCGATGAATATATAGGCGAGCTTCTGAAAGAAGAACTTAAAGTAACCATAGCGCGGCGTACGGTGGCAAAATACCGCACAGCTCTTGGAATACCTTCGTCATCCAAGCGAAGAACGTTTTTCTGATGTTTTTACCCGTAAGATTTGATACGAGTTTACCATACTCAAGCATCAGGAGGTACTATGAACATTTCCCTGACCTTCAAAAATTTTGAACCTTCCGAACATCTGCGTTCTTATGCCGAACTGCGTTTCAAAAAATTGGGACGTTTTCTGCACCGTTCCAAAAATATTGAGCTGACCGCAGTACTTGCGGTGGATAAATTTCGCCACAAGGCCGATGTGCAGCTGGCCGGCGACGGCATTGCCATATCCGCCGTGGAACAGTCCGGCGATATGTACGCCACCGTTGATATGGTCCAGGATAAAATAGAAGCGCAGTTAAAAAAACATGTGGATCGCCAGCGCGACAAAAGACGGGAGTCCAGGCGCGGGACCGGAGGCGGAGACGCCGGCCCGGACAGATTCGGGCCGGACGAGCAGGGTGGAGATGTCCCCTTGATTGTCAGCGAACAGGTGGAGGCAAAGCCCATGTTCGCTGATGAAGCGGCTTTACAGATGGGACAGAGTGACGAACCCGTTTTTATTTTCATCAATGCCGAAACGGCTCGTATCAATGTCCTGTACAAACGCAAACAAGGTGGCTTCGGCCTTATTGATCCTGGAGAATAACGAGGTTGCAATGGGTGAAGGCGTAGCGCCATCTGAAACACAAGTCAGGTCCAATACCAAGACTGTCGCCGCTGTAGTTATTGTAACCGGCTTGTCAGGTTCCGGAAAAAGCACCGCTCTGGCTGTATTTGAAGATATGGACTTTGTTACTGTGGACGGTCTGCCGGTTGAGTTTGCTTTGCCCATGGCGCAAATGATTTCTGAACATGGACTGGACAAACATCGGGGCATAGCCTTGGGCATGGACCTGCGCCAGGACGATTTTTTGAACGGCTATAAAAAATCCATGGATGATTTGGCCGCCCAAGGCTTTGCCCCGCGCGTCATTTTTTTTGAAACAAAAAAAGATGTCCTGCTCAAGCGCTATGCCACCACCAGACGTCCGCATCCATTGGAAAAAGAAGGGATCGGTCTTGAACAGGCGCTGTCCTTGGAACGCCATCGCTTACGGCATCTGCGTAAAAGCGCGGATTTGGTTATTGACACCTCGAGTCATTCCATTCACGATTTGCGCCGCATCATCCAGACCAAATGGAACATGTTCGGCAGGCTGGCGCGCAATCTTAAAGTTCACATTATTTCATTCGGCTTCAAGTACGGAACGCCGTCTGAGGCCGACATGGTTCTTGATTTGCGTTTTTTGCCCAATCCTTATTTTGTCGAGTCTCTTAAAATCCTGTCCGGGCTTGATGAAGCAGTCAGGGATTATGTGCTCAAACACAAAGCGGGCAGGGAGTTTTTCAATAAACTTAAAGTCTTTATGAAATTTATCTTGAAGCAGAATGAAAAGGAAGGGCGCTACAGACTCACTCTGGCCATCGGTTGCACCGGAGGCCGTCACCGTTCGGTGGCCATTGCCGAAGCCCTGGCGGATACGCTCAGAGAAGAAAAGTATTCTCTTACCCTGGAACACCGGCATCTGGAACTTGGTTAGCAGCGGGTTTAGGCGCATAAGCATTAACAAGAGATCCCATATAATATCGGTACCTTCCAAACGATACAGCACGGCATTACAGCAGGGAGATAGAAAATGTCAGCGGTGAAAGAAACGTCGCAAGTCGGTATAATCATAGTCACGCATATGGATTACGGCAGTGCGCTCTTGCGCGCTGCTGAATTTATCCTGGGTCCGATACAGGACTGCACCTGCATCCAGGTAGATTCTACTCTGGAGACTTCAGAAGTTGTAACCCGCCTGCAGGAAGCCGTGCGAATGCTGAGCAATGGACATGGCGCGCTTGTGCTTACGGACATGTTCGGGGGAACGCCCACAAATTTGAGTTTGTCACTGCTGGGCTCGCGTAGTGATGTTGAGGTAATCACCGGAGTAAATCTTCCTATGTTGTTGCGTATATTGGAAAACAGGAATTTGCCACTGGCCGAATTAGCGGAAAAGGCCATCAAATCCGGTTGCGAGGGCATAATAGCGGCAGGCCAGGTTTTGCGCGAGGGAAAACGCCCATAATGTAAATTATGTTAACTTTGATTTAAAAAAATAATCAATCGCCTCACATACTGAAACTTTCGCCAAGATATACCCGGCGAGCCTTGGGATCATTCACCAAGTCCTCTGGCGTCCCCTGCACTATTATCTGGCCCTCATGCATGAGATAGGCGCGATCACAGATGCTCAAAGTCTCCCGCACATTATGGTCGGAGATTAGAACGCCTATCCCTTTGGCTTTCAGTTCCTTGATCAGCACTTGAATATCATCAACAGCCAACGGATCTATTCCTGCAAAAGGTTCGTCAAGCAGAACAAATTCCGGTTCCCGGATCATGGAACGGGCGATTTCCAAACGCCTGCGCTCACCGCCGGAAAGGTGCGCGGCCATAGAATCCCGCAAATGGGCGATGCCAAATTCTTCAAGTAACTGTTCAGCTTTCTTTTTTTGCTCTTTCTTGTCCAGGTCTGTATATTCAAAAATTATCCGCAAATTGTCCGCAACTGACAGCCGTTTGAAAACTGAACTTTCCTGCGGCAGATAGGATAAACCTCTACGGGCGCGTTCGTGCAGAGGCAAAGCGGCTATATCTTCTCCATCCATATAGACGAAGCCCGATGTAGGTTTCTGAATGCCGACCACCATATAAAAACTTGTTGTTTTACCGGCGCCGTTGGGTCCGAGAAGCCCGACGATTTCCTTGTCCCGCAATTCAAGCGATACGCCGCGCACAACCATGCGATCTCCATAGCGTTTGTGCAGGCCATCAGTCTGTAACAGGCAGCTTTTGCCGGATTTCATTTTGCCGCCTTTCGCGTTTTAGAGGCCGGGTTCGGACCAGTACTCTTGTTTGCGCCAGAGCCTTCGGATTTATCCGGCGTATAAAAAGTGACCCCTGCACTGTTCAGCACTTCGCTGTGGTTGGTTGCGAAATGATGCACTATAGTGCCGCCGGTGATAATGCTTTGCCTCTCGTCCTGGAGTCTGGGTGCGCCTTCCATGACAAAGCGGTCATTTTTCGCGTAATATGTGGCCTTGTTGCAGGTTCCGCTTCTGTTTTCGCTGCGAAGGCGCACAGAGCCTTCAGCCACGATACGGTCAATGTCTCCGCCCTCCATTCCTCCGGACTCGCTGGAGCCAGCTGGTTTTTGGGTTGATTTATCAAGATGGACCGTCATTTTGTCGGACCATAATTCAAAATCCGGTCTTACCACATGAACATTTCCGGAAAAGAGGACGGTCAGAGCATCCGCATTATAATCCATCCGACCGGAGGTAATTGAAGTGGGTATTTTGTCCTTGCTTCTGCTGTCTTCAGCAAAGGCTGGTTGAGACAGCATCAGAACAGCAAGCAGCGAGAAACAAAGGTATAAATGTAATTTGGAGGTCATATTGGTCTCTTGGACATCTATTGTTGAAGAGTTGTGTCTCCGGAACTTATAAAATCAACGGCGACATCGCCTTTTGCGGTAATGCGTTTCTGGTCGATAAACCATATGAAAGAGTTTGCCCGAGCCTGCATGCCAGTATCGGTAAAATCACAACCGTCCGGAAAAGTCATCGTCTTTTGCGTGCCATTATAAACAAGCAGACCTCCGGTGAATGTTTTTTCGTCCTGGGTTACACGCACAGAATCTATAAACCGAATGACCTGCGTTTTTTGTTCAATGTCTCCCTTCCTGGATCTGACATTTAAAATTTTGTCGCGGTCTTTCATAAAATAAACAAGACGCGGTTCATCAACAATTATCAAACCATTCTCCTTGAGCAGTTTGGCCCATTCGGCATTAAGACGCCAAAGTTCGAGACCGCCCTCGCCCTGGCTGAGAAGCAAGGTCTTAATATCAAGATTTAATGCGGAATCGTCATCCGTGCGCACCGCTCCCTCAAGATTTTTTTCCGCCGTTTTGTCGGCCACATCCTGAGCGCTGTCATTTTTATCAGACCAGAACATTAAAACGGCAAATGTAACAAGGCAGCAAAGAACGAACAAAGCAAAAAAAAGTCGCTTTTTCAGCACGCTTTGCTCCAGGCAGCAAGCACAGCTTCATATTTGCCCTGGGCCATAAGCAGATGCCGAATTACCTCGCGCACCGCTCCCTGTCCTCCTTTGGCAATGGTCACATAGCCGGCGATGTCTTTGACTTCCGGCTGGGCATTAGCGACCGCCATAGGCAAACCCACCATATCCATTACCGATAAATCCACCCAATCATCACCCAGATAAGCCATTTGCTCCCAGCGCAACTGGTATTTTTCCTTAAGTTTTTCAAGGCAGTTTCTTTTATCCAGAAAACCGGCAAAATAATCCGTAATGCCCAGATCGCGCATCCGCGCGGCGACAGCTGGCGAATCCAGCCCGGTGATTACGGCAATGGCTATGCCTGCTTCCAGAGCTATTTTGATGCCAAGTCCGTCCTGTACGTCAAAGCGTTTCATAACCTGATTCTGCAAGTCATAATAAAGCCCTCCGTCCGTGAGAACTCCGTCCACATCCAGAATCAAAAGACGGATGCTGGCGGCGGTCTGAACAGGAAAAAAGAAGGCGCCGTGATTATTGCTCACGTGTTACACTCCATATGGCGGCAAGTTGTTGTAAAAGTTTTGGTAAATCAGATAATCGAAGACTGTTGGGCCCATCGCACAAGGCCTGGTCAGGTTCCGGGTGACATTCCAGAAAAACTCCTTGTACACCTGCTGCAACCGCGGCTCGGGCTATGACCGGAACCATGCGCCTGTCTCCACCGGACGACGCTCCCTGCCCTCCCGGCAACTGAACGGAATGGGTTGCATCCATGATCACCGGATAACCTGTCGCGGCCATTATGGGCAAAGAGCGCATGTCGACAACCAGATTATTGTAGCCGAATGATGTGCCGCGTTCCGTCACAAGAATTTGACGATTCCCAACAGACGCGATTTTAGCGCAGACATGTTCCATTTCCCAGGGAGACAAAAATTGCCCTTTCTTCACATTGACAATTTTGCCGCTTTGGCCTGCACTAAGCAGCAAAGCTGTCTGGCGGCATAAAAAGGCCGGGATCTGGAGAATATCCACAAATTGTGCAACCTGCGCCACATCCTGCGGTTCATGGATATCAGTGGTCACCGGCAGACCGCTCTCTTCACGAATACGGGCCAGCCATTCCAGACCAAGGTCCACGCCGGGGCCGCGAAAACTCTGCGCCGATGTCCTGTTGGCTTTGTCATAGGAAGATTTGAACACCGCGTACAGGCCTGCTTGCGCAGCGGCGTTTTTAAGGGCAAAGGCCACCTCAAGCGCCAGTTCATAGCTTTCAAGCACACAGGGTCCGGCAATTACAAAAGGCCCTGCCTTTAGTTCAGCATAGAGTTCGGCGCTGGTCCGAGTAGAATGCGGGGTCATGAGAAAGACTTCTCGCTGTCACTGTCCATCTTGCAACAAGACCCAGAGGCGGCGCTACGTTTGTTTTTAAGCGCGGCCTCAATAAAAGCCCGAAACAGTGGATGCGGGTTCATGGGCGTAGATTTGAATTCCGGATGAAACTGGCAGCCAAGAAACCAGGGATGATCCGTCAATTCTATCATCTCCGCGAGTTCTCCGTCCGGGGAAAGGCCGCTGAAAATAATCCCTTTGGCTTCCAGAGCTTCCCTGTATTTGTTGTTTACTTCATAGCGATGCCGGTGGCGCTCGCTTATCTTTTTGCTCCCGTAAGCCGCAAAGGCCAGACTGCCCTCCCGGATCACACAGGGATAAGCGCCAAGACGCATGGTCCCGCCCTTATCCGAATTTTTATCGCGTCGCACCTTGGCGTTTTTGTGATAATCAAACCACTCCGTCATAAGGTATATCACCTTATGTTCCGCATCCGCGGCGAATTCTTCAGAATCGGCATCGGCAAGTCCCAAAACATTGCGCGTGTATTCAATTACGGCGCATTGCAGGCCTAAGCAGATGCCGAAAAAGGGAATCATGTTTTCCCGCGCATATTGCACTGTCTGCACCTTGCCGGCTACGCCGCGTTCGCCAAAACCGCCCGGCACCAGAATTCCGTCCAGACCGGACAAGAGCCCGGCCGCCGTGTCGGCTGTCACTTCTTCTGAATTTATATATGTCAAGTTTACCTTTAACTTGTTGGCGATCCCGCCATGCACCAGCGCCTCGTGCAGGCTTTTATAAGCTTCTTTAAGGGAGACGTATTTTCCAATAATACCGATATTTACACAGTCTTTGGGGTTGGAAAGGGCAAAAACAAGGTGTTCCCAAGCCGCCAAATCCGCGTTTCTTGCCGGCAGACGGAGCATGATGGCGACTTTCTGGTCCAGTCCTTCTTTATAAAATTCCAGAGGGAGCTTATAGACATTGTCCACATCAACGGACGAAAAAACCGCGTCTTCATCGACATCGCAAAAATGAGCTATTTTGCGTTTGAGATCAGGCGAAACCTGGCTTTCACAACGGCAAAGAATTATGTCCGGGTGTATGCCTATGCTGCGCAGTTCTTTGACGCTGTGCTGCGTAGGCTTTGTTTTATGCTCTCCGGCAGCCGCGAGGTAAGGAACCAGGGTCAGATGTATAAAAAGGCAACGTTCTTTGCCGAGGTCGCCGCGCAACTGGCGGATTGCTTCAAGAAAGGGCTGGCTTTCAATGTCGCCCACCGTGCCGCCGATTTCGATAATGGCCACATCGGTTTTATTCTCCGCAAGACTGCATATGGCCAGTTTGATCTCATCTGTAATATGCGGGATAACCTGAACAGTGCCGCCAAGGTAATCGCCCCTTCTCTCCTTGGTAATCACACTGTAATATATGCTGCCGGACGTATAATTGTTTCTCTGGGACAGAGGCACGCCAAGGTAACGCTCATAGTGTCCGAGATCAAGATCGGTTTCCGCGCCGTCGTCAGTGACAAAGACCTCGCCATGCTGGGTCGGGTTCATGGTGCCGGGATCTATATTTATATATGGATCAAGCTTTTGAATGGTGACGCTTAAGCCCCTCGCCTTCAGCAGTGTTCCCAGTGAAGCGGCCGCCATGCCTTTGCCCAGGGAGGAAAGAACGCCTCCGGTGATGAAGATGAACTTGGTTTCACGCATAAAATTCACCTGCTGTTGCTGGTTGACGTCTGTCTCAATGACGGCGTATTAAGCGGTATTGCGGCTGAAAACAGGATTTTTTTTACTACATGCCCAGTGAAAAGAAAATGAAAATATTCCTCTGTCGGATTTTGAGAAAAGCATGAACAAGGCCTTGGCCCTCATCATTACAGGTTACGGCGTCAACTGTGAGACGGAATGCGCCCACGCCGCCCTGCTTGCCGGCGCGGACTCCACCGATATAACCTATTTTGCCGATATAATTAAAGGCCGTGTTCTAATCCGGGACTATAATTTTATAATTTTCCCCGGAGGTTTTCTGGACGGAGACGATCTTGGAGCAGCCCAGGCGGCGGCCCAGCGCTGGAAATACGCGAAACCGGACAAAGGCGCCCCCCTGCTTGAACAACTCCTGGATTTCATAACTGCGGGTGGTCTTATCCTTGGCATATGCAATGGTTTTCAACTATTGGTAAAGCTGGGGCTTTTACCGGCTCTGGACGGAAAATATTTTGAACGCCAGGTTTCTTTGGCTCATAATGCGTCCGCCCGCTATGAAGACCGTTGGTGCAAGCTGGCCGTCAACAGGCAAAGTCCCCGCATATTTACCGCAGGCATTGACTCTCTTTACATCCCGGTGCGGCACGGGGAAGGCAAGATTGTCCCCAGGGACGAGGCACTGTTTGCAGGACTGCTGGCGGAAAAC
>JAISKK010000111.1 GCA_031260965.1 Desulfovibrio sp. | reverse complement strand
GTCCGATTGCCGAGTTCTTCAAATGGATGCCCGAAGAATGCTATATCGGCATTTCCGGGCAGGTGCTCAAACCCCAGCTCTATCTTGCCCTTGGCATATCCGGACAGGCGCAACATACCTTCGGGGTGCGCGACGCCAAGGTTGTCGTCAGTGTTAATAAAGATGCCGACTGCCCCATGCACCAGAATGCTGACTATTATATTAACGGGACCTGGCAGGATACTATTCCCGCCCTCATAAAAGCGGTCAAGGGATAAAACAAGCGCCATGAACAAGCGGGGGACCTTTGTCCCCCGCGCTCACAAGGAGAAACACCATGGCTGATTACGACGCCATAGTCGTCGGCGCCGGACTAGCCGGCAGCACTGCGGCATACTGTATGGCAAAAGCGGGCTTGAGCGTTCTCGTAGTGGAACGCGGAGACGCGGCAGGAACAAAAAACGTCACGGGCGGACGTCTTTACGCCCACAGTCTGGAAAAAATCATTCCCGGTTTCGCCGCCGAAGCCCCGGTAGAACGCAAGATTGTGCGCGAGCGCATCTCCATGCTGACCGATGAAAGCTGTTTTACCATGGATTTCGGCTCCTCGCGTTTCCAGAACCCTGCAAACGCTTCCTACACCGTGCTGCGGGCGGAATTTGACGCCTGGCTGGCCGGTAAGGCGGAAGAAGCCGGCTGTGATGTCGTCTGTCCCGCCGTTGCCGACGACCTGTTACGGGATAACGGCAAAATTATCGGCATCCTCGCCGGAGAAGACGAACTTACCGCTGATGTGGTCCTTCTGGCCGATGGCGTAAACAGCCTGCTCGCCCAGAAAGCCGGACTGAAAAAAGAAATCTCCCCCCACCAGGTGGCTGTGGGAGCGAAAGAAGTTGTGGAATTATCAGCCGGGGCCATCAATGAGCGCTTCAATCTGAATGAGGGCGAAGGACTGGCCCAGCTTTTCGCGGGCGCGCCTTCCAGGGGTCTGGTCGGAGGCGGCTTTTTGTACACCAACAAGAACAGCATCAGCATCGGTCTGGTTATAACCGTTTCCGAGATGGCAAAATCTACCCTGCGTCTTCCGGACATGATGGAAAACTTCCGGCAAAGCGCCCCTGTCAAACCCTTGCTTGAAGGCGGCAAAATTATTGAATACTCCGCCCACCTCGTCCCTGAAGGCGGCATCAACATGACTCCCACCTTGAGCGCGGACAACGTGCTGGTGCTGGGCGACGCCGCCGGCCTCTGTCTTAACCTGGGCTTTACCGTCCGGGGTATGGACTACGCCATCGGCTCCGGCGCCCTTGCCGCCGAAACCGTAATCGAGGCCAAAGAAAAGGGCGATTACAGCAACGCTGTTCTGGCCGGCTACCAGACCCGTCTGGAAAACAGCTTCGTCATGCAGGACATGCACACGCACAAACACGCCCCGGACTTCATCGAACATACCCCGCGCATGTTCAAGGAATATCCCGAACTTGTGGAAAACATCTTCGCGGATATGTTCACGGTCTCCGGACCTTCCAAACTGATGCTGAAAAAAACCCTGCCCCATATCCGCAAGGCCGGGTTGATCAATCTTATGAAGGACGGATTTAAGGGATCGAGGGCACTCTGATGAACGTTGAACAAAAACTATCCACCAACAAGTTCGTTGTGGACGAGGGCAACCCGCATATCGTCATCCACCAGGAAAAAATGGACGCAGCGGCCGTCAAGGCCCTGACCCTGGTCTGCCCCGCCGGTCTCTACACCTTAAACGACAAGGGCCAGCTAATCTTTGAAGTCGCCGGCTGTCTGGAATGCGGCACATGCCGCGTGGCCGTGGCGCACCTGCCCGGGGCCATGGAGTGGAACCATCCCAGACCTTCTTTCGGTGTGCAGTACCGTTGCGGCTGACGCCGGGCATATAAAGTAAAAGTATGGATCAGGGCGCGGCAAAAAGCCGCGCCTTTCATTTAAAAACAAAGCCGCGCCAGCGGACGGGATCCGCGCGCCGCCTTCCCCGGCAAAAAAATATTGCCTCTTTGCCCGGCAAAGTGTATTGGCTTTAACTTCCGCACGGGCGCGGCGGTTTATTTTTTAGGGCGCCCCAATTCAGGAGGAATTATGTTTACAAGTGTCGCATACGCCATGGCTCCGTCCGGATCGGGCGGGGGCGAAGCCGGCGGCTTCGCTTCTTTTGTCCCTCTTCTCCTCATGTTCGCGGTCTTCTATTTTCTCCTTATCCGTCCGCAACAAAAACGCGCCAAAGAACTCAAGAATATGCTCGCCGCCCTGAAGCGCGGCGATGAAGTGCTCACGAGCGGCGGCATTTACGGACGCATTCTGGAAACCGCTGACGACTATGTCATCCTGGATGTGGGCGAGATAAAAATGAAGATAGCCCGAAGCAACGTAACCGCCGTAATCGGGCAGAGCAAGGTCGAACCGATCAAAAAAACGAAAAAGGGCGCTGAAGGCAAGGGTAAAGCGGACAAAAAGACGGTCAAGAACGTCGAAGCCCTGCCCGCCGCACCGGTTGAAGTTGCCGAAGCCGCTGAAGACCAGGTCCTTGAAGATGAGGAGATTCCTGAAGGTCAGGACGAGACTTCCACTTCCGAAAATGATACTGAGGCTTCCGCACAAACGCAGGCTGATGATGAAAAAAAAGAAGCCGGTGAAACAGGCGCTTCCCAGGACAAGTAAAGCAATGATCCTGTTCTGCCGCAAAACGCGCGCGCTTTTCAAAACGCGAGCCGGCTTGCGCGCCGTTTCCGCTTCTTTTTTGCTGTGAGGGTTGCATGAACAAAAGCCTTATCTGGCGCATAATATTGACCGCCGGCATTCTGCTCGTCGCGACAATTTTCGTTTTGCCGACCTTTCTGCTCCCTCCGCCGACGCCGGGGATGAAGGAAAGCCCAAAAAGCGGACTGGCCGCCATCCTGCCCTCCGCGCGGGTTAATCTCGGTCTGGACCTGATGGGCGGCATACATCTGACCCTGGAAGTGGAGGCGCAAAAAGCCCTGGATACTTCCCTGGCCCAGATGGGGCAGGATTTGATGGGCGACGCCTCTTCCAAAGGCATTCTCATGACCAAACCCATCATGCCCCCGGAGGGCGGTCTGGAATTCAATCTGGCCTCTACGGATAAGGACGCGCAGCTCAAAAGCACGCTCTCCGAACTCTATAGCCAGTTGGAGATCCTCTCCGCGACACCCGGTTCGGACGGACGCGTCCGCTACAGGCTGGGACTGACCAGCGCGGCCAGGGACAGGATTCTCGGCCTGACCATTGATCAGGCCCTGACCACCATACGCAACCGCATTGACCAGTTCGGCGTGGCCGAGCCGGATGTGCGCAAGGAACAAAGCGGCAACCGCATTACCATACAGCTCCCCGGCATGTCAGACCCGCAAAGGGCCGTGGAGATAATCGGCAAGACGGCGCATCTGGAATTTCGCATAGTGCGCTCGGATGTCAATCCCGCAAGCCGGACCGTTCCGCGCGGCGTGCAGATCCTGCCCTTGGAGACCAAGGACGCTTACGGGAACATCGTGTCGGAGCCGATAGCCGTGGATGACGCGACAGTGCTTACCGGGGATCGCATCAACAACGCAGCCCCGGCCTTTGACAATTCCGGCAGCGCCATGGTCAGTCTCTCCTTTGACAGGCGCGGGGCGGATATCTTCAGCCGGATCACCGAGCAGAACGTGGGCAAACGTCTGGCCATAGTCCTGGACGGCAAGGTACACTCAGCGCCCAGAATAAATGAAAAAATACCCGGCGGAAAGGCCACCATCACCGGGAATTTCACCCCGGCCGCCGCCAATGACCTGGCCGTTGTCCTGCGCGCCGGAGCCCTGCCCGCGCCGGTTCTGGTGCTTGAACAGCGCACCGTCGGCCCCTCCCTGGGTCAGGAATCCATTCATATGGGCATAACGGCGGCCCTGGTCGGCGGCATCGCCATTATCGTCTTTATGACCCTGTATTACAGCCTGTCCGGAATCATAGCCAGTCTCATGCTCTTTCTGGACATTCTTCTCATTCTCTCCGGTATGGCCATCTTCGGGGCCACCCTGACCATGCCCGGCATTGCCGGCATTGTCCTGACCCTGGGCATGGCCGTTGACGCCAATGTGCTTATTTTTGAGCGCATCCGCGAGGAACTGGGCCGGGGTCTGACCCCGGCGGCCGCTATTGAGGCCGGTTTTTCCCGGGCTATGCTGGCCATCACGGACTCCAACCTGACCACCATCCTGGCCGCCGTGATCCTCTATCAGTTCGGCACCGGGCCGGTGCGCGGCTTTGCCGTCACCCTGACCATCGGCATTTTGGCCTCCATGTTCACGGCCATTTTCGTTTCGCACATTATTTTTGACATCTGGATCGGCAAAAGCGGCCGCAGGCCGAGCATTTAAATAAGGGTCCGCCGGCCGCTCAAGGCGCAACGGCGGATGCGCCTCTTAAAGCCGTCAAGGCGGGAATAGCCATGGGCCTCCATTTTGTACCTGATAATCTCAATATCAACTTTATCGGCATCCGCAAAATTTCCTATGCCGTATCCGCTATCCTGATCCTGGTCGGAATGGGCGCGCTTATCCTGAAAGGCGGACCGCGCTACGGCATCGACTTTTCCGGCGGAACAACCGCGCAGATCCGCTTTGAAAACGCCATCTCCGATGAAGACCTGAAAAAATCCCTGGAAGAGAGCGATCTGCCCGGTCTGGTGGTCCAGCAGTTTGACGCAGAAGGAAAAAGCTATCTGCTGCGCATCTCCACAATGCCGGAAAACGCCGGGGGCATGCACAAACTGGTGTCCGACAATCTGGACGCCAAACTGGGAGGGGCGAAATACGAGATCCAGCGTATGGAAATGGTCGGTCCCAAGGTCGGGGCGGACTTGCGCTCCCAAGCCATAGAGGCTATGTACTACGCCATCCTGCTTATTTCCATCTATGTCTCCGGGCGCTTCGAACATCGCTGGTTTACCGCCGGCATCATAACCTGTGTCCTGGGCGGAACCATGTTCGGGCTGGGCTACATGGGCTTCAACAAGGCCATTCTGGTCAGTCTGGCCGTGATCATCACCCTGGTCCTGTGCTGGAAATTCAAACTGGTCTTCGCCCTGGGGGCCATTATCTCTATCCTGCACGATCTCTTGATTACCGTCGGCCTTTATTCAATTATGGACCGGGAGTTTGATCTCACCACCATTGCCGCGTTTTTGACTGTCGTGGGTTATTCTCTAAACGACACCATCATCATTTATGACCGTATCCGGGAAAACCTGCTCAACGATATCGTCTCGCCCCTGGAGAAGATCATCAACAACAGCATCAACCAGACCATATCGCGCACGGTGCTGACCTCCGGCACTACCCTGATAGCCGTCCTCTCCCTGCTTATTTTCGGAGGCGGCGCTATTTTTGATTTTGCCCTGGCGGTTTTCATAGGCGTTTTCGTGGGCACGGCCTCTTCCATTTTTGTGGCCAGCCCCGTGCTTCTCGCCTTCGGATCAGACATCAAACGCGAGGATTTCAGGCCCAAAAAAGACACCCGCGCCCGTGGGGCAGACGGACGTCTGGCCGCGCAAGTATAGATTCGCGCAGGCGAAGGCGGGCATTATTCAGCAATAATTTTCAACAGGTCCGCAAACCCATTTGAGCCCATGCGCACAAATCTCGCCGGCAACAAATATCTGCGTTTTACGCTGATCCTTCTGGTCCTCGTCGCCTCTGTCTTCGGCTACAGACATCTGCAAGGCGGAAAAGACGGCAGGGAAGCCCCCAAGCCCAGAGCCGTGGGCGCTGCTACAGCGCGTATCGGCTCTCTAAATGTCTATTTCCAGGCCATCGGAACGGTTGTGCCGCCCAATACGGTTACCGTTAAAAGCCGGGTGGACGGCGAACTTATGGCCCTGCATTTTGTTGAAGGACAACTGATTCGGGAGGGGGAACTGCTGGCGGAAATTGACCCCCGGCCCTACAAGGTACAACTCGAACAGGCGCGGGGGGCGCTGACCACTGCCGAAGCCCTGCTCAAGCAGGCTCTGCTTGAGCTTGAACGCTACCGCAGGCTGATCCGGGAACACTCCGTATCCGAGCAGCAGCTGGAGGCCCAGGAAGGCGAGGTAGGACGCCAAAAAGGCGCAGTCATCTCCGACCGGGCTGCCGTGGCCGAAGCTGAACTCATGTTGACCTACTGCCGCATCACTGCCCCCATATCCGGGCGGGTCGGTTTACGCAAAGTGGACCCCGGCAACATGATCCGCGCCTCGGACAGCGCGGGCATAGTGGTCATCACCCAGATTCAACCCATGAACGTCATCTTCACCCTGGTGGAAAGCCAGATCGGAGAAGTCCTGCAAGCCTTGCGCGCGGACGATCCCCTGCGGGTCGAAGCCCGGGGACAGGACAATAGCGCCCTGATTGAAAGCGGAACCCTGCTGACCATAGACAACCAAATCGACACCTCCACCGGCACGGTCAAGGCCAAGGCCGTCTTCGCCAACCAGGAAGGCCGGCTTTTCCCCAACCAGTTCGTCAACACCCGTCTGCTTGTAAAAACCCTGCGCGATGCGCTGATCATTCCTTCCTCCGCCGTGCAGCGCAATAATGAGGGCTTTTTTGTCTATGCCGTGGAAGAGGGCAAGGCCAAACTGCGCACAATTCGCTGCGGTTATTCCGAAGGCGCGCAAACTGTGGTTGAAGAGGGCTTAAAAGCCGGAGACGTGGTGGTGACGGACGGCGTGGACAGATTACGCGATGGTCTGCCCGTCTCATTCAGCCTCACGGACGAACAAGCCCCCAACCCTGCGGCGGAGCAGGAAAACAAATCATGAAAACAAAGCCTTATACTATACGTCCGGAAATTCTGGACTTTGAATCGTACAGCCCCGGACTCTCCATCGACGAGATCCGCAGCCGTTTCGCTTTGGACAGAGTCATAAAAATGGCCAGCAACGAAAACCCCCTGGGCGTCTCTCCCCTGGCTCTCGCCGCCATAAACAGAGCTGCCCCCCTGGTTTTCCGTTATGCCCGCGGCTGCGCCCCGGATCTTTGCGCGGCCCTGGCCAAACGCCTTGCCCTGCCCGCGGGCTGTATTGTGCCCGGCAACGGCTCCGATGAGATAATCGACCTTCTCCTGCGCGTTTGCCCAAGCCCCGGCCGGCACAATGTCGTGGCGAGCAATCCTTCCTTCAGCATGTACCGCATCGCCAGCAAACTCTGCGGCCTGGAATTTCGCGCCGTCCCCCTGCATGGCGATTTTTCCTTTGACTATGCCGGACTGTTGGCGGCAGTTGACGAAAACACCGCCATAGTTTTTCTTACCACTCCGGATAATCCTTCCGGTTATTGCGCCCCCTGGGAAGAAACGGCCGCTCTGGCCCGCAATCTTCCCTCCGGCTGTATTCTCGTCCTGGACGAGGCCTATATCGACTTTTGCGCCGACCCTTCCGCCCATTCCCTGCTGCCGCGGTTTGCACAATTCGACAACCTCGTTATTTTGCGCACCTTTTCCAAGGCCTTCGGCCTGGCCGGTCTGCGCCTCGGCTACGGCATTGTGCCGGAGGGTCTGGCCGATGCCCTGCGCGCGGCGCACATGCCTTTTTCCATAAACAACCTGGCCGAGGCGGCCGGACTGGCCGCCCTCGCCGACAACGATTTTTATGAAGCGACCCTGCAAACGGTTGCCGAAGGCCGCATCTATCTGTCAGCGGAACTCTCCGCCCTGGGTTGTCTGGTTTACCCTTCCCAGGCCAACTTCATCATGTTCAGGCCCCCGGAGGGTTCAGGCCCGCAAGCCCAGGAGATATTTGAAGGACTGCTTGCGCGCGGTCTGATTATCCGGGCGCTGAAAAGCTATGGGCTTATGGACCATCTGCGCGTCAGCATCGGCGCGCCCGAAGAAAACCGGGAGTTTATCCGGATGTTAAAGGAAATTCTCCATGCCTGACGCCATAAAGACCATGATCGTGACCATTGACGGCCCGGCCGGAGCCGGCAAAAGCACTTTGGCCGAGCGCGTCGCCAGAGCGCTCGGCATCGCCCGCCTGGACACGGGCGCCATGTTCCGCTCCCTGGCCCTGCGTCTTCTTGAGCAGGGCTTCGATCCGGAAAAAAACGCCCCCGATGACGCGAAGCTGGAACGGGCTTACGCCGCCTGTTCTTTCAGCCTTGAGGACGAGGACGGCACGGTTTCCCTTTTTTGCGGCAAGTCCCCCATAGGCGAGGAGATCCGTTCGGAAAAGGTCGCTCTGGCGGCAGCGAAAATCGCTAGCGACGCCAGGGTGCGCGAATTTCTGAAAAACGAGCAGCAAAAACTTGGGAAACAATACCCCCTGGTCGCCGAAGGTCGGGATATGGGCACGGTTATCTTTCCCGGCGCTTTGTGCAAAATTTACCTGGAAGCCTCGCCAAAAGTGCGGGCGCAACGCCGCTATGAACAATTGCTGGCGGCAGGTCATAAAGCCGACCTTGCGGAACTTGAAGAAAGCATAAACCGGCGCGACCGGCAGGACAGCTGCCGGGCCATAGCCCCCCTGCAACCCGCGCCTGACGCGCAAATCATTGACACAACGCAAAAGAACATCGATGCGGTTTTCGCGGATATCATGCATGCCGTGGCGAAAAAACGCTCCCTTGCACCTGCCGTCTGGCCCGTGCGCCGCAAAGACAGAGAGCTTTCCCGCGCGGATGCTCTGGATCTGCTGCACAGGGCAGCTTATGGCGTCCTGGCTATGGATGACGGCAGTTCCTGGCCCTATGCCCTGCCCCTGTCCTTTGTCCTGCTGGACGAAGCCCTCTATTTCCACTGCGCCGCCGAAGGACGCAAGCTGGACATTCTGCGCCTGAACAACCGCGTCTGTTTCAGCGCTGTGGACGATGTGGAACCGGTGTTCAACAACGGTTTTTCCACATACTACACGAGCGCTCTGGTCTTCGGCCGCGTTTTCCCGGTTGAGGACAAAGAAGAAAAAAATCGCGCCCTGCTGGCGCTCGCGCAAAAATATCTGCCTGCCCACGCGGACGCCGCCGGCCTTTATATCGAAAAGAGCTTTAAGCGTACCCTGGTACGCAAGCTTGTCCCGGAGCTGATCAGCGGAAAGTCCAAAAGCAGATAATTTTCCCGTGTTTACAGATTTTTATATGCCTGCTCCGTATATTTTTATGCTGAATTAGTATTAGCCCAATATAAAAGCTGAAATTATAAAAACCATGCATACAAAGTAATCTTGCTTGTATGTGTTACCTTTATCCAGCTTGGAGTATGCCATGAAATCACTAGTCCCGGCCATTCTTTCAGCGCTTGTGACAATCTTTTCCGCCTTCACCCCCCAGCAGGCGCTGGCAGCCTCGCCAGAAAAACCCAAAGAAGTGCGTTTTGCCTATCTGAACGGTCCCCGCCCCTGGATATTGGGCAAGGTTGACAAGTCCTTTGACAAGGCTTTCGGTACTCCGGTCAAGTGGATCAACTTTGCCAGCGGTCCTTCCGCCCTTCAGGCCCTGGCTGCCGGAGAAATCGACATCGCCCGTTGCGGTTCCACCCCGGTAACTTCCGCTCTGGTCAAAAAAGTTCCTCTGGAAGTAATCGCCGTTTCCGGAGTCATTGACGGCAGCGAACGTCTGGTGGCGCGCAAGTCCATAGCGTCCATCAAAGACCTTGAGGGGCATGCAGTGGCCTATCCCGCCGGTTCCACCGCGCATTATGCCCTGCAGGCCGTCTTTAAAGTCTATGGTGTGGACTCCTCCAAAGTGAAACAGGTCAACCTGAAGCCGGCGGAACAACTGGCCGCATGGAAAAGGGGAGATGTACAGGCCGCCTATGTATGGGGACCTTTCTGGAACCAGATGGTCGCCGAAGACGGACATGAGCTGCTGCGCACAGGTCAGTTGCAGGACAAGGGCTATTATATCTTCAATGCCTATGTGGTTTCAAAAAAATTCGCCACCGAGCATCCGGATTTGGTTGTAAGTTTTTTAAGCGTCTTTGAAGATACGGTCAAACGCTATAAGGCTGACCCGGACGGTTCCGCGGCCATTATAGCCAAAGAGCTCGGGCAGGATGCGGAAGCCGCCAAGCAGACCCTGGCAGGACTCGCTTTTCCTTCTCTCAAGGAACAGCTTCAGGTCAGCCTTCTGGGTAACGGGAAAAATACTGCCGACTCCAATATCGCCAAAGGTCTGGCCGCAACCGCGCAATTCCTCGTTGAACTTGGCGAATTGCAGAAAAACAGCCTTCCCCCGTCCTTTGCTCCCGGCATCAATACCAGCTTCCTGGAAAAGGCCGCCGCTAAATGAAGGAGTTCCCGGCCCCTTTGACTATACAAAGCCGAGTCGCAATCAGCGTGGCCTCAGTCATCGGCCTGATCATCTTGTGGCATGCCAGCGGACGCTTTGAATGGGTCAGTCCGCTGGTATTGCCTCCGCCGGAAGAAGTCTGGGGCTCCGCTCGGGATATGCTGCAAGACGGGTACAGGCAGATGCCCTTGTGGATGCATGTGGCCAGCAGCGTCGGCCGCGCGCTTATAGCCTTTGCCGCAGCCATAGCCGCCGGGGTTCCCCTCGGTTTGAGCATGGGCATATTTCCGGTGTTATCCGCCCTATTGGATCCCTTTGTGCAGTTCTTTCGCCCTCTGCCCAAACTCGCCCTCATCCCGCTTGTAATACTCTGGCTCGGCATCGGGGAGGCTTCCAAAATTTTTCTTATTTTTTTCTCCACCCTGTTTACCGTAGTGGTAGGCTGCGCGGCCGCAGTGCGCGGGGTAGGCCAGGGTAAACTGCGCCTTGGGGAGGCGCTTGGAGCAACACACTGGCAACTTTTACGTTTTATTATCCTTCCCGGCGCGTTGCCTGAAGTTTTCACCAGTATCAGACTGGCCATCGGAGTTGGCTGGACAACCCTGATAGCCTCGGAAATGGTTGCCGCTGAATCCGGTCTCGGCTGGATGGTCATGAACGCAAGCTCATATATGCGCACGGATGTTGTGATGCTGGGCATCATTTTTCTGGGGCTGACCGGATATTTGCTTGATCTGTGTATCGTGATTCTGCAAAAATTCGCTGTTCCCTGGGCGGGCAAGGACTAGGCATGGCGTTTTCCGGAGAAAAATCAAAAGCCAGCATCATCTTCGATAATGTGACGCATCACTATCCGGGAAACCGCAAGCGGGGAAAGACCGAAGCCATTGCCGAGTTTTCCCTGGAAATTCAAGAGGGCAGCTTTGTATGTCTGCTTGGGCCTTCCGGATGCGGAAAATCCACCTTGCTGAACATGGCGGCCGGTTTTGAACATCCCTCATCGGGACGCATTCTCGTGGGGGACAAAGAAGTTACGGGACCGGGGCCGGATCGCGGCGTTGTTTTTCAGGAAGCCAATCTCTTGCCCTGGCGCAAGGTTATAGACAATATAACCCTGGGGCCGGATTTTGCCGGCAAGCCGCGCGCCCAAACGCTTGCTGCCGCCATGCATTTTATTGCCCTGACAGGACTGACAGGCTTTGAACACCATGCCCCCTATGAACTTTCCGGTGGTATGCGGCAACGCGTGGCCCTTGCCAGAGCCTGGATTACCGAGCCGTCCATTCTGCTCATGGATGAGCCCTTCGGCGCTCTTGACGCGCAAACGCGGCTCTCCATGCAGGAACTGCTCGTCTCTATCTGGATGCAGACCCGGGCAACCGTTCTTTTTGTAACGCATGACGTGGATGAAGCCATATTTCTGGCGGACAGAATAATAATCATGACTCCCCGACCCGGCAGAATCCGGCAGGACATCACGGTTCCCTTTCCCCGCCCTCGCGACTATGAAGACCTGATAATCCATCCCGAATATGCGGCGCTCAAGCGCAGTACCCTTTACGCGGTCAGGCATGCCGAATATGAAAGTTAGGCGGGTAAAGCTCGCCGCCAGGGCTAGATAACGTACAGTATTTTTCGCACATTTGAAAATTGAAGTAGCCCACCAAGTTGGTTAGGTTTTGGTTAACCACAATCAAACCCATAACCGACAAGGAAGGCTACAGATGGAAACATCAGGAGCTCTGAGAAAAAGGAAGTCACCGTTCTTACTGTTGATGAGAAGGAGCTTCGGGCGCATGTGTCCGAAGTAGTTCGCGCGAGCGTGGAAGAAACTCTTAATGGTCTGTTAGCTATGGGCGTAGCGTTAATCTTGTCCCGCAAATGGGTGGTGTACTGGCTGTAGTGCTGGTTGAGGCTGAGTGCGTCACCGACGCAAAGGTAATTTAATACAAATACTTTATGCTCCAAGTAATATTATGCCCCACTAAATGCCCCAACATGATCGCGCTGTCGATGAAAAAATAGGCTAAAAACAAAGTCTCCCTATGCTTTTAAGACATAGGGAGACTTTGTGGGA
>JAISKK010000137.1 GCA_031260965.1 Desulfovibrio sp. | reverse complement strand
GGCAGGAAGCGGTCGCCCATGCCTCTGAGCGGGCTATTCCTTTGGAAATGGTGCATTCATCAGGCGTGTCCTCCCTGCGGCGCTGCATAAGTGGTCTGGCCTGAGAAAATATTTTCCGCAACACTCCCCGGCCCGCGCGACAGGCGGGACCGAGGGGCGGGACTGCTCAATTCTCATAATAGGGGCGTAAATTCCCGCTGCGTATGGGGTGGCGGAGCTTGCGCAGGGCCTTGGCCTCTATCTGGCGGATACGCTCACGCGTGACATTGAAAAGCTTGCCCACCTCTTCCAGGGTATGATCGCTTTTCTCGCCGATGCCGAAGCGTTTGCGCAACACCTGTTCCTCCCTCGGGGTCAATTCCGCCAAAGCCGCGCCGATCTGCTCCGAAAGTTTGGTATTCACCACTTCTTCAGCCGGGGCCACGGCCTTTTTGTCCTCAATGAAATCGCCGAGACTGGAATCTTCCTCATCTCCGATGGGCGTTTCCAGGGAAATCGGCTCTTTGGCTATCTTCAGCACCTTCTTGACCTTGTCCAGAGGATAGTCCATACGATCGGCTATCTCCTCCGGGGTCGGGTCCCGCCCCAGTTCCTGCACCAGATAACGGGAAGTGCGGATCAGCTTGTTGATCGTCTCAATCATGTGCACGGGAATCCGGATGGTGCGGGCCTGATCCGCAATCGCCCTGGTAATGGCCTGGCGTATCCACCAGGTGGCGTAAGTGGAAAACTTGTAGCCGCGCTGGTATTCAAATTTGTCCACAGCTTTCATCAAACCGATGTTGCCCTCCTGAATGAGATCCAGGAACTGCAAGCCCCGGTTGGTATATTTTTTGGCAATGGACACAACCAGACGCAGATTGGAGCGGATAAGCTCCTGCTTGGCCCGCATGGCAGCAGCATTGCCGCGTTTGATGCGCCAGAGAACTTCTTCCAGATCCGTCACGTTGTGGCAGCATTTCTCCTGCAAACGGGCCAGAATTTCCATTTTGCCCGTAATCATTTCCTTAAAGGAAAAAAGCTCGTCCAGAGACAGATCCAGGGCGGAGGCTGCCGACTGGGGCGTGATTTCCCTGCTCTCCAGAGCGCGGAACATCTCCATGATCTCGGTCTGGCTCTTGCCGGTCACCAGGATATAGGCCGCCAGATCCCGCTGACAGTTGTGCATCTGGCGCACATAGTCCTCAACCGTCTCGATAATGCGGTCTATGAGGGTCTTTTCCAGCTTGATGTCGCGCAAACGATCAACTATTTTTTCCTTGAAGCTGATTATATCCTTCTGCAGGGCGGTCACGCGCCGATCCAGGGTACAGCATTCGTCCAGGCGCGTGTAGATTTTGCGCTTCTTGCTGAAGGTTTGACGGATTTCGTCCAGCAGCAGGATGACCCGCTGCCGCTGGTTCATCTCGTCCTCGCTCGGGTCGTCCTCCTCTATGGTCTTGACCACGTCCTTGAGCTTGATGCGGTTGTGTTTCAAGTCCTCGCCCACATTGATAAGCTCCTCGACGGCCACCGGAACCTCGACCAAAGCATAGAGAACATCCTGTTCACCATTTTCGATCTTCTTCGCGATTTGCACTTCGCCGTCCCGGTCAAGCAAGGGCACGGCCCCCATTTCCCGCAGATACATGCGCACCGGGTCCGTGCTGCGCGAGGAGTAATCGGCGCTTTCTTCATCCTCCGTCAACTCCAGACCCACATCCTGGGGCTCGTCTTCCAGATCGCCGGCCGTGACGGACAGCTTTTTCCCGTCTTTTTCGGAGTCCACCAAAGCTATTTCCAACTGGTCGAACATGCTGATGATCTCCTCCATATTCTCGGTGGAGGAGACTTCGGAGGGGAGGGATTTGTTTACTTCCTCAAAGGTGAGAAATCCGGCCTGTTTGCCTTTGGCGATCAGAACCTTTATCTGCTGAATGTCTTTTATGTTACCCATTGTTGCTCCCAAGCTTGCGTTTTTGCAGTAAGGCTTCGTTCAGAGCTTCCAGTAAAACCGGGTCATAGGCGTTCTTGTCCGCTTCCCGGTGCAGGGCCTGTCGACAGGCCTTATCCTGCTTTTCCCGGCAAAAGGCGGCGGCTTTTTTGCGGATGTCCGCAAGTTCCGTGAACTCGGTTTCGCTGGGCGGCGCTTCCATATGCCTTTGCCGCAGCCAAAAGTCTTTTTCCTTATCGTCCAGACTGCGTAAAACTTCATCCGGGTCAAAATCCGGAGCGCAGTCCGCTGTTTTTTCCCATATGGACAAAGCCCAGTCTCCGGAGAGCAGCAGCATGACCCCGGCTTCGCGCAGGGCGGGCAGATGCTTCGGAAAACGGGCTACAAAACTCATTATCCTCCGGTCCAGAATCTCTTTTCCCAGAACCCTGGGGCCAGATTTGAGCAAAGACGCGCCCTTCCCGGCCGAGGCGGTAAAGCCCTCCTTTTGAGCGGCAGGCAGATTTTTGCGCAATTCCCTTTCATCCAGGTCCAGCCCCCGGCAAAGGCGCGAGGCATAGCCCGCGACCAGTTCCGGATGCTCAACCGCCCCGAGAAAATTTTTTACCCAGGCCAGGGCCTCCCTGGGGGCGGAACGGGACAGACTGCGGATGCAAAAATCCAGACCCTCCGGGGCATAGCCGCGCAGCTTCTCAAAAGCGTCACGTCCCTGGCCGTGCAGCAGACTGTCTATATCCTCACCGTCCGGGAGAATGATGACCTTGCAGTTCAATCCCCGGCCCAGGGCCATGCGGCAGGCGTTCAGAGCGGCCTTGCGACCCGGCGCATCGCCGTCGAAAATAAATTCCAGGTCCGAACTCAAGCCGGAAAGCCGCCGAAGCTGCTCAACGGTCAGAGCCGTGCCGAGAGCCGCGCAGGCGTTTTCATAGCCGAACTGGTGCAGGGTCAGCACATCCATGTAGCCTTCCGTAAGGATGGCGGACTTTTTGGCGGATATGCCGCGCCGCGCCTGAAAAAGACCGTACAGGTTATCCCCTTTCTTATACAGGGGGGAATCCGCGCTGTTGATGTACTTGGCCGCATCGCTGTCGTCAATGATGCGCCCGCCGAAGGCGATTACCTTGCCGGACATGTTTTTTACGGGGAAAATAATCCTGCCCCGGAAAACATCATAGACGCTGCCGCGCTCGTTGTCTTTCAAAAGGCCCGCTTCCGCCCCCTGTTTCGGACTAAAACCAGCGCCGCGCAAGGCATTGCCCAAGTCTTTCCACTCCGGCAGACTCCAGCCCAGAAAAAATTTTTCGCTGATCGCTTCAGACACCAGGCGTTTGCCCAGATACGCGCGGGCCTCGTTCCCGGACCGGGAAAAAAGATTGCGCCTAAAATGCTTCGCCGCGACCTCATACATTTCACCCGCAAGCCGCCGCGCCTCATTCCCGCCGGCATGAGCAGCAGGGCGATCCTCATCAAGACTTACGCCGGCCTCCGCCGCAAGCTGTTCCAGACTTTCCCGGAAATCCACGCCGTTAATGCGGCTGTGGAAATCAAAAATATCCCCTGCCGCCTGACAGCCGAAGCAATAGAAGAACCCTTCCTCTTCGTTTACGGAAAATGACGGTTTCGTCTCCTGATGGAAGGGACAGGGCGCGACCCAGCGGTTCCCGACCCGGCGCAGGTCAACATAGCGCCTGACCAGTTCCAGGATATTCAGGCGCTCTTTTATGACCCGCGTGGCTGATCCCTTAAGTTTGTTCACTTCAGCTCCACTATGGTCATGCCGTCCCCGCCCTGATCTTCCGGGGCAAGTTTGAAGGCGCGTACATGCGGAGACGACCTGAGGAAGGAATGCGCCTCCCGGCGCAAAACGCCCGTGCCGCGTCCGTGAATAACCTCTATTCCCTCCCTGCCGTTGAGCAGGGCGCGATCCAGAAAACGTTCCAGGGCACTTAAAGCTACATCCACGCGCTCGCCGCGCAAATCAAGGCGTAATGGCGCGGGCGCGGCGGAAAATCCGACCCCGGCCGGTCCTGGACTGTTCTTTTCCGCGCCCGCATCCAAAAGCTCCAGTTCGGCCACATCCGTCCACAGGGAGATTCCACCTAAGTCCAGTTGCACGCGCTGCTTGCGCTCATCCAGAGCCTGGATCACGCCCGCGCGTTTCAAGGGGAGGTAACGGACCTTCTGGCGCACGCTCAGATCGGTGATCCTGGGTTTGGGACCGGCGTTTTCCGCTTCCCCGGGCGTTGCCTTAACGGCCGCGCGCAAGCGCGACAATTCCTTCAAAGTCTGCTTGTGGCTGACCCGCATTGCCTTCCAGTCCTTAAGCACCGTCTGGGCCTCGGCGCGCAGACTGTCAAAAAATCCGGCCCGCTCGGCGGCAAAATCTTCCCGTAGCCTGCGTTCCTTGTCCGCATAAGCCGTCCTCTCCTGGCGCAGGGCTTCGATCTCCCCGGAACGGGTCACCTCCAGGGCGTTCAAACGATCCACCAGAGCGGTGGAATCTTCGCCCCCAAGCAGCAGATACTGTTCAGCCCGGCGCAGGATGGCCTCGGGCAGCCCGTGTTCCCTGGCCACATCCAGGGCCCGGCTCGCGCCCACCTGATCATAGGCGATACGGAACAGGGGTTTTTTGCTCTTTGGATCAAAAAGCATGGAAGCCGCGCGTACCCCGTCCGTGGTCAGGGCATAGGCTTTGAGGGCGGGAAAATGCGTCGCCGCCACCAGAGCCGCGCCGCTTTCCAGCAAGGCGTCCACCAGAGCCTGGGCCAGAGCCGCGCCCTGGGCAGGGTCTGTGCCCGCTCCGAACTCATCCAGCAGCACCAGACTGCGTCCGGAAAGGGCAGGCCAGATGCGGCTTAAATGCGTAATCTGGGCTGTAAAAGTGGAAACATGATCCTCAAGGCTCTGCTCGTCACCGATAAAGGAGTGGATGTCGTCCCAGGGCGGCATGACGCTCCCCGCGGCGACAGGCACGGGCAGGGAACAGAGGCCCATCAGGGCGATCAATCCCACGCTCTTCAGACATACTGTCTTGCCGCCGGCGTTGCCGCCGCTGATGATCAGGGCGCGGCGATCCGGGGGCAGTTCAATGTCCGTAGGAAATACCGTCTGGTCTGGCGCTTCGGGGGGAAATTCCTCTTCTCCATCTTGCCCGGATCTCTGTTCCCCGCGCTGCTCCGATATCCGCAACGCCTTGCGCGCCGCCGGGGAAGCGGCCAGGGCCAGTAGCGGATGCCGGGCCTGGCGCAGATAAAGACCCCGGTCCGGCGCAAATTCGGCCATCCGGCCCCCATAGCATTCGGCCAGGGCCGCGCGTGCCTGGAGCAGGTCCACTTCCACAAGAAATTCATAAAGAGCGCGGATGCCGGGCAAATCTTCCCGGACAAGACCACCCAGATAATCCAGAATTTTGCGCTCCTCCTCCCTTTCCTCGCGCTTCAAATTCTGCAGGCGGTTGTTTATCTCTACCAGAAAAAGCGGCTCGAAATAACAGGTTTCGCCGGTCTGGGAATAGTCGTGAATAATCCCCTGCAAACGGCCTTTGAAGTCGCTTTTAAGGGGCAGAACATAGCGGTCGGAGGACAGGGTCATGAAGGAATCCTGCAAAAAATGCAGAATATTATATTCGGCTGCATATTCCTTGACCTTTTTTATACACTGCCGATGCAGGGAACGCAGATCGCCGCGCACCAGAGATAATTCCGGCGAGGCCTCGTCCCGAATCTGCCCATCGTCGCCGAGACAGCGGGACAGGGCCGAGGAACATCTGGCGGGCCAGGAGATAGCGGCGCAACGCTCAAGCCAGAGCGGCCAGTTTTCTCCGGCGGCCGGATCTTCCCGCAGGGCTGCGATTAGCTCTTTGCCTTGGGCAAGAAGCTCACGCAGGGCAAAAAGATCGTCAATATCCGGCATGGCGCGGGGGGAGGCAGCAAAATTCAGAAAAGGCTCCATGTCGGCAAAGGGGACAAGGCGAACTGTCCCGCGCAAAAGGGAAAGTCGTCCCTGCTCAAAGACTTGTGCCGCGCCCCGCAATCCGGCCAGCAGAACTACGGGATCAGGCGCGCGCAAAGGACGCAAGGCGAGGCAGGCGCGGCGACCGGGTTCGGAAAGGGCAAAACCGGCAAGATACGCAAGAACCTTTCCCAGTTCAAGGGCATGTAGGGCGCGCGTGTCCATAGTGCGGTAAAGGCTGTGGATCAGCCGAGTTTTTGCAGGGTCTGGCGCACTGCGGCGGCAGCTTCCTTGCCGTCTATGCGCCCTTTATATTCGCTGTTTAAATACTGCATGACCAGGCCCATATCCTTGACGCCTTTGGCCCCGGCAGCGGCTATCGCAGCCGCAACGGCCCGGGCGAGTTCATCGCCCTCAAGCGGGGAAGGCAGATAGACCTTGAGAACTTCCAGTTCCGCGCCTTCCTTTTCCACAAGTTCAGGGCGGCCGGCGGCCTGAAACTGTTCCATGGAATCACGGCGCTGTTTGCACTGACGGCGGATCAGGTCCACAACATCCTCGTCCGTCGGCGGCCGCATATGTTCAACCTGAAAATTTTTGCAGGCCGTTTTCAGCAGGCGTAATACAGAAACACGCACAACGTCTTTGCCCTTGTAAGCGACGATGTAGTCCTGATCCAGCTTGTCCAGAAGGCCCATGCGCGCTCCATGGCTGAAAGGCGGCTAAAATGCCGCCTGATGACAAAGCGGGGATTGCCCCCCCCCGCCGGGGAAATAATTTTCCCCGGTTCACTCAATTGGGAGCGACCTGCCTAAGCGGGGTGCAAGGGCATCAGCCGACGTTCAGTTTTCTGATTTTCTTTATAAGGCGTTTACGGGCGGCGGCTTTCTTCTTTTTGCGCATAACACTCGGCTTTTCATAATGCTGGCGTTTTTTCATTTCCGAAAGAATGCCTGCTTTCTCCACCTGTTTTTTGAAACGACGCAGAGCGATGTCAAAACTGTAGTCGTCTTCGTTAAGATAAACTCCGGGCAAGGGACTCACCACCTTTTGAAAAAAATACAGGCAGGAGAAAAAGCTTTCCCCTAGCGCATACGTTAAATATTAAAACAAGTTCGGCAAAAGTCAAGGGCAATCCGGCAATCCCGGCGGCGCGCAGAAGGCGGATGCCTCAGTGCGGCTTGCGGCAGCAGGGACAAGCGTCGCGCAGGGATTTTATGACCACATAGGCGAGTCCAATCCCTATTGCCGTGAGCACGGCGTAAAAAACGCCGAAAAATATGGCGTGATCCGGCAGATACCAGGGAATGTCCTGCGGGAGCAGACTATGGATGGTTTCACCAAAACGCAACATAAGCACCTCTATACGCCTTTAGAACGGTTAATTTAAAATTTTTCCCCAAGCTTAAACAGTAAATTTTCCGTAAGACCCGGCGGCTGGAAAAATAATAAACTTTTTGTCCGGATTAGTCTATTAAAATGCCGGGCGAATTTTTATAGGTCCCTGCGTATTTTCAGACGGAAGCGATAGGGATGCGCATGCCGCCGCCGAAGCCGCCGGCCGACAGGTGCAAGACAGGCGGAGCCTGACGACGTTTGAATTCCGCCTTGTGCACCAATGAGCTTATTCTCTGCACCACCTCCGGGTCATGCCCCTTGAGCTTGAGATCCTCCAGGTTTTCCCGCCCTTCCAGAATATCTTTGAGCAGAGAATCCAGAACCGGGCCGGAGGGAAGAAGGCCGAGGTTCTCACGGCCGGACGCGAACTCAAGGGAAGGCGTCTTATGCATGACACTCTCCGGGATCGCGCCGGGATGTTTGTGGTTATAGTGCCGGCAGAGGGCATAAACCTGTTTTTTGTAAAGATCCCCGATCGGGGATATGCCTCCGCACAGATCTCCATACAGGGCGACAGCCCCGACGGCGGCCTCGGATTTGTTTACGGCGCAAAGAGGCATGGCCGTGAAACGGTCCGCATAAGTCAAAAGCAGACCGGCGCGGACACGGGCCTGGATCTTGTCTCCTGCCGCCCCGCAAAGGCCGTCCGCTAAATCCCCCGCGCAAAGATCGGCAAAGGAATCCAGGAGCGGGGCTATGGGCAGAACATGGAGGCACAGACCCAGGTTTTTGGCCAGATTCAGGGCGTCGTCCGCGCAGCCCGGATTGGACAGGGGAGCGGGCATGAAAAGGGCGATAACCTTTTCCGGGCCGAAGGCGTCGGCGGCCAGAGCCGCCAGAAGCGAGGAATCCGCCCCTCCCGAAAGCCCCAGAAGCACCGATGTGAAACCGCATTTATGGACAAAATCCTTAAGCCCCAGAACTATGGCCTGCCAGAGTTCCTCTTCCGGGGCGGCTTCCTCTTCCCGAACTTGCGGACAGGGGCTGAGTTCGCCGCCAAGACTAAGGCGCTGGGTCTGCTGTTTACCGGACAAATCCACAATCAGCAGATCCTCCGCAAAGGCCTTTGCTCTGGCCCATACCCTGCCCATCCCGTCCAGGGCCAGACTCTGGCCGTAATAGACGAGGGAATCGCCGCCTCCGACCATGTTGACCGCAAGTACCGGGACCCGGTGATGCTCGGCCAGCCGGGCCAACATCTGCTCGTGCGGGGCGATGCAACCCTGTTCATAGGGTCTGGCGCAGAGATTGATCAGACAATCCGCCCCCCCTGCGGAAAAAAAATCCCCCAGGGGATCCCGGCTGAAAAGGCGGCGGCCGATACGCGCGCTTTCTCCGTTCCAGGCGTCTTCGCCGAGGGTTACGCCAAAACGCCAGCCCTTGAGCGGCAAAACTCCGCAGGCAACGCCAGGCTCAAAGTAGCCGGCTTCGCCGTGGATTCCGCCCGAAGGCAAAAGAATTTTGCGTCCTATTACCCGCACCTGTCCCTGGTGCAACAGGACAGCGCCGCTTTGCAGGCTTTTGCCCATGGGCACAGGATTGGCCACCGGCGCTCCCAGCAGCAGCGGAGGGGCCTTGCTCCGCGCCAGACGCAGGGCTGCTTCATTGAGTACGGCGCGGCAGGCGTCAGCGAAACCGTTGCGCAAAAGGATATCCCCGGCATTATGCCCGCACAGGGCCATCTCCGGCGCCATGCAGAAATCGGCGTGGGCCGCCGCGCGCTCTGCCGCCAGGACCAGGGATTCCATGTTGCCGGCGATGTCGCCGGTGCGCGGGTTGCTCTGAATAAGGGCGGCTATCATTCCAGAATATCGCCCATGCTGTATAATTTACCCGGTTTGAGATCCCGGACGCGCCGGACGGCGAAAAGCGCGCCGGCGGCGAAATTGTCGCGCGAATGCGCCTGATGCGTAACTTCAATGCGCTCACCCATGCCCAGAAAATAGACGTTGTGCACTCCGACTACATCGCCGCCGCGCAAAGTCTGCACACCTATCTCCTTTTGCGGGCGTTCTCCGACCAGACCCTCGCGCGAACAGCGGATCGTTTCGGACAGCTTCCAGTCCCGGGCCGCAGCCAGACATTCGGCCATGCGCAGGGCCGTGCCGCTGGGGGCGTCCTTTTTTTTGTTGTGGTGCAGCTCGCAGATCTCCATATCGTAACCCTCGCCCAAAGCGCGGGCCAGAAGCGGCAAAACCTTGAACAGGGCGTTGACCCCCACACTCATGTTCGGGGAATGGAAGATCGTGGTTTGGCGGGCCAGATCCTCAAGTTCGGCTTTTTCTTCCGGGGAAAATCCCGTCGTGCCGATTACCTGGGGCACACCCTTTTCCGCAGCGGCCCGCGCCGTCTGCAGAGAGGCGGCCGGGGCCGTGAAGTCGACAATGACCGCGTCCTTGATTTGGCGCAGCAGATTGCGGACCTCGGTATCGCGCGGGCAGGCATAACCTTTGATCTTGTCCAGAAATTCAGGCCGCTCCGCCACCCCGGCCAGACTGAGATCCGGCGCTTCCCGGACCAGCCGGGCGACTGTGTCGCCCATGCGGCCCGCCGCGCCCATGACGATTACCGGAATGCCCATGCCAAAACTCCTTCCTGAGTGTGTTCTTATGCGCCTATGGCCTCAAGGTCATAGGGCGTATCCTGGTATACATAGAAATTTAACCAATTGGAAAAGAAAAGGTGACCGTGGGCGCGCCAGGTCGAGAGAGGGACGCGGCCCGGATCGTCGCCGGGAAAGTAGTTGGCCGGAATCTTGATGGGCAAACCCTTGTCCAGGTCCCGGAAATATTCCACGGCCAGGGTGTCGGCGTCATATTCCATGTGTCCCATAACGAACATCTGCCTGCTTTTTTTGTCCTTCAAAATACAAGGTCCCGCCAGGCCGGAATCCGCCAGGATTTCCAGATCCGGGCACTTTTCTATATCCGCGCGCGTATTTTCCGCATGCCGGGAATGGGGCATAAGAAAGACATCGTCAAAACCCCTAAAAATCGGGTGCAGAGGGGTCAGAACTTCGTGCGGAAAGACGCCGAACATTTTCTCCGGCAGATCACGCTTGTCTATGCCGAAATGATGGTAGAGGCCGGCCTGGGCTCCCCAGCACAGATAGAGGGTGGAGAAGACATTGCTGCGCGAAAAATCCATGATTTGCGTAAGCTCGTCCCAGTAATCGACTTCTTCAAAGGGCAGCTTTTCCACGGGCGCGCCAGTGATGATCATCCCATCGAACTTCTTGTCCCGCACATCGGAGAAGACCGTGTAAAAACGCTCCAGGTGTTCTATGGGAGTGTGTCTGGTCGTATGCCGCTCGGCCATGATCAGGGTGATGTCCACCTGTACAGGCGAATTTCCCAGCAGACGCAGGAGTTGAATCTCCGTGGCGACCTTGGCGGGCATGAGGTTAACCAGGGCGATGCGCAGGGGGCGAATGTCCTGCACACTTGCCCTGTCCTCGGACATGATAAAGATGTTTTCCTCTTCCAGTTTGGAACGGGCGGGCAGATCCGCCGGGATATTTATGGGCATCGGGATTCTCCGTAAATCGATATCTGTTTCAATATATAACAAGCGAATCCAGCCGCCTGGATTTTTTCCGGAAGAACCCGCATTTTACTTTTACTGCGCTCCGGCGGCGGCGAATTTTTCTTTGAGGGCTTGAAGTTTGACGCGGGCGTCATCCAGTTCCAGGCGGCGGGTTTTATCCCGTTCCACAATTTCGGGCCTGCCTTTTTCCAGGTAGGAGGGATTGGACAGTTTGGCGACCAGCCCCGTGTATTCCTTTTCCAGCTTGGCCATTTCTTTGTCCAGCCGGGCATTTTCAGCCGCAAAATCCACTGCCCCCTTGAGGGAGACAATTATCTCGTTGCCCTGGACAACGGCCGAGGCCGAGGCGGCCGGGGCCTGAGCTTCGGGATCCAGATCCAGACGCTCGAGTCTGGCCAGACTGATGATGTCCCGACCGCGCTCCTCCAGCAAAGCCTGGGTTTTGGGGTCCACAGGCCGGATGAGGACGGAAAGCCTGAGGGCGGGCGAGATGTTTAACTCGGCCCGGATGGTGCGCACGGCGCTGATCACTCCCTGTACGGTCTCCATATTCCCGGCGTCTTCGGCCAGGTCTGAAACCGCGCGCCGGGGCGGGAAAAGGCTGAGGGCCAGATCGTTTTCCTGTTCGCGTCCGGGCATGGCGTCCCAGATCTCCGAGCTGATGAAGGGGATGAAGGGATGAAGCAGGATAAGACTTTCGCGCAGCACTGTGTAAAGCACGGATTGCGCCAGGGCTTTGCTCTGGGCCGGAGAACCTGATACAGCTTCGCCCGGAGCGTTTGCGGGTTTTTCATCCGCCCACATGTCGTTTTTGATCAGTTCCAGATACCAGTCGCAAAACTCATTCCAGATGAATTTATACAGCGCGCCGGCGGCGTCATTGAAGCGGTACTCGTCCAGGGCCTGCGACTGTAATTTTTTGAGTTCTTCCAGACGGTAGAGTATCCAGCGGTGGTGCAGCCCCGTGACCTTTTCCGGGAGAGGGGCGGGGACAGTGTCCAGGTGCATGAGGGCGAAGCGGGCGGCGTTCCAGATTTTGTTCATGAAATGGCGGTAGCCCTCAATGCGCTCTTCAGAGAGGCGGATATCCCGGCCCATGGCGGCAAAGGCGGCCAGGGTGAAGCGCAGGGAATCCGTGCCGTATTTGTCGATCATCACCAGGGGATCGATGACGTTGCCGGTGGACTTGGACATTTTCTTGCCCTGGGCGTCGCGCACCAGGGCGTGGATATAACAGTGACGGAAAGGGACTTCATCCATGAAATGCAACCCCATCATCATCATGCGCGCCACCCAGAAAAAGAGGATGTCAAAGCCGGTGACCAGAACCGAAGTGGGATAAAAGCGGGCCAGCTCAGGTGTCTCGTCCGGCCAGCCCAGGGTGGAGAAAGGCCAGAGGGCGGAAGAAAACCAGGTGTCCAGAACATCCGGGTCCCGGGTCAGGGCGGACCCTCCGCACTTCGGACAGGCCTCTGGAGATTCCTCCCGGACCACAAGTTCGCCGCAGTCCGCGCAGGTCCAGGCCGGGATGCGGTGTCCCCACCAGATCTGCCGGCTTATGCACCAGTCGCGGATATTATCCAGCCAGTTGTAATAGGTCTTGAGCCAGGAGGAGGGGAAGATGCGGGTCTGATCCGGCATGGCCTCTCTGGCTTTCGCCGCCAGGCTTTTGACGGCCACAAACCATTGCACGGACATCAGCGGTTCAATGACTGAGGAACAGCGGTAACAGCGGCCGACATTGTTTTCATAGGGGCGTTTTTCCTCCAGCAGACCAAGCTCCGCCAGATCGGCCTCAATGCGCGAGCGTGCGGCCTCCAGGGACAGTCCGGCATAGACGCCGCCCTGAGAGCCGATTTTGCCGTCTTCGTCTATGACGCTTATGAATTCGAGATTATGTTTTTGGCCCAGCCGCCAGTCATTATGGTCGTGGGCCGGGGTGACCTTGAGCGCTCCGGTGCCGAATTCGCGGTCCACATAGGGGTCGGCGATGATGGGCAAAAGGCGGTTCACAAGGGGCAGACGCGCTTTTTTGCCGATCAGTGCCTTATAGCGCTCGTCATCGGGGTGTACGGCCAGGGCCGTGTCGCCGAGCATGGTTTCCGGCCGGGTGGTGGCAACGGTCAGAAAGCCGGAACCGTCTTCCAGGGGATAGCGGATGAGCCAGAGCCCGGTTTTCCGGGCTGTGTAGTCCACCTCGTCGTCGGCCAGAGCGGTGTGGCAGCGGCAGCACCAGTTGACGATGTAGAGACCCTTGTAGATCAGACCTTCATTATACAGTTGGACAAAGACCCGGCGCACGGCGCGGGACAGGCCCTCGTCCAGAGTGAAGCGTTCCCGTGACCAGTCCACGGACGCGCCCATGGCCTTGATCTGGCGGCGGATATTGTCGCCGTATTCCCCTTTCCATTTCCAGACGCGCTCAATGAAGGCCTCGCGCCCGAGATCGCGGCGCGTAAGTCCTTCCTCTTTCAAACGGCGCTCCACGACATTCTGGGTGGCTATACCGGCGTGGTCCTCGCCCGGAACCCAAAGCACCTGTTTGCCGAGTTGACGCTGGCGGCGGCAGATGATGTCCTGCAGGGTGAGGTTCAGGGCGTGCCCCATGTGCAGATTCCCGGTGACGTTCGGGGGGGGGATGACGATGGAAAAAGCGCCGTTTCCGGCATCCTCCTGCAGATTCGGGGTGAATATGTTCGCGGCTTCCCAGGCGGCGCGGCGGCGCGCCTCCACCTGCTCCGGTTCGTAGCCTTTGGGCAGTCCTGCGTTACGCTCGTCGCTCATAATGGTAGTCTCGACTTTTCTATTTTGCAAAAATTCGGGTAATGGGGGAACTCTATTGCCAGTGTTTCGGCGCTATCCACTTGAGCATGGTTTTGAAACAGCTTGCGATATCAATCGGTTTGCTCACATGATCATTCATACCGGCTTCAAGGCTTGCTTCCCTGTCTCCGCTCATGGCGTTGGCGGTCATGGCGATAATGGGAATATCCTTGAGACGGTCAATTTTCCGTATTTCCCGCGTCGCGGTCAAACCGTCCATCTCAGGCATCTGGATATCCATAAACACCAGATCGAAGGTTTTTTTCTGGATCATTTCCAGGGCTTCGCGGCCATTATTCGCGATGCTGACTTCAAAACCGGCGTTTTTGAGGATCTCGGTAGCGACCAACTGGTTGATTTCATTGTCTTCAGCCAACAGAATATTAGCGCCCCTTATACTTTTGACAAGACCCGCCGCATCGGTCTGCGCACAGCTCCTGACTCTGGGCCGACAGGTCTGGTCGGCCACTTTGAAACGGGCGGTAAATCCAAAGGTGCTGCCCTGACCGGGTTCACTGTCACACCAGATTCCTCCGCCCATCATTTCCGCCAGCCGCTTGGAGATGGCCAATCCCAAGCCGGTGCCGCCGTATCTTCGCGTGATGGAGGCATCGGCCTGAGTGAAGGCGGTGAACAGATGGCTCACCTGATCCGAGCTCAGACCGATGCCGCTGTCCTTGACCGTGAAACGCAGCATAACGGATTCAGCACTTTGCTCCACCGTACGGATAGTGACCAGAACGTGACCTTGCGCCGTGAATTTTATGGCGTTGCTGATGAGGTTGTTCAATATCTGCCCAAGACGCACCGAATCACCCACAAGATGATCAGGGGTTTCAGCAGGAAGGTCAAGAAGAAAGTCCAGACCTTTCTGCTGGGCCTTGTCAGCCAACATTTCCATGGATACACGCGTCAAGTCGCCCAAATAGAAGTCGCTTTCTTCCATTTCCAGTTTGCCGGCTTCTATTTTGGAAAAATCCAGGATGTCGTTGATAATTCTCAGAAGGCTCTTGGCAGCGGTGTCCGTGCGGTTGAGATAGGCAAACTGCTGTTCGGTCAAATGGGTCTGCAAAGCCAGATGCGTCAGCCCCAGAATGGCGTTCATGGGGGTACGGATTTCATGGCTCATATTGGCAAGAAACTCGCTTTTGGCGCGCGAGGCTTCCTGCGCGGCCGTTGTTTGCACCGCGAGTTCCCGTGTACGTTCCTGCACAATGACTTCCAGCCTGCGCCCAATCTGGCGGTGGCGCTGCAGCATGCCTCCCAGTAAAACCAGTATCACAACCATCATTACGGAAAGACCGATCAAATACGGCACCTGTTCCCGGGCTAGTTTTCCCCGGTAATCGAATACCCGGCGTTGCCACTGATCGGAAATGGCGTCGGTGTCCACCAGAAGCTGGGCTTTGCTGATGATGTTGCGCAGGGCGATCTGCTCACGATGCAAGCCGAATAAGGAGGGCGAGGGCTGCGGAAAAATCAGATTGGATTTGAATACCGGCCTTTCAAGATAGTTTGTCACCATGCCCAATTGGTTGCAGGTGTTCATCAACAGGTCGATCTCGCCCCGTTCCAGGGCATCGTAACCCTGAATGACATCGTCGTATTCCACGGTGTTGCCATGATCCGGGAACCAGCGGCGGAACATTTCACAAGCGCCTGTGTCCGTGATAAGTCCTACCCGTAATCCGCTTAGTTGATTTACCGTGACATCTTTGTAATCACTGGTGGAAATCAGGGCAAAGTAGTCGGTCATATAGGGTGCGTCAGTCCAGAGAAAACGGCCTTCGCGTTCCGAGGTGCGCAGCAGTTCCCCGGTCATCTGGGCTTCACCGGATTCCAGCATCTCCAGCAGGCGGGACCACTCAACTTTTGGGGCGTTGGCCGGGACAAAGCGCAAAGCGGTCAGAACCCCGATCTCGTGGAGCACGTCCAGAGCGATGCCCTGCCACGCCGCTTCCTTGTCATTATAGAAACTCACCGGGTAGGTATCAAACTCGAACGCTACTTTGATGTCCTCGTTCTTCGCCCTGTAATCCAGAAGATAGGCGCGTTCCTGGTCGGTCAGGCGGCTGAAAAGCAGGTTTTGCCTGTACTCCAGATGACCTTGGGCATAAATGTCGGTCATGTGGCTGAGGCCGCCGCTCTTCAGGAATTTGTCCAATACGGAAATAACCGGCTTTAAAGAGGGATTTTGCGTGGATAGAGAAACAGAAGTATATATAAGCGGTAAAAAAGTATAGGCGCTTACATCGCCGGTGTTGTTAAAATACGCTCTGGCGTTGTCTTCCACAAAAAAAGCGTCAATCCGGCCATTTTGTAAATCCAGGTAGGCCTCGCCATAATCCCGCACAGGCACAGCTTGAAAGCCGGCGGGGAGAAAAGGGGTAACCGTTGCCAGGGTAGTGCTCCCTTCCAGGAAACCGTAACGGGGTGAACGTCCTGTTGGCGGATTGGAAAGATCTCCGCTATCTTTGCTTTGCAGATACAGGATCATCCGGTTGGCGATAGGGGCAGTCATATGATAGACTGCAAGCCGTTTTTCTGTGGGAGTGAGTTCTGCGGTAAAATCTATTTCAAAGGATTCCAGCCCATTGATCAAGGTATTCCAGTCAACAGGCCTCAGTTCAAAATTGATGCCGAAGATTTTGCCAAGCCATTGGGCAAGTATAGCCGCGCTGCCCCCCACGGAACCGTCCGGCCGGATAAAGCATTCGGTGCTTCCCTCGGTCATGCCGAAAATAAAAGACGCCCTCTCTGAGCGCAAGAGCTCAATAGCTGTCGTCTCCTCCGGTGTAATCCCCGGGATCTGGCGATAATCGCTAAGGATGGCTTTGTTCCCCGGCTCTTTTGCCGAACATGGACGGGCACAGAGACAGCCGTCAAACAGCAAAAGGGTCAGAAACAGACCTGACGCCATGATGGCACAACGCATAAGCTTTATCATCTGATATTTCGCGTACCTGCTCTCGTTAATATCCGACGCTGTTTACTCTCGTATTTTATGCTTTTGGCCTTACAGGGTCAAGCCCCATCGTGGGCATGTCCTGAAATTATGCAAATAATCTTCGCTTGTTACGCTATTATCCCTTTCTTCTTGTCCTTGACCGCAGCATTTCTTCATGCGATAATATAACTGTATAATCGCGATGTTCTGTATAATCAAGCAAATGATAAAAGGAGTTGAGGTCATGAAAGCAATATTAATGATCCTCGCCGTACTCATGTTAACGCCATTTATGGCAATAGGCAGTGCCGCCTTTGCGGCAGAAGGCAAAGGACAAAAAAAAGAGGCGGCTATGCAGGAAGTTCACAATTTCATAAAAAGCTGCGGCTATTATTTTCTGGCCACTGTGGATGGCGATCAGCCCAAGGTGCGCCCATTCGGCACTGTGGCTATTTATGATGGCAGAATCTATATCCAGACCGGCAAGAAGAAGAACGTCTCCAGGCAGATGGCCCGCAACCCGAAAATCGAGATTTGCGCTTATGACGGTAAAGGAAAATGGGTGCGGATCCAGGCTGTCGCGGTGAACGACGACAGGCGCGAAGTAAAGCAGTTTATGCTGGATTCATATCCTGAATTGAAGAGAATGTATGCGGCGGATGACGACAATACCCAGGTACTGTATCTGAAAGACGTTACGGCGCGATTCCATTCGTTCGGCGGGGAAGCAGAGACTGTGGAATTCTAGGGTATTTTATCTGTACTCCCGTGATTATGGATGCATAAGCCGGAAGAAATCCGGTTTTCGCACCTGAAGCAAAAAGCGCTCCCACAGGCGCGGCTTTTCCATAGGGCTGTGTCGCCGGTCTTGCTTTATCAATGTCGACGAGCATACACCATTCATTGACACGGCATTCCGGAATGTCATTTAGGGCCGGACGGCGCTGCAGCGTCATCCGGCCTCAAACATAGGGGTACGGGATCGCCGAAGCGTCCGCGCCTTATTGCGTGATCAGCGTGATCTGCGTGGCAAGCTGGTCGAACTCGGTGCCCTCGTCCGTGTTCAGGGCGACATCGTGCAGCACAATCCGTTGCACAATGTCACTACCGTCGCTGATATTGATGGTGGTATTCTTCCCATCCACGCTGAAGGAAACAAGTCCCTTGGCTGCATCGACGTTGTGCACGGAAAGGCTGTCCAGCAGGTCGGACAGATCCAGGGCGTCCTGAGCCACATCAAAGTCCAGAACGGAATCAATGGCGGTAATCCCGCCATCCCCCTGATCTCCGGAGCGCCAGACAAAGGTGTCGTTGCCGTCGCCTCCGCTGAGGGTATCATTGCCCGCGCCGCCTATGAGGATGTCGTTGCCCGCGCCGCCGATCAGAGTATTGTCATGACTGTTGCCGATCAGGAAATCATTGCCGTCTCCGCCGCCTATGCCTTCGAAGTTGGTGATGGTCGTGTTATTATAGTTGTCGTTGCCGTCAATGGAAACTTTGCCATTTTCAGCAAGGGAAATGTTGTGTCCGACATTATTGTTGTAAATGAACACATCGTTGCCGCCAATGCCGCCGTCAATGACTTTGGCGCCTGCTCCTGTGAGCGAACCCACGGTGATGGTGTCATCGCCGCCAACAGCGCCGTGTGCAATGGCACTGGCATCGCCATAAATTGCTCCACCGGTCATGGTGCCAACGTAAATTACATCATCGCCACCCTGTGAATTGGTGTCCAATACGCCCACAGCATCACCGGCAATTGTGCCGCCGTCCATGGCGCCAACATAGATGTTGTCATCGCCACCTGTAGAGCCGAATTCCATGTTCATGCCGGAATCGCCGGAAATTGTGCCGCCCTGCATGGCGCCTTCCACACGGATAATGTCATCGCCACCAAATCCGGCAGTTTGTGTGCGGGGCCCGCTTGCGCCTTCCGGATACAACTCCAGGCCAACACTTCCTGCATCACCCTGAATGTGACTTGCGCCAATACCATTCAGCATGTTTCCCTTCACTATGATGGTATCATCGCCACCTTTGGCGCCATCGTGCAAGAGGTACGATTCACCGGAAATAGTGGAGTTGGTCATGTTTCCAGCTACCGTGATGGTGTCGTTACCACCCGCAGCGCCTTCGCTGAGCTGGTATCCGGCATCGCCGGTAATACGCCCGCCGGATTCCAGGTTCTTGCCGACGGTAATGACATCGTTTCCACCCCTGGCATTGAGTCCGCTGATGGAGTTTTCCGCATCGCCGGAGATTCTGTCGGCTGCATTTCCCTGCACAGCGATGGTATCGTTACCACCCGCAGCGCCAACGCCGGTAATATTTTTGGCATCTCCGGAAATTCTTCCGCCAGTCTGATCTCCCTGGACAGTGATTTCGTCATTGCCGCCATACGAAGAAATAATATTTGCAGCGTCACCGTAAATATTCGTTTCGTCATTGCCGCTGCCGTCTTGCGCAGTGTGACCGGACATTTTTGATACAGTAATTTTGTCGTCACCACCCCTGGAATTTCCGCTGAGTGTCTCCGCGTCACCTTGAATGGTACCCCTATAAAGACCGTATGCAGCGTCCTTGACATTGATGGTATCATCGCCGCCTTTGGATCCGCCGGTTATTTCCCTGGCGTCACCGGAAACGGTACCACCGTAAACATAGCCATCCACGTTGATGGTGTCATCGCCGCCATGAGCGCGTCCGGTGATATTCTCTGCATCACCGTAAATATTACCACCATAAACGTATTGTGTTACGTTTATCGCATCGTCGCCACCTGCGGTACCAGCGCCGCTGATTGTCTTCGTGTCGCCATAAACGGTGCCGCCCTGATACATTTGTCCAACAGTGATGGTATCTTCGGCATTTAAGCCGCTGCGGTTATCCTCGGCATCACCGTAAATGGTGCCACCGCTGCCAGCTGTGCCGTCTCCGTACATGAGACTCACATTGATGGTGTCTTCACCAGCCTTGGATGTCGCATCTATGGTTTTGGCATCACCGTATATGACGCCGTCTTTCATGGTCCCCACACCGATATAGTCCGCTCCGGCTTCAGAGCCGTAAAACAGATTGGTGACGGCATCACCGGTAATTACACCGTCATTCATGGTTGTCACCAGGATAGTGTCATTTCCGCCAAAACCGGCAGTGCCGCTTTGCCCGATTCCCAAAGCGTCGCCGGAGATTTCGCCGTCGTTCATGGTTGTCACGGTGATGGTGTCGTTGCCGCCCCTGGAACCTTCACTGAGGGTGTAGGCATCGCCGTTAATGACGCTTTTATTGTTGTAGGGACCTTCCGCATTGCTCATGGTACCCACGGTGATGTTGTCGTTGCCGCCCTGGGCGCCCTCAAACATGTGGCCTCCGGCGTCACCGGAAATGGTGCTGCCCTTCAAGGTCCCTTCCACTTTGATGGTGTCGTCGCCGCCCGATTTGCCAGAGGCATCCTTGCCGCTGATGTCGGCGTACGAATCGCCGGCAATGAAGGCGCTGTCTGTCACGTCCCCTTTCACGGTAATGGTATCATTGCCGCCGGCGGAACCGTTGCTGATGTTGTAGCTTGCGTCACCGGAAAGCGTGGAGCCGATCATGTTTCCATTTATGCTGATTTTATCGTTACCGCCGTGTGAAGACCCTTCAATGTACGCAGAATCGCCAACAATGTGGCCTCCATGCGCGTTCCCTGTCACAGTGATCTCGTCGTTGCCGCCCCTGGAGCCATCGCTGATGGTCCCTGCGATGTTGCCGTTTTGACTGATGAAGGCTCCCGCATCGCCTGCAATCAAGCCGTCCTTCTTGGCGCCGACAGTGATGGTGTCGTCGCCGCCAGTGGATGCGCCGGTGAGATCCTTGCCGTCTCCGGAAATGGAACCCCATTGCATGGTTTCCACGTTGATTTTGTCATCACCACCCGTGGAACGGTTGCTGATTGTTTCCGCGTCACCGTTGATGGCGCCGTGGTAAAGGCCGGTAGCGGAGTCCTTCACGGTGATTTCGTCGTCGCCGCCTTTGGAATAATCGCTGATGTTCTGCGCGTCACCGTTAATGGTGCCGGCATAAACGTAATTCTCCACAGTAATTTTGTCGTCGCCACCCGTGGAATAGGCGCTGATGTTCTCCGCGTCACCGTTGATGGTGCCGCCGCCGTATATCCAGCCCGCATTGATGGTGTCTTTGCCGCCCGTGGAACCCAAGCTGACATCCTGAGCGTCGCCGTTAATGGTGCCGCCGGTCATGACCCCCACGCTGATGGTGTCTTCGCCACCCTGGGCGCTGCCGTAGCCCATGGAAGAGGCGTCGCCGTTGACGGTGCCGCCGTTCATCCAGCCCTGCACGGTGATGTCGTCGTCGCCGCCGTTGGCGTTGCGCAGGTAGCCGGAGGCGTCGCCGTTAATAACGCCATTGTTCATGGTGCCCACGGTGATGGAATCTTTGGCGCCGGAGTCACGGTTACTGTTGTCTGCGCCGTATATGTTATTCGCGTCGCCGGAAATGACGCCGCCGTTCATGGTTCCAACGTTGATCGCATCCTCGCCCGCCTGCGCGCCGGAATAAAAGCTGTTGGAGGCATCGCCGTAAACAGCTCCGCCGTTCATGTTCGTCACACCGATGGTGTCGTCGCCGCCGCGTGAAGTGCCGTCAATTTCCAAAGCATCGCCGGAAACGGTGCTGCCGTCCTGCATGGTTATGACGTTAATTGTGTCGTCACCGCCTGCGGAACCGCCACGGATGTAGTTGGCGTCGCCGGAAACGGAGCCGCCATAGGCGCTGCCGTAGTGGTTTTTCCCAACTATCGTTCCCACATCTATTTTGTCGCCGCCGCCCTGGGCGCCGTCAACCAGTTCGGCGCTGGCATCGCCGTAAACGGCCGAATTCCAGTCCACGGTTCCCACCTTGATGGTGTCGTCGCCGCCTTGGGAACCGGCGTCGCTGATGGTGTCCGCATCGCCGGAAATGACGCCGCCCTGCAGGACTCCCCCCACAGTAATAGCGTCGTCGCCACCTTTGGCATTACTGATGTCAAACGCATCGCCGAATGTGTTGCCGCCGATTCTGTCTCCCGTGACAGTGATGGTGTCATCGCCGGCCTGCACAGCGCCGTCAATTTCCTCTGCGTCACCATAAATAAAGCCATTCTCCGCAGTTTCCGCAGTGATTTTATCATTGCCCGCGCCGAGGTTGATGCTACCGCTTACATACGCATCATCAAGGGTCAGCACGTCGTTCAGTGCGCTGGAAGCTACATCATAGTCGTCGCCCGTCCTGCCGGAATGCCATTCGCCGTGCTCCAGACCTCCCGATGCGAGAAGACCCGCGGCGCTGTCGAGGCTATCCTGCGTTTGGGAGTCGAAATTTTCATCCTGGTCGAGGTGGAGCTGAATCGTGTATTCCTGCCCGTCTCCAGCCCGTACCTTGCAGTACACGTCCTGCTCGGGAAGCGTGCCGCCGTTCAGGGTGACTACCAGTTTGCCGTCGATGAGCGTGACCGTGACAGGACTGTTCTCCAGGGGGTAGCCGTCGGCGCCCAGGAGCCGAAACTCGCTGACGTCTCCCTTGTCGCTCAGATCGATATTAAGCTGCGTGCTCGCGTTCTCCGTGTAGAGAATGCCCCGCATGCTGTAAACAATGGATTCAGGATCGAGGGCTGGCGGTGGTGTGTCGAGAGCGCTGGGGATGTCAGGTATGCCAGATGTTACGTCCTGATTTATTGCGCCCACTTCTCTTTCGACGTCCCAATAGTCTGTGCCGAGTGTGCCGTATTTGTCCAGGCCGTCGATAAGGTTGCCGGCGTTGTCGTCATAGCTGGCGCCGCTGCCGCCGGCCCGACCGGGTCCGGCCGCTGTGCTCATATCCAGTTCACTGTTAGCGAAAAAATCCGTGGCAGCGACTTCCGCGCCGTCCGGCAGGGAAAGGGTGGGCAGGGATTCGTCGCCGACTTCAAAAAAGCCGCTGATTACCACTTTGCCGCTTGCTCCCAGGTCAAAGACCAGATCATTGCTGTTTTCAGGTCTGGAGGCATTGGCCTCACCGGGATTAAAACCGAGGTCCAGGCGTCCGCCCGGAGAGGATTGGACTGTGACTTCCGCGCCCTGTTCGGGTCTGTGGACTATAACGGTCTGGCCACTTACGCGATTGGAACCAGAAACCTGTGACATGATGAACCCCCTGTCGATTTAGTTTTTTGATAGTTAAAGTTAAAAAATCATCGCAAAGAAAAGGTTGCAAGGAAACGCCTTTTCAATTCGAGCTTCCGTTTCAGTTAGTTCAGTGGAGATCTGTACGCAAATTTCAGCTTGTGAAATTCCCCTTGCGTTCAATAAGCCCTAAATAATTCCAGAAAAAATAGTTGTCAAGACCTTTTCTTTTTTTCCGGGCTACTCCCGCGGGTCTTGCCGCCCTGCATCACCGGGCCTAAGCTTGCCGGACCAAGACGCATCTGCTATTTTAAGAATAATGCAGCTCTCAAACTACGACCGAATTCTCGCCATTCTGGGCAGTGTGCTGAACGCCTACTCGATCTCCCTCTTTCTGCCTCTGTCCGAAAGTCAGGGAAAGGAGAAGGTATATTGTCTGGCCTCCGGCTTCAGCCTCGGGCACAGCCTGGATTTTTCCGCCGACGTCCGCGAAGGCATGGGTCTTGTAGGCTGGATTCTGCGCCACGGCCAAGCCTTGCTGGTTTCCAATTTCGATCGCCGCCAGAATTTCCTCGGCTATTACCGGGGGAATGAGGAACAGCACATTAAGGCCTTCATGGGCTGCGCTTTGCCGGGGGGAGGGGGGGCGCTGTGCGCGGACAGCAAACGCCAGTATTCCTTTTCCGAGCAGGATCAGAAAATGCTGCACCTCTTCGCGGATTTGATCGCCAGACTCCTGGGAAAAACACAGGAACTTGAGGATGGCGCCCAAGCCTTGCGCTATTACGCCGCTTTTCGCGCCGTCAGCGATTTACGGCGCAGGCATTCGCGCTGGGCAGATTTTTTGCGCAATTTTCTGGATATTCTGGCAGGCGCGACCACTTTTTCCTATGTCCTGCTCTGCACCCGCGATTCCACAGGCGAAGGCTACGGCATTGAGGGGGAAAATATCCCTCTGGCCTTCAAGAGCGGAGCAAAAGACCCGGCTTTTCCCATGAGCGCCGGACTGGTGGGCTGGGTTTTCCGCAATAACGCGCAAATTTGCGGCGAGGGTCTGGAGGGCGGGCCGGAGGCGCGTCAGCTTCTCGGCAAGGGCACAGATCTGCCGCCTTTCCAGACCGTTTTCGCCCTGCCGCTGATCATCCAGAGCAAAACGCGCGGCGTCCTGTGTCTGGCCGATGAAAACCCACTGCCGCTTACGGAGGCGACGCGGGATTTCGCGCGTATGGCCGCCGAACATCTCTCTCTTTTCCTGGAAAACCTCTTTGTTAAATGCCGCCTGCGCGACTTGCACCGCAGTGGTTGATTTAAACCCCGCTCCGCCTCTTGCGGACATGGCGCGCAACGTATAGTATGCGCGAAACCCCGAGGGGAAAACCGCGTCAACATTGAGACAGCCATGTTTGGTAAATTATTCAGCATGTTCCGAAAAGATTTGGCGATGGATCTGGGCACCGCCAATACCCTGCTTTATACCCGCCGGGACGGCATAGTGCTGAATGAGCCCTCGGTTGTAGCCCTGGATGCGGAACGCGGCAATGTTCTGGCCGTGGGCCGGGAGGCGAAGGAATTTCTCGGCCGCACCCCAAAGCGCATCAAGGCCATTCGGCCCATGCGCGATGGCGTGATTGCGGATTTTGAAGTCACGCGTCAGATGATCTCCTTTTTTATCAAAAAGGTGATCGCCGGTTTCAGCATGGTTCGCCCGAGCATAGTAATCTGCGTACCCACCGGCATTACCCAGGTTGAGAAAAGGGCAGTTGTGGAATCCGCACAGCAGGCCGGCGCGACGGACGTGCGTCTGATTGAGGAACCGATGGCTGCGGCCATCGGCGCGGGGTTGCCTATTCATCAGCCCATCGGCAACATGGTGGTGGACATAGGCGGCGGGACCACGGAGGTGGCCGTTATTTCCCTCTCGGCGATAGCTTACGCGGAGTCCGTGCGTGTGGCCGGGGACGCCATGAATACAGCCGTCCAACGTTATTTCCAGAGCGAATTTCAGCTTTTCATAGGCGAGAACATGTCCGAGCGCATCAAGATTGCGGTCGGTTCGGCTTTTCCTCTGCCTGAACAGTTGTTGGTCGAGGTTTCCGGCAAGGACATGATCTCCGGCACCCCGCGGTCGGTGCGCGTGACGGACGGGCATGTGCGTGAAGCCCTGGCGGACCCGGTGCGGGCCATACTTCTGGCCGTGCACAAGGCCCTGGAGAAAACGCCCCCGGAACTGGCGGCGGACCTGGTGGGCAACGGCATTCTCCTGACCGGCGGTGGGGCTTTGCTCAAGGGACTGGATACGCTTTTGCACAAAAGCACCGGCTTGAACATCATGATAGACTCCGATCCCCTGACCACCGTAGTGCGCGGCACCGGCAAGACCCTGGAAGACCAGAAGCTCTTCGGCGCCGTTTATATCAACTGAATTTCCGCGCAAGAGGCGCTGGCAGGTGTGATAGGCCGTGTTTGCGGGGTGCACCTCTCCAAAAATGTTAATTTTTAAAAACTGACCTCTCTTTGACCTCAGTATCACCGAATATCCGGTTCACATCTTTATCCGCGATCACACGCTTGCTGCGTCTGTCAGCATTGAGCAGTAATGCGGCGGTACGCTCCTCTATGGAAGCGCGCAAAAGCTCGCCAGGGTCAGCGCCACGCAGTCTGAAAAACAGCATCGGGTCGTCGTCCAGTCTGCGCCCTACGCCGTATAGCGCAGACGCCACATGTTTGCACATATGCGTACCGTATTGGTCGGGGCAGCTACATGCAAAATTGATTTCTTTCGGAGACGGGAACAAACCCTCCCCCTGTCGCATGAACACACTTTCCATCTCCTTCTGAAACTTTCCCTCTGCAAGCTCTGCCATGTCGGTAATGCGTTTGGCGCATTGCTTTGTAATATCCGTCCATTTTTTATCGGCAAGTTTTGTGATGCTGATTGTGATTTTGTATAGATGCGAACCCAGTACCTGCGCAGTAATGAGTCCCTCGTTAATTTGCAAATCAACTACGTAGCCATTTCTGACATAAGACGATCCACGGGCTATCCGATTGGCAATGTCGGCGTAGCTTTCCATATTTTTATTCCAGGCGATCCCCCACCAGGTCGTTGCTATTTTGCGTCCCTCAATAACAACCGGTGCAAGGTCCGGGTTTTTACGGCGTAACTGCTCAACCTTCTTTTGAGCTTGATCCTTTCTTTTTGCCACCGGCACATATTCAGAATATCCCCACATACCTACACCTCAAGTCGGAACAGATTGATCAGCTCGCTGTCGCTCATCTCTGTCACCCAATTTTCATCGCCGCTGGCGCCGATGATGTCATCTGCGAGCTTGGCTTTCTCAATCAGCATATTGTCGATCTTTTCCTCAATCGTTCCTGTGGTTACGAATTTGTGCACCATAACATTTTTTGTCTGCCCGATACGGAATGCCCGGTCGGTTGCCTGATTTTCGATAGCCGGATTGTGCCTCTGCGTTCCATCGTTGTCATTTCGACATTACCGGCGCGGAAAATTCGTTCAATATCCTGGACCAGCGTCTGATATAAGGCGACTTGTTTTTTGCTGAGGGTCGTAAACTGTCGAATCTCGCTCTTGTCGGGCAGATCCGTGATGACAGACTTGTCCGTTTTCAAGCGTCGCAGAATAAACGGAGACACCGCGCCGCGTAGTTTGGCATAGCCCTCGGGGTGTTCCTTGAGCTTTTTGCTGAAGGAGGTAAACTCTTTGGCTGTGCCGAGCAGACCGTGATTAAGAAAATCAAAAATGCTCCACAGGTCGGCCAGCCGATTTTCAATCGGTGTGCCCGTCATCGCGATTCGGAGACTGCTTGGCAAGGCTTTAATGGATTTGCTCTGCTTTGCAGTGGGGTTTTTTATCGCCTGCGCTTCATCAAGGATGAGCAAATCCCAATGGATTGTCGCAAGTTGTTCCAAACGGGCAGCCATGCCGTATGTGGTGATAAATAAATCGGCTTCTGCAAGGTTAAGCTCGCGTTCAGCACCATGCAGGAAACATAGCCGCAGCTTTGGGGCAAACTTTTCTGCTTCCTTGCTCCAATTGACAAGCAAGGATGCTGGAACGACAAGCAGGGTTTTTATATTCTGTGCGCGGAGTTTATCCAGCAAAGCGAGTATTTGCACAGTCTTGCCAAGCCCCATATCGTCCGCCAGCAGCGCGCCGGAGCCCGTTCGCGACATAAAATGCAGCCAGTTCAGCCCCGTTTGTTGATAGTGGCGGAGATTAGCCTGAAATGTGTCCGGCACGGGAATGTCGTCGATGCTGTTCGGCGTGGTCAGCTTGGCAATAAAGCTTTGCAACCATTCACCCTGGGTCATTTCAACCTCGCCGAATTCTTTCTGCTCATCCAACGAGCGAAGTCCCGCTTGTAGTTGGATGGCCTCGGCAAGTGAAATATCACTTTTTTCTTCAAATTCGGCTAACGCGACAATAAGCTGCTGTAATTTTTTGCGGTCAAGCTCAACCCATTTGCCTTTAAGGTAGGCAAGCCCTTCTTTCTCGGCGAGCGAGGATTCCAGCTCCTCGCGGCTTACTTTTGTGTCACCTAGGGAAACACTGATTTAATCGCACCCAAGAGATCGCCAAGTTTAAAGTTTTATGCTAGGAATATCCATCTGTGGGAGGTGAAAAAGCATGAAACGTCCCACCTTGAGTGACATCGAATACGGCAGACGGAAGCGCAAAACGAAAAGAGAAGAGTTTCTGCGCATTATGGACGAGATTATCCCCTGGGATGAATGGGTCGCATATATTGTCCCT
>JAISKK010000121.1 GCA_031260965.1 Desulfovibrio sp. | reverse complement strand
AAATCTTTTTCCCCTTCCCCGCCCAGAATTTTTTTCTCCAGGGCCTCGGCCGCTTCAGCCGATCCGAGTTTGGGCTTTTTGCCGCCGACCTTGTGCAGGGAGGCCCAGAACGAGGGATCTTCTTCTCCTTTCAGGTGGACCTTGAAAAGCCAGTATTCCTCCGGCACGAAGGCGCGCCGTTCAGAATCGCGGTCCGCGAGCAGACGCAGGGCGACGCTTTGCACGCGTCCCGCCGATATGCCGCGTTTGACTTTTTTCCAGAGCAGGGGGGAGATTTTATAGCCGACCAGACGGTCCAGCACCCGGCGCGCCTGCTGGGCGTTAAAAAGGTCCGCGTTAAGCGGGGAGGGGTGCTTCAAGGCCTCGGTCACGGCCCGGGCCGTAATTTCATTAAAACTTATGCGCTGGATTGTCTTGTTTTTACTCTCCGTTTCGAGAACCTTGGCCACATGCCAGGCGATGGCCTCACCCTCGCGGTCCGGGTCGGGGGCGAGATAGATGTTTTCCGCCCTGGCTGCCGCCTTTCTCAGATCTTCAACTACTTTTTCCTTGCCGGGGATGATTTCGTACTGCGGGGTGAAATCGTTTTTTTCATCTACGGACAGAGTTTTCTGGGGCAGATCCATGATGTGCCCGACGCTGGCCCGCACGTCATAGCCGTCGCCCAGAAATTTGCGGATGGTTTTTACCTTGGCCGGAGATTCCACTATAATAAGATTCTTTGCCATTTACGCGCCTTAATTGTGTGTCCCGTGTGAGATCAGAAACAGAATTCCACGGTAAATTCACCGTGTTCCGTGGCGAAGGGCATGGCCATGACCGGCTTGCCGGAAGCGTGGCTGATGGTGTGTCCGTCGCCCATAATAACCGAGGGAGTTGAACCCTGCATGACAATGCCCTCCCCGGCCATGGCGGCGCGGGTCTGGCCGGAGATCATGTTGGTCAACTCACCCACCGCGTCCTGGGTGTCCTTGATGATGTCCTCAATGTCGTCGCCCAGCATCCCCTTGACCAGGGCTACGGCGCAGGCGCGGGGAAAAGATACGGAAATGGTCCCCGTCCGGTCTCCGGTTACTCCGACCACGGCCGAGACGTCACCTTTGGCGACAAGATTTTTTTTTACATAAGGGACGCCTGCCTTGGCCTTCATGCAGGCCATGGTAAGCAATATGTCCTCGGTGGCCTTGATGAAATGCTTTGCGATTTCAATGCCGTCACTCATGTTGTCTCCCCAAAGGGAAAGAAGGCGTCAGCAATTAAAAGGGAACATCGTCCATGCCTCTGGCTTCGGAAGGAAAAACCTCATTGTCCGGCACGCCGGCTTTGGAGGGGAAAACGCTCTCGCTGCCGCCCTGCCCGCCGGACTGGCTCTGTCTGCCGCCGCGCTGGGTCTGCGCGCGCGCTCCTTCAGGGGAGGCCGAGGGAGCTGACGGCCCCTTGGCTTCCTCGGCAGGATATTCTCCGCCTTCATAAGCGCCGCCCCGGCTGCCCTTGCGGTCCAGGAAGCGCACCCGCTGCGCCTTGACCTCGGTGCTGTAGCGGTCCTGGCCCTGCTGATCCTGCCATTTGCGCGTCTGCAGACTGCCCTCGATATAGACCAGACTGCCCTTGCTCAGGTAATTGCTGCAATTTTCCGCGTCGCGCTGAAAGACCACAACCGTATGCCATTCCGTTTTTTCAACTTTGTTGCCTTCGCGGTCAACATAAGATTCGTCCGTGGCCACGCGCAGGTTGCCTATGGGCAGACCGGCCTGGGTATAACGCAGTTCGGGGTCGCGGCCCAGCCGTCCGATGAGGATCACTTTGTTTACCATGATTTTTCTCCAGCGGTTCGTTGTGAAATTTTTCAGCAGTTTTGCCCGGCAACTGCGGCCTCTCCCAGTTCCAGCGCGCGCAGGTTCGCCTTTATGGATTGCGGGGGCAGATATTTTTCCACGGCCGCGCGCATGGCCCCCGGTCCGAAAGGCAGCAGTCCGGAAGCGCCCAGGGCGCCGAGCAGGACGCTGTTGGCGCTTTGTACGGCACCGGCCTGACGCGCCAGGGCATTTATAGGCAGAAAACAGGATCCTTGCGCGCTTTTGCCGACGATGTCTTTGATGGTGGCCAGGTCCGGAGACTTGTCCCGACCCATGCTCACGCCGGGGGGGGAGATAAATTCGGAGGAAGAGAATACGAAGGAGTTCGGCGCGAGATAGGGCAGGGCGCGCAGGCTTTCCAGGGCCTCAAAGCCGAGGATGATGTCTGCTTCGCCGTGGCCGATGGTCGGACTGTGAAAACCTCCGAGGAGTACCGTGGATTCCACAACTCCGCCGCGCTGGGCCATACCGTGGATTTCGCCGGACACCACTTCCAGCCCCTGGTCCATGACCGTGCGGGCAAGCAGAGTGGTGGCCGTCAGGGACCCCTGCCCGCCGACGCCGGTCAGGAAAATGCGCAAGGGTCTGTTCATGGCTTTTCTCCTTTTACGGCCGCAAAGGACGGCGAAATCTGCATACACACCATACAGCCGGCACAGAGATCCGGATTTATCCCCATGCCTGTCTCATTGCGGAAAAAGGCCGGACAGGCGAGGGTTTCAAAACACTTGCGGACACTTTCGTCCTGGCGGGCGACCGAGGAGCGCATTTCCCGCCCTTTTTTCAGAACGCGCCGGGCATAAAGCACACAGGGTTCCTCCACAATCAGCACCCGCACTCCCGTTTCTTCTTTCATTTCCGTGAGCCGGGCCGTAAGCGCTTTCTGGTTGAAACCGCGCACTTTGGCCACCCTGCCGACCCCGCAGCCTTTGACCACTGTCTCAATATCAACGTGTACACAGCCGCTGCCCAGAACTTCCTGATTCATGCCGGGGTTGGGCTGATGCCCGGTCATGGCCGTAGTCCCGTTGTCCAGGATGACCACCAGGATGTTGTGGCGGTTGAATACGGCGTTTACCAGACCGGTCATGCCGGAGTGAAAGAAGGTGGAATCTCCGATAAAGGCCACCACGGTCTTGCCGAAACGGGCGAAACCGCTTCCGGCGGAAATGGATGAACCCATGCAGAAAAGAAAATCAGCTGTTTTCAGGGGCGGCAGTATGCCCAGAGTATAGCAGCCGATGTCGCTTGAATAATAGGCCTCATCCCCAAAAACTTTGCGGACCGCGTAAAAGGCCGAGCGGTGGGCGCATCCGGGGCAAAGGTTGGGCGGACGTCCGGGCAGGGACGCCAGGTCCGTATCTGTCAGAGCGGTTAGATTTTTATTGGGCGCGTTTTGCTCCGCCTGTTTTTGCCGTCCGGGCAGGGCGGCTGCGGCTTGGGCGATGGACCGGGTGGAGTATTCGCCAAAAATGCCAAGCGGCCCTTCTTTGCCGCGAATCTCCACGGACAGGGACAGCTTGTGGGCCAGGGCGCTCAAGTCCCTTTCCAGCAGAGGTTCGCCTTCTTCCAGCACGAGCAGGACTTTGAGATCGCGCATAAAGTCCGCCAGGGCCTTTTCCGGCAAAGGCCAGCTCATGCCCAGTTCAAAGATTTTGAGTCCCTTCTCATTGTCAAGCAGCGCGTCGTGCAGATAGGCGCGGCTCACACCGGAGACGATGATGCCGTTTTTGCCTGCGCCCCGCGTTTTGTTGAAAGGGGATATTTCAACCCCGGCGCGGATTTCCTCAATATTTGCGGCCAGGACCTTATGCCGGGCGCGGGCCACGGCCGGAATGGGCACAAAACGCCCCGGACTGCGCACAAAAGGCACAAGCGGGGCCGGATTATCGGGCAGGGGACCAAAGAGGACAGGCCCCCGCAAATGGGCTATGCGGGTGGTGGTGCGCAGCATGACCGGCTGCTGGCTTGCCCGGGACAGGAGCAGGGCCTCTCTGGTCATATCCTTGCACTCCTGGGCATTTGCCGGCTCGAAGCAGGGCAACCCGGCAAAACGGGCATAGATGCGATTATCCTGTTCGTTCTGGCTGGAATGGCAACCGGGGTCATCCGCCGAGACGATCAGCAGTCCGCCGGGCAGACCCGTATAGGTCATGGTGAGCAGCGGATCGGCGGCAACATTCAAGCCGACATGTTTCATGGTCACAAGGCTCATGGCGCCGCTTAAGGCAGCGCCCGCCGCGCATTCCATGGCCACTTTTTCATTTGTGGAATATTCAAAGACAAAGCGGCCGCCCGGGGCCAGAAGACGAAAATTGTCCGGGATTTCCGAGGAAGGGGTGCCGGGATAACAGGACGCAAAATTCAGGCCCGCTTCCAGGGCGCCGCGCACAACGGCTTCGTTGCCGAGGAGCAGATGCCGTGTTCCTTCGGCGGCAAGCAGAGGACTGTTCATAAGAATACCCTAATTTGTTTTGGCGATTTTTTCTTCCAGGTCGAGTTTTTTCTGCGTCCAGAACATGGCGTCCGCTGTATCTCCGCCGGCGCCGGCCAGGGAATCGCAGGCGGCGACGGCGCGTTTATAGTCGCCGAGCAGTTCAGCAAGAATGACCATGCGCGAATAGACATTACCCGCCTCTCCGCCTTTGAGGCCACCGGCAACGGCTTCCAGGGCGTCAATGGCTTCCCGATATTTTTCCTGGGCGGCCAGCGCCCCGGACATGCCCATGGCCGCGGGCACTTTCAAGGATGGCTCGGCCTTGCTGATCCATTCCCAGGCCTTATAAATTTTTTCGTTGTCGCCCGTCAGATTTGCCGCTTCCATAATCGCAAGCCAGGCGCCGCTTTTAACGGAGGCCGGGGCGTCGGCGAGGAAGGCTTCGAGCTTTTCCAGACGCATGACCGGGCTGGAGATCACCAGAATACGGCCGAGGCTTTCCGTTTCTTCCGCAATGCGGCTTTCGGTCCGGGCCGCGTGGAAACGGTAGCCCGCGCCGCAGGCGATAAGAATCACCGCTGCAGTGGCGATGAGGCGCGCCCTGGCGAGGAGAAAGCGCAACAGGGGTGAGGCTTCGGAGGCCACTTCGGATTGCAGGGAATCCACAAGGCTGTCCGGAGATTCTGGTTTTGCCGCAAGATTCGCCGGGCGGGCCGGTTTTGCCGTCATATGGGACTCCTTGAACTGAGCGGGATAGGCTTTAAAATGTTAACGGAAACAACTCGGTCCTGCATTACCCGCATCGGAGGAAAATGTCAAAAGCAGACCTGCCGGGCCGGCGGCCGTTGATAAAGTATTTTAGTCAGGCTCCGGACATTTGCCGGATTCCTTGCCCCAGCGCAGTCCTTCACAGTCGCCGAAGGAGCAGGCGGTCTGGAAGTCCGCGCACATCTTTGCATCGTCCTCCAGCACCAGATAGGCCGAAGCCCGGTGCAGCAGATAGACCGGATTTTTGCCGGCCAGATTCAGCGCCCGGTCGAAGGCCTGCGCGGCAAGCCGGGGCAGGCCCCTGCGCAGCAGCGCCGTGCCGTGGATATCATGGGCGCGGGCATAATCGTCCTTTGCGGCCAGAGCGCGCTCTACATACTCCTGGGCGGCGGCCGGGTTGTCGCGGTGCAGCTCGAACTCGGCCATCGCGCTGAGGATCAGCGGCTCGTCCGGCGCGAGCCGCAGGGCTTTGTCGAGTTCGGCTTGCAGGCGATCCATATCCTGCGCGCGCGGGCGGCGCAGATCGAGCCTGCCCCCGGTCCGGGCGGCGGAAGCGGGGCCAGAGGTCTTTGCGGGGCCGGGAAGGGCAGGAAAAATTCGGCTTAATATTTCCAGAGCTTTGGTATTATTTATTATGATTTGCAGGCGCAAAGCCGCTTCCTGGCTTTCGCCGGACATTTGTCCGATTTCCGGAGGGAAAGCGAGAAGATATTCCGCTGTTTTGTCGTAATTGTCCAGAAGCAGGCGCAGGCGGGAAAAAATTTCCCGCCGTGCTTCCATCAGGTCCAAATCTTTCAGGGTTTCGCGCAGAACGCGGCGCGGCTGCTCAACTTCCCCAAGACCAAGGCTTGCCTCTACACTCATGTGGGGGGGAAAGCCAAAGACACGCGTCCGCGTCTGCCGGGGTGGAAAGATCAGCCCGGCCAGCCCGGCCAGAGCCGCCTCATCAGGGCGCTGACCATCGGCCAGCTGGACGAGGGCCAGATCCGGATCCCTGGACAGCAGACGTCCCGCGTGCAGACCGGCCGCCAGACGCGCATCCAGGATGGCCGCCTCTTCGGCCGTCTCACGGCGCACCGCTCCCCGAAAAGATCGGCTGGCCGTGAATGTCAGTTCCTGATTATCAAGACGGGGTTCGCTGTCTTTGTCCGCGTCCTGCGGGGCGGGCAAGATTTTTTCCGCTGCCGCGACGTCGGCTGGGGCGCGAGTTGGGGCGAAAGCGCAGAAGGCGACAGCAAGCAGAGCGCAACAAAGATATAACAGAGCATTTTTCGCTTGAGATTGTTGCGAGACTTCGAAATGAATCCGCCTTGCGGCAATCCCGCGGCAAGGGTTTGCAGGCAAAGCCTTGCCGCGCGGATATACATTGGCAATGTTTATCTGCTCTGGGGGGATATGCCCCGGAGCGGGTAAAATGGGCATTCACCTTCCTTTGCGGCTAGAAAAAATCGCCGCCCCGGCTTGCGGCATATTGCCAAGCCGTGACTGTCCTGCTATACTATTTTCTCCTTTAAGGCAAAGTCACGTGCCTCGGTTGGACGGATGAATTTTGACTTCACATATTGACAAGCGTTTTTCATTCTGTAAAAGCATTTCAATAACGTCGAATTTGCGCGGCGGACAGTCCCGTCTTCCGCATAACTCAATTGCCACGGAGATTGATAATGACGAAAGCCGAACTGGTTCAAAAAATTCATGCGAAATCAGGCCTCGCCACCAAAACACAGGCGGAATCCGCTCTTGACGCGCTGGTGGAAACACTTACCGAAGCCATGAAAGCCGGAGACCCGGTTACTTTCACCGGTTTCGGCAGCTTCAAAGTGGCCCAGCGGGCTGCCCGCAAAGGGCGTAATCCCCGGACTGGCAAGGAAATCAACATTCCTGCCGGCAAGGCTGTCAAATTTACTCCTGGCAAAGCTTTGAAAGAAGCGGTGAAATAATTTATTCAGCCGCTTGGGGTTTACCGAGAGGACGCTGTCCGGACAGCGTCCTCTCGTTGTATGCGCTTCCCCTCCGCTGTTAAGAGAATCCTATGTCTGCGGAAGAAGTGATTGTTCGCGTCGCCCTTTTAAGTCCGCCTTTCACCGAACTCAGCTATCTGCTGCCTGAATATCTCCCCCCCGAAGCCTTTTTTGTCGGTCAGCGTCTTGTGGTTCCTCTGGGAAAACACTTGCGTGTAGGGGTTCTGCTCGCTTTTGAAGGCGGAGCGCCCAAGAGTGAGACGAAAAATTTTACCCTGAAATCCCTGATCTGGCCCCTGGATAAAAGTCTGCTTCTCTCTGCGTCGTATCTTGATCTGGCCCGTCAGATCGCGAAGCGGCACCTGGATGAATGCGGACGCATCCTGTCCAGCATGTTGCCTTTGGGCTTGCGTATGCCGAAGGCCGGGCTGCGCTTTTTTCGTCAGGACGGCGTGCTGGATCTGAACCCGGCGCAACTGGCCAAAGTGCCGCCTGCGGAGCAAAAAGAATTGGGGCTTCTCTGGCTTTCCGGGCAGGCGGAAATCCGCCGTCCGGGGCAAAGTCCTCTGGACGCCGAGTTTTGTGTCCTGTGTTCCGACCCGCCCTGGCCGGTGCGCCCGGCCGCGAAACTCCAGCAGGCTTTGCTGGAGCTTCTTTTTGAGAACGGCGCGATCAGCAGGCGCGCGCTGGAAAAAAAACTTGGCAAAGGCGCGGGAGCGGCTTTGGCTGTTTTGGTCAGACGCGGACTTGCGCGTATCCGGCCTGCGGATCCGGAGGGGGCGGATGATAAAGGCAGGGGCCGGGGGAGAGCGGGCGAAAAGTTTCCCAAAGGTGCGGGTGCGAATATGCCGCCCCCTGAAACCGCGAACGCAAGGTCCGGCAGCGTATCCTTTGCCTTGAGTCCCGCCCAGGAACAGATTCTGGCAAAGTTGCGTCCGGCGGCCCTCGGCGGGGGAGGGGGCGCGCATCTGCTCTTCGGGGTGACCGGAAGCGGAAAAACAGCCGTCTATCTGGATTTGGCGCTCAGGGTGCTGGAATCCGGGCGATCCGTCCTGTTGCTTGCTCCGGAAGTGGCCCTGGCCATGAAGCTCAAAGACGAGGCGGAGGCATTTCTTCCTTTTTCCCTGCTGCCTGAAGATCGGCGGCATTTTTACCACGGTTATCAGAGCCCGGCTGTGAAAGAGCGCCTTTTCCGCCTGCTTGCCGGGGAAGACGCCGGCGCTTCGCGTCTGCTTATCGGGACGCGTTCCGCTTTGCTTCTGCCCATTAAAAACCTGGGACTCATTGTTATGGATGAGGAGCATGACGCCTCTTTCAAGCAGGATGAGGGGCAGATCAATTATTCCGCCAAAGAAGTGGCCTGGTTTCGGGCGCATCAGGAAGGCGCGCTTCTTCTCCTCGGTTCCGCCACACCGGATTTGAAAAGTTTTTATGCTGCCGGGGAAGGCGCCATGCCTTTACATGTGCTGAAAGACAGGGTGGGCGGACACTTGCCGGAAGTGCGTTTTGTCAAGGTGGGCAAAAGCCTGGCCGCGGGCGCCGACTCCCTGCCTCTGGCCCCGGAAAGCCTTGAGGCCCTTAATGATGTGGTCAGGCGCGGGGAACAGGCCGTTATCCTTCTCAACCGGCGCGGTTATGCCCCGGTCATGTATTGCCTGGACTGCGGCAAGGCGCTGCGCTGTCCGCACTGCGACATCGCCCTGGCCTATCACAAGGGGCGTGAGCGCATGATCTGTCACTATTGCGGCTGGTCCAGTGTTTTTCCCTCTCCCTGTCCGGTATGCGGAGGCCTCAATTTTCTGCCTCTGGGGGAAGGCACGGAAAAACTGGAAGAGGGCTTAGCTTCCCAACTGCCGCCCGGAACAGGCATTTTGCGTCTGGACCGGGACAGCGCCAGACGCATGGAACGTCTGGAGGAAATTCTCGCCGCCTTTGCCCGTAAGGAAGCCCAGGTTTTGGTGGGAACGCAGATGCTTTCCAAGGGGCATCATTTCCCGGACGTTACTCTGGCGGTTATAGCCGGCGCAGATCAGGGCCTGAATCTGCCTGACTACCGGGCGGCGGAGCGCGTCTTTCAGCTTATCCTGCAAGCCTCCGGGCGTTCGGGTCGCGGGGACAGGGCCGGACTGGTGCTGATTGAGACCAGGGACCCGGAGCATTATTGCTGGGATTATGTGCGAAACGCGGATTACGAGGGTTTTTTCGCCAGGGAACTGGCCCTGCGCAAGGAGCGCCGCTATCCGCCCTTTGTGCGTCTTGGGCTTATTCGCATAAGTTATGCGGCGGATTACGCCCGGGGCGCAGAGGAGGCGACCGCTCTGGGCAGAAGCCTGCGAGCCAGGGCCGGGGAACTGGGCCTGACCCTGCTCGGCCCGGCCCCCGCGCCTTTGTCCGTTCTCAAGGGGCGGATGCGCAGACATTGCCTGATCAAGGGCGATGACTGGCAGAAAATGCGGGAACTCTATCTTTTTGCCCGCCGGAGCCTGCGCGGGGAGGGCTTAAGCCTGCGTCTGGATCTGGATCCGGTGAATATGCTGTGAATCCGAAGCGATAAGCTCAAGTCCTGCTTTTCTGAGCCGGTCTTCGACTTTCGCCATAGCGGGACCATGCACATGACCGAGCAGATGGGTGAATCCGTGCGCCAGCAGGCGCAGGCAGTAATCGGCTTTATCCTGTCCGTATAGAAAGGCTTCCCGCTCCAGCGTGTCGGCGGAGAGAGCCAGACCTCCCGGAAAAGTTACCGGGTCTGCGGCCTTATTTTTTCGCGCGCGTGTGGTGCAAGGGAAATTTTTCGCAGCCGGAAAAGAGAGAATATTGGTCGGTCCATCTCTGTCCAGGCTTTGCCGCTGCAATATCTCCATATCCGCATCGTCAATGACGATAAGCTCCAGCGTCGCCTCGCCAAGACCTGCAACGGCGGCAAAACAAGCGAGAACCTTCCGCAGCAGACGGGCCTCCAGAGGAGTTTTCAGGGCTACACCGGCTTTAACGCTGACCTGGACGTGAAAATTTTCCGCAAGGTCAGCCTGTGTTGACGAATAAGTCATTTTCAAGGTTGATCTGCTCCAAGACATGTTACAGCACTTGGATTGAGCTTGATTAATCCTGCTTGATTAATTAATCCAGCTTGCCGAAGAAGGCAATCATTCGTATCATTTCTCAGGGCTACCGCATTTTCCTGAGCGCAGATTTTAAAAAAGATGAAGTTTGACCTGCCCTGTTGCAACTTGATTCTGAAAACGTAAAGTGGTCTTGAGTGATAGCCAGTTGATTAAAATGCGGTGGCCCTGGACAGACACCATACTTGATTGCATAACAAACTTCCCGGTGCTATATTCGGCGTAGCCGGTCTCTTGTAGCCGGTCGTAATTTATTGTCCAGCACAGCCTCAGATGAAGATTTCAATTTTCAATCCGGAAAAAAAGTGCTCCAAAGGAGGACGCCATGTTTCGCAAAGGTCTTATTTTACTCCTGACCGCCTGTTTCATCTTCGGTTTCGCCGCCCAAACGTTTGCGGCGGAAAAACTCATCATATACACTTCCATGAAGGAATCTTTGATCGGTGAATTGAGCGCGTCCTTCAAAAAGAAAAACCCGGATATAAGCGTTGACTACCAGAGCGCGGGAGCCGGCAAACTGATGGCCAAGATCGCGGCCGAGCGCGAGGCCGGCATGATTCTGGCCGACGTGATCTGGACCAGCGAGGTGCCGGACTTCTACAATATGAAAGACGAAGGCATGCTCATAGAGTATATTTCTCCGGTGACCAAAGAAACCATCAATCCTTTTACGGATTTTGACGGCAGTTTTACGGCTGCCCGTCTGGGAACTCTGGGCATCGCCTATAACACCAAGATCATCAAAAAAGCCCCGGAACAGTGGAGCGACCTTCTGAACCCTGAATACAAGGGCGCTTTCGGCATAGCCAATCCCTCCCTTTCCGGCACGTCTTATATGAGCATAGCTTTGCTGGTAAACAAATTCGGCTGGGAGTTTATTGAGAAGATCAGCGCCAACAAAGGCAAGATCGGCAAGGGTTCCGGGCAGGTCGTGGACGACACCGCCTCCGGTGAACTGGTCGCCAGCCTGGCCGTTGACTATATCACCAACGACAAAATCAAGAAGGGCGCGTCTCTGGCCCTCGTCTATCCCCCGGAAATACTGGTTGTACCCAGCCCGGTGGCGATTATAAAAGATACCAGAAGCCTGAACGCGGCAAAAAAATGGGTGGATTTTTTGCTTTCCGTTGAGGCCCAGACGATCATAGCCAATGAAGGCACTCTGCCCGTGCGCTCTGACGTGCCTCTCCCCGCGCAGTTCAAGCTGCCCGCCCCGGAAGACGCGATCAAACGCTCCATTCCGGTGAATTATGTGGAGCTGATGGCCCAGAAAGAGAACATCGTGAAAAAATTCACGGCCATCATGCAGAAAAAATAATTCCCTACAACAGGAGAATCGGGGCGGGCATGGCCACAATACAACTGGACAGGGTCAGCAAGGCTTATGAAGGGCGCGGCGTATTGCAGGATCTTTCCCTGACCGTCGAGCACGGCGAATGCTTTACCCTCCTGGGGCCTTCGGGTTGCGGAAAAACTGTGCTTCTGCGCCTGATCGCGGGTTTTGAGAACCCGGATTCCGGGTCCATCAGCATCGGAGGGGAGGTGGTCGCCGCCGCTTTTGGAGAGAGCCTCCCTCCCGACCGCCGGGACTTGGGCGTGGTTTTTCAGGATTACGCGGTCTGGCCGCATATGACAGTTTTTCAGAATGTCTCCTATCCCCTCAAACTGGCGGGAGCGAAGGAGGCAGAACTGCGGGAGCGTACGCAAAGGGCAGTGGATCTGGTCAACCTGAGCGGCCTGGAAAAACGCCTGCCCTCGGAACTCTCCGGCGGCCAGCAGCAGCGCGTTGCCCTGGCCAGAGCGCTTGCGGCCAACCCTTCCCTGATGCTTCTGGATGAGCCCCTGTCCAATCTGGACGCCAATCTGCGCGAAGAAATGCGCTTTGAAATCAAAGAATTGCAGCACAAGCTGGATATAACAATCTTTTATGTCACCCACGATCAGGAAGTAGCCCTGGCCATCTCCGACCGCATCGCCATCATGGACGACAAGGGGATAATCAGCCAGATCGGGGCGCCCCTTGAAATTTATGAGCGTCCGGCGAATATTTTTGTTTTCAGTTTCATGGGGCTGGCGAATTTTATGCCTCTGCGCAGGGAGGGCGCAACCCTCTTCGTGGGCGAGGGCGGACAGGTTTTTTCGGGGTCTGCGCCCGCGGACGGCGATTATGTGCTTGGCTTCAGGCCCTCGGACGTCATTTTAAGCCGTCCGGGTAAGGAAGCCGCGCGACCCGGCATGGTCGCGCCCGGTTTTTTGCGCGGCCGGATCAAACGGGCCAGTTTTCTGGGCGCCATGATTGACTATCAGGTGGAGATTGACGGCGTCTTTCTACGCACGGAACTGGAAAGCCATTTTGCCCTGGACGAGGGTCTGCTCTTTGCCGAGGGAGAGGAATGCTCCGTTGCTCTGCACAATATGCACTGGTTTACGCGCGAGGAAGCCGCGAAGGAGGGAGTCCGGATATGAGTTTGTCACAGCCCTGGAGGCTTAAGCTGTGAGCGCTCGGGGACAACGCCAGGGCAGCGGATTCGGAGCGCCCCAGATCATCCTCACCCTGTCCATCGCCATTCTGGTCATAGTGGTGGCGGTGCCGGTTCTGCTCATCCTGTTCAACGCCTTCTGGGCGGACGGAGTTTTCAATATCCGGGATGTGGCGCGCGTGCTCACGGAACCGGACACCTACCAGGCCTTGCTGAACTCCGTGATTATCGCCTGCGGCACAACAGCAGGCAGCACAATCATCGGAACCTTCTTCGCCTGGCTGGTTACGCGCACGGATCTGCCCTGGAAACGTTTTATGAAGGGCATGTTTCTGGTCCCCTTCATGCTGCCCTCTTTCATCGGCGCTCTGGCCTGGAAAATGCTGCTCTCGCCGCGCGCGGGCTACATCAATCGTTTTTTCATGGACACCCTCGGCCTTGAGGAACCGATATTCAATATTTACAGCTATGCGGGTATAGTTGCCGTTGAGTGCATGTATCTTTTCCCCTTCGTTTTCATTCAGGTCTGCGGCGCCCTTGAGCGCATGGACCCGACCCTGGAGGAATCCGCGCGCATTTCCGGAGCGGGTCTTTTCACGATCACCAGCCGCATAACCATACCTCTGGTTATGCCGAGCATCCTATCCGGGGCGCTTTTGATCATGCTCTATTCCATGGCCCATTTCGGGACCGTGGCTGTTCTCGGCATCGAAAACGGCATCTTCAACATCCCCACCCTGATTTACGAGCGCATCCACCAGAGCGGCGGCTCCTTTGATTCCATCCGCACGGGCACGGTGCTGGCCTCTGTGCTGGTGGTCAGCGCGGCCTTCATCATCTGGCTGCAGAACAGGATTCTCGGCAAAGGGCGCTACCAGATTATCGCCGGTAAAAGTTTCCGGCCCATGGAACTCAAGCTGCGCGGTCTGCGCATGCCCCTGCTTGTTATCTGCATCGCCTATATCGCTTTCACCATCGTCCTGCCCACTACGGTCATCTTCCTGGTCGGGGGACTCAAAACCTACGGTTTGGCTTTTACCCTGGAAAACCTCTCCCTGGACAATTACAAATTCATTCTCTTTGATCACAAACTGACCCGCGACGCCATTTTCAACAGCGTGACCCTTGGCCTGAGCGCGGCCCTGATCACCATGTTCGCCGGGGTGATGATCTCCTATGTCATAGTAAAAATGAAAACGCGCGGCAAAGGCATCCTTGAATTTCTCGGCATGTTGCCTTTTTCCGTGCCCGGTTCAGTGATCGCTCTGGGCGTGATCCTGGCCTGGAGCGGCAAATTCGGGATCAACCTCTATAATACGGTCTGGATTATCCTCGTAGCCTATATCGCCCGTTATATGGCCTTTTCCCTGAAAGCCAACTCCGCAGCTCTGGAGCAGGTGCACGATTCCCTTATGGAGGCGGCCCGCGCCTGCGGGGCAAGCATGTGGCAGACCCTGCGCGACATTGTTCTGCCTCTGGTGCGTCCGGGCATGCTGGCGGCCTTTTTCCTGATCTTTCTGCCTTCCCTGCGCGAACTTACGGTGTCCATCATGCTCTACTCGCCGACCACACGCACCATAGGGGTCGCCATCTATACCCTGAACGAGGACGGCGAGACTGTGATCTCGGCGGCTCTGGCCGGGGTGGCCCTGATTTTGATCATCACCGGGCAGAGCCTTATCAATCGCTTTACGCAAAGTTCTTCATCAAGCAAGGGGTAAGGGCGCATGTCATACGTAAGGCTTGTGGATGTGACCAAGCGCTTCGGCGCGGTTACGGCTGTGGATCGCCTGAACCTCTCCATCGCCAAGGGGGAATGTTTTTCCCTGCTCGGACCATCGGGCTGCGGCAAGACCACCACTCTGCGCATGCTGGCCGGTTTTGAGGATTTGGACGAAGGCGAGATCCACGTCGGAGAACGTCTGCTCTCCTCCAAAAAAAGCGGCTATTATCTGCCCCCGGAAAAACGCGACTTCGGCATGGTTTTCCAGGCCTTTGCCGTCTGGCCGCACTTGTCCGTTTACGAAAACGTGGCCTTCCCCCTGCGCATCCGCAAGACGCCGACCCCGGAACTGGCGAAGCGCGTCAACGACGCCCTGCTCCACACCAATCTGCTGGATATGGCCCGGCGCAGCCCGGCGGATCTTTCCGGAGGCGGCAAACAGCGTGTGGCTCTGGCAAGGGCGCTGGCCATCAACCCGGACGTAATGCTGTTAGACGAACCCCTGTCCAGTCTGGACCCGCATCTGCGCGAGGAAATGCGTTTTGAAATCAAAGATTTGCAGCGCCAATACGGTTTTTCCATCATCTACGTCACCCATGATCAGGCTGAAGCCATGGCCCTGTCCGACCGTATCCTGGTCATGCGTCTGGGGGTGGTGCAACAGGTGGACACGCCGCTTAACGTCTATACCCGTCCAGCCAACAAATTTGTTTTTTCCTTCATCGGCCTCTCCAATTTTCTGGATGTGGAAGGTGACGGCGTTAATTTTGTCACCAGTCGGGGCGCCCTGCCCCTGCCTGTAGCCCCGCCGCCGGAGTTGGGCAGGGGACGCGTTTGTCTGGCGGGGCGGCCATCGGAAATTGAGTTCGCCGATACGGGTCTGCCCGGAATGGTCGCGCGTAAATCCTTTCTGGGGGAGAGCATAGACTATCAGATCCAGGTCGGGGAGCAGAACGTGCGCGTACAGAAAGGGCGGCACTCCAGGGGGCCGGAACAGGGCGAAAATTGCCACCTGCGTTTTACGCGACCCTTCTGGTATCCGGCGGAGTGATTTGCAGGAAAAAACTCATGCAGACCAGCAACGGGAATGTGAAGCCACAACGCCAATACGGCGTGTACAAAAGACACGCGCATCTGCCTCCCGAAATCCGGGAAATGGTGTATCGCATGTACAATGACGAGGCCACCGACGCCGAGGTTTACAAAGTCCTGGCCTCGCGGACCAAATCCGCGCATAACCGGCGGGTGCTGGAAAAGATCGCCGGGGACGAGGCGCGCCATCGCGACACCTGGGCCATCTTCACGGATCGTCCGCCCCGGGCGGATTCCTTCAGAGTCAAGGTTTTTTCCCTGCTCTCCGTCCTTTTCGGACTGACCTTCACCATCAACCTCATGGAGTCCGCAGAAAAAGACGCGGTCAAAACCTATGGGGAGATAGGCAGATATCTGCCGGAGGCCATGACCATTCTTGATGACGAAAGCCGGCATGAGGCTGAACTGACCGGCATGATTGAAGAAGACGGCTTAAGTTATATCAGTTCCATAATTCTGGGGCTAAGCGACGCCCTGGTGGAACTCACCGGCGCGCTGGCCGGCTTTACCCTGGCCTTGAACGACAACACCATGATCGGTCTGGCCGGCTTCATCACCGGCGTGGCCGCCACCCTGTCCATGGCCGCTTCGGAATATCTGGCCAGAAAGGCGGACAATACGGGAAAACATCCCCTCAAGGCGGCCTGCTATACCGGATTCGCCTATATGTTCACCGTTGCCCTGCTGCTTATCCCCTACGCCGTGCTGCCTAACCCCATGGCCGCCCTGGTTTTTTGTCTTCTGAACGCGGGTCTGATCATCCTCGGCTTTACCTATTTCGTGTCTGTTGTGCACAAGAAATCCTTTCTGCGTGGATTCAGAGAGATGATCTGCATCAGCTTCGGCGTGGCTCTGATCTCCTTTCTCATCGGCTGGGGGGCGCGGATCTGGCTGAAACTGGACATTTAGGTCCGAGACCCGCAAATGGGCGGCAAGTATTTATAAATAATTCAAGGGTTTCCCCGATTCAGCCGAGAGCGGCCCCCACACGCAATTTTTGCATTTCGGCCTAAAAAATGGCCGTGAGTTTTTACTTCGCCCCGGAGAGGGGTACAGATTACTTGCCTTGCAGGTGTTCGATGGAGATAAATGCTTGTATGGCGTGTATAAGGCACATTACCGCACTCGTCATTGCATAGCCTTCCCGCTCACCGGCCAGCGCGGCTTTTTGACGGAGAGCTTTTTTCCTGTACCGCCATATCTCTGGAAGCGGCCAGAGGAAAGAGAGATGAATGGCTGAAGGCGCGATCCAAGGCATGATTCAAAACTAATCCCATAAAATTGCCCCGGCGGAATCTCGCATCCACAATCAGGAAAGCGGAGTCCGGCGGGGCAAAAAAGTTTTACGGGCGAAAAAGGTACTTGTTGATTACGAAAGTTCAGCGGAAAGCCGCTTCACTTCCTCAAGCGACAGGCCGGTTGTGTCCATTATATCGTCTAAAGGCATTTTTTTTCGCAGGAGATTTTTAGCAATCGTACAGGCTTTTTCCTTTTCTCCTTCCTGCCGCCCTTTCCGTTCCCCTTCCTGCAAGCCTTCCTGCAATCCTTCCTTGCGCGCGCCGGATAACCAGGAGTTTATATCTTTAAGGGCTTTTTCTCTGGATTCGGCAATCATGCGCGTTGATTCATCAGCGCTCAAATGTTTGATAACGCCCCAAGCTTCCGAAATGGCCGGATTGGTCTGTGCCAACATTTCAAAATCCTCCTTCTCCCTGGCGGCAAAAAAACGCATCCAGTTGCTTAACTGCGAGTCGTCGCTTTCACGCACCTTGGGAATTTCGAGAACATCTATCTCCATTGAGTCCGGGAAACGGACTTTTGCTTTTTCGTCATACAAACGAAAACAGTGATGTAACGCTTCATCCTTTATCAGCACA
>JAISKK010000119.1 GCA_031260965.1 Desulfovibrio sp. | reverse complement strand
TTTTGTTCCTCATGTATTACAGCGTATATTCCTTCGGGCTGACCCTTGGTGAATCCGGCTATCTGCCTCCGGCTTTCGGACTTTGGCTGTCAAATATTCTCTTCGCTCTGGCGGCTCTGCTGGGCTTGCATATGGCGAACCGGGAGCGTTTCCCTTCTTTTGCGCATGTTTTTGGAGAGCTCAAGAAAAAATTGCGTGGTCTGCCTATCAATAGAGCCGGAGAACCATGAAGATACTCGGCGTTTACTTACTAAAACAAAACCTTTTTCTCATCAGTACCTTTCTCTGTGTGGGTGCAGGGCTTTTTATCATAACCGATCTCTTTGAGCGTTTGAACGAGTTTCTGAGCAGCGGTCTTGGACCCGGTCGCGTCATCTATTATTTCCTGCTTAAGCTCCCGAATATAATATATCTTATCCTCCCGGCTGTTTACCTTATAGCCGTGGTGTCGCAGCTTGTTTTTCTGGAAAACAGCCGGGAGCGCATGGCCCTTGCTTCCGGAGGCGTTTCGCCTTTTGTGATCATGCGTTTTGTTATTATTTACGGCGTATTTTTGGCGGCCGCGCAATTTGTGTTCGGCCAGATGCTCGGCATTCCCGGCGACAGGGAGGCTGCGCGCATATGGCAGACCGAGGTGCGGGGCAAGATTTTTGAAGAAGCCAGCGTACAGGGTTTGTGGTTCAGGGAAAAGCAAAATATCGTCCATATCGGCGTTGTTTATCCGGTCGCGCAAACGGGAGAGAATATCGTCGTCTATGTTCTGGATGAAGAGGGAACGGGCATTGATGAAATAATAAAGGCGCGGAAATTTTATGTGACGCCGGATGAGCAATGGAAACTTGAAGACGGGGTAAGCCTTAAGCCGGACCATTATTCCGCTGCTGCCTTCAAGGATATGTCATTGCCGTTCAATCAGAACCTGCGGGTTTTTCAGGTGGTCGATCGCTCTATGGGCATGGAGCCTTCGCGGCTTTCGATGTCCGAACTTTATGAGGTCATAAAGCGCCTGGAACAGTCCGGGTCCAATGTGGAGGCCCTGAAAACCGCTTTGTACGCCAAAGCGGCCTACGCTTTTTCCATCATTGTCATGGGGGTTCTGGCTCTTATCATCACCCGGCTGACCAGCAATATTTATAAAGCCGTCGCTTTGGCTATCGTCATCATATTTTTTTACCACGGGACCAATACTCTATTCGTGCGCATGGGGGAAAAAAGTATCGTCTCGCCCTTGGTCGGCGCCTGGCTGACCAATGTCATTTTTCTCAGTTGCGGACTTTTGCGGGTGGCGCGGACCTTTATAGCGGCCCGGCTGACGACGTTGTCCGTGATGGGGCGGGGGCGATAGGCGTTTATGCTGAATTATCCCCATATAGCGCCGGAGATCATCAATTTCGGCCCCTTTGCCGTGCGCTGGTATGGCTTTATGTATGTGCTGGCATTTGCTTCGGCCATAATCCTGGGTCGTTTGCGTCTTGCCAAAAGCCGAACATTTACCCGCGAACAGTTTGACGAAGTGCTTGTCTTCGGGTTCTTGGGGGTTCTGCTCGGAGCGCGTCTGGGCTATATATTTTTTTACAACCCTGTGTATTACTTCCGTCATCCGCTTGAAGTCCTGATGATCTGGCAGGGAGGAATGAGTTTCCACGGCGGATTTCTTGGGGTGCTTATCGCTCAGGGGCTGGCCGGGAGACGTTACGGGAAAAATTTTTTTGTGACTATGGATTTTATGGCCCCCCTTGTCCCTCCAGGTATTTTTTTCGTGCGTCTCGGAAATTTTATCAACGCCGAGCTCTGGGGGCGGGTCACGGATGTCCCCTGGGGCATGGTTTTTCCCGGGGCAGGCCCTTTGCCGCGACATCCCTCACAGCTTTATGAGGCAATCCTCGAAGGCCTTGTGCTTTTTATAGCGCTCTGGCGTTTTTCTGCCAAGCCTCGTCCCCATATGGCGGTAAGCGGTTTTTTTGCTTTGGGCTACGGGCTTTTACGCAGTTTCGCGGAATTTTTCCGCCAGCCGGATCCGCACCTGGGTTTTCTGGCCTTCGGCTTTGTCACTATGGGGATGTTGCTATGCGTCCCTATTATTGTTACTGGTTTGACAGTGCTTTATCTGGCCTACAGGAAAAAAGTCCCGAACAAGGACAGTGTATCGGAGAATCCGCCGCAAAGCAGGGTTTCGTAAAAATGCATAAAAATTCCGCTATATCGCGATTTCGCCATCGCCGCCTGAGAATAAATGAGCGCCTGGAGGACTGGCAGCGCTATATTAAGCGTCCCTGCGAACTTTTTTACAAGCTTAAATCCGTGCGGGAATCGCGCGTGATCATGCGCCGCGCGGAAGTTTTGCACGCCTTGGGTCTGGCGCGGGAATGCGGGGCGAAGCCGCAGAGTGTATCCTGGTCAAAATACCTGGACATTCGCCGCTATATCCCCATCAATCTGCGCAGACTATACAGCCTTGGCCTGCACAAGTGCAACGGCCTGTCCATTCTGGACATAGGCGCGGGGGCGGGCTTTTTTCTTTATCTTTGCCAACTGCACGGCCACAATGTTCTGGGTCTGGACGCAATGGAGGATGAATATTACCGGCGCATGCACTCCACTTTTGGCGTGCATTGTCTGCCACAAATGATTCTTCCGGGCGTACCTCTGCCTGATTTCGACAGGAAATTCGATCTGGTCGTCGCCTTTGCCGTGTGTTTTCACCAGACCGCGCAAGGGCTATGGTCTGAAAGCGACTGGCGGTTCTTTTTGACGGATCTTCTGCAAAGACACATTGTTCCGGGAGGGAGGATTTACCTTCTGCTTAATGACGCGCCGCCGGGTGACCGCGCGGATGTGCTCAGAAAAATCGCCGCCTCTTTTCCCAATATCTACTATGGCTATCAGTCGGTGACGATTCTCAAATAGTAATACGGCGCAAGGGTCCGTTATTTTGGGGTAGGCCCGTAGATAGATAAACAGCTTTTTTATTGATTGATCCCCCACGCTCCGCCGGTATTGTTTACAAATTTGGCTCTATTCGTATAAAAAGTTGATGCTGGTTTTTGCATAATGGGCCAATCTACAAATTTTAAATGCATATTTCTACAAAAATGAAATAAAAGGAGTGCGGATGAATATTTTATATACAAATTTCCACAAAAATGAGGGGGGGGGCACACAACGTATATACTTACACTTATTGGAGATAATGATGCGCGTTTCCACAAATTTGTAGCATGTCCAGGCACGAGTCATCTGTATAACAAACTGCGGGAGAGAAATTTTAAGAATCTCTTTGATCTGTCTTTTCCTTCCAAACCCGGCGAAATTCCGGATATTATCCGTTCAGCTCGTGAATTAATTAAAATTATTGTGGAAAATGATATAGATGTTGTGCATACAAACGGCTCGAACGACAACCGTATGGCTTTTTATGCTTCACTTTTCTGCAAGAAAAAATTCAAGGTTATATATACAAAACATAATACCTATCCCATAAAAGGCATTGTCTCGCATTGGAGATTTAACTGTTTTAATGACGCGGCGATCTTCGTGGCGGACTCCATATATAAAACGATAGGGATCAAACGCATCACCACGCCGGTATATGTGATTGAAAACGGCATCAATCTCAATTGGTGGAAAAAGGAGGCGCCGATCCGCACAGGCCAGGAACACTTAACCATGATCACCAACACCGGTCTGTCTTTGCACAAAGGCTGGACCTACCTTACAGACGCGATTGCGGACCTGCCGCCGGACATGAAAAAGCGCCTGAAGGTGATTGTCATCGGCATGCTGGAACTGGAAGAAGAGCAAAGCAAAGCCAGGACGAAATGCGACATTGACTTTCCCGGCTTCATGGACGATGCCCGGCCTGCACTGGAGCAGGCCGATGTCGGCTTTGTCCTTTCCTATAATTCGGAAACCAGCAGTTTTGCCTGCAAGGAAATGATGGCCATGTCTCTGCCCATGATCGTCAGCGATTATTCAAGTCTGCCGCAACGTGTGGACAAAGATTGCGGCTGGATTACGCAAACCCGGAACGCCGGATCCATAAAAGAGGCCCTGCTTAAAATTTTAGCCCTCAGCCCGGAAGACCTGAACGCGATGAAGCGTAAAGCGCGCGCGAAAGCTGAGGCTGAATATGCTCAGGAGATCATGATCGACGCCACGAATCAGGTTTACGTCGATATAGCGGGGTAAATTTAATGTGGTTAGTGCGCCTGCCCCCAACTATGACCGATACCGCTTTCCACCAGCAGTTCGACGCTTAATTTTTCTCCGCCCGGTTTCACTGCTGACATCAGGTACGAGAGGCGCTCGCAGGCTGCCTGCGCTGTCTGCTCCGGAGCCTCCAGGAGCAGTTCGTCGTGAATTTGCAAAAGCAGACTTGCCCCCAGGTCTTTCAGGACCGGGTCCTTATCCACGGCCAGCATGGCCAGTTTGATGATGTCGGCGGCGCTGCCCTGGATGCGCGTGTTTATGGCCTGCCGTCTCGCCTGCGAGCGTAACTGGTTATTTTGGGATTGGATGTCCTGGATAATGCGGCGACGGCCGGTCATGGTTGTGACAAAGCCTTTTTGCGCTGCCTCCTCTTCAATGGAGTCGTAAAATTTTTTCAGTCCGCCCAGGCGGGCGAAATAGCGTTTGATGAAGGCATCGGCCTCTTTCACGCCGATGTGCAGTTCTCTGGCCAGTTTTTGCGCGCCCATACCGTAGATTAAACCGAAATTGATGGTTTTTGCGTTACGGCGTAAGTCCGGCCCAATCTGGTCCAGGGGAAGGTCATAAAGTAGCCCGGCTGTGCGCAGATGGATATCTTCACCCTTGCAAAAGGCGTCCAGGAGCGTGGCTTCGCCGGAGAGATGGGCGAGGACGCGTAGTTCAATCTGGGAATAATCCGAGCAGACCAGCAGTTTGCCGCGGCCGGCAATGAAACATTCACGCATACGTCTTCCCAGGGGACCGCGTATGGGAATATTTTGCAGATTTGGGCCGCTGGATGAAAGGCGTCCCGTGGCCGTGGCCGTCTGATTGAAAGTGGTGTGGATGCGCTTCTGCGCATCAGCCAGACCGGGCAGGGGTTCCAGGTAGGTTGAGCGCAATTTTTCCAGTTTGCGAAACTCCAGAATCGCTTCTACGATAGGATGTTTGCCGGCCAGTTTTTCCAGGGCCTCCTGGGAGGTGGAGGACATGCCGCCCTTGGTCTTGCCTGAAGTCGGCAGGGAGAGCACACTGAAAAGGACATCGGAGAGTTGCTGGGAAGAACGGATGTTAAAGGGCCGGCCGGCCAGTTCATGGATGGCTTTGGTCGCCGCCGCCAGTTCGCCCTGCACTTCGTTCAGAAAGAGGGAAAAGGCATCAAGATCTATACCAACGCCGCGATCCTCCATATGTTTGAGCACTGGAATCAGGGGCAGCTCAATATCTTGCAGGACAGCGCCAAGGTCAGCGGCCGCGATTTGCCTGTCAAGGAAAGTATAGGCGGCTAAGGCGCACAGGCCGGGATGCGCGTCCGGGTCCTGTGCGCTTTCGGACATACCAGCAAAACGTCCGGTCAGATGCCGGAATGAATAATTGCGTTCATCCGGATTAAGCAAATAAGCCGCCAAAGAGAGATCAAAAAAAGCGGACATAGGCAGCCCTTCAAGTTCAGGCAGGACTTTCAGGAGTCCCTTGCAGTCCGGTGCGACCAGTTTTAGCATTGGCCTGCTTTGCAAAAATTCAACAAGGCGTGATTGTTGGCCTTTATAAATGAACTCTTCTGTTCCGGCGCTGACAATGAGCCCAAGCCCAGCGTCAGGGACAAGGGCCAAGGCCTTGGCCCCGTTCAAGGTCGGGATTTGTTCCGGGTTGTGGACGGCGGTGAACTCCAAAGGCGCAAGACGGGCTGTAACATCCAGAAGATTGCCGTATTCAGCCCGTTTTGCCGGAGGGCTGAAAAAATCCTGCTCCTCATCTGCGCCGGGATTGGCAAGGGCTGGAGCCGGGCCCGTTGAAGGGGCGCCTTGCGCAGTATAAGAAGAAGCGATGACCTGAGGGCCGGAACTATTTCCGGCGGAGAGACCGCCGGCGAGACTTGTCTGCTGGACGGAGGCCGGGCGGACAGGAGCGGTAAAGGGGGATTTTTCCGCAAAAGCGGCGGAGCTTTTCAATAAACCGGCTCTGGACATGGATTCCAGTTCTCGGACCAGAGAGTGCAATTCATACCTGGCCATAAAATCAAGCATGTCGTTGAGAGATGTCTGACCGGGGGTCAGATCCCTTTCCGAAATATCTGTACAGAGATTAAGCTTGAGGCGTGTAAGTTCACGGTAGAGCAGGGCTTCTTCTTTGTGTCCTTGTAGCTTTGCGCGGATTTTGGGCTGTACGGCCGGCAGGTTGGCAAACAATGTTTCCAGGGTCGTAAATTCCTGGATAAGTCCAAGAGCGGTTTTGGGGCCTATCTGAGGGATGCCGGGAATATTGTCGCTGGAATCGCCGGCCAGGGCCTGAAAGTCGGGCCAAGATGAAGGTTCCATGCCGTTGTTCGTGCGAAAATCTGAAAGCGTTGTAATTTTTTCTTCCTTGCCGGCCGGATCCCAGAGGATCACATTCTCATGCAGGCATTGTTTTAAATCTTTGTCCGCGCCGAGAATGACAATTTGCTGCTGTTCCCGAAAGCGGTAAGAGAGGGAGGCGATATAGTCGTCTGCTTCACAGGCTGAAGACACCAGCACAGGAACCCCGAGAAGGCCCAGGACTTCTTTAAGAGGGGCGAGCTGTCGCACCAGATCTTCCGGGGTGGCGGATCTGTTGATTTTATAATCCGGAAAGATGTCATTTCGGAAGTTTTTGCCTTTCCCGTCCATGACAAAGACCAGCAGGTCAGGTTTTTCTTCGCGCAGAAGCTTCAACATGAGCCGGGACACCATAAAAATGACATTGGTGGGCAGGCCGTCGGATCGGCTCATGTTGCGGAATGCGTAAAAGCTGCGAAAAATAAAGGCTGAACCGTCAATCAACAAGAGGGAGGGGGCTTTGAGGGCAAGACGCGAACGTAGTGACATGCTGCGTTGTTTCAGGATGTCCGCCGCCTGGCGTCCAGCTTAAGCTGAATAAAGGCGTCAAGCATGGAAGTCAGCGCCGATTTTGTGAAAGGCTTATAGAGGAAATCGGAGCATCCGGAAATCATGCATTGGCGGCGAAATTCAGGCAGGGCGTGGGCGGTCATGCCTACTATGGGGGTTGAGGGAACCCCATTGTCCGCCTCCAGAGCCCGGATAATGCGCGTAGCTTGATAGCCGTCCATCATGGGCATTTCCATATCCATGAAAATTACGTCATAGCTTGCGTTTTGAAAAGCTTCCACCCCTTCCCGACCGTTATGGGCTTCAGTTATGCGGTGCATCGCGCCGCTCAGGAAAAGTGAAAAAAGCATACGGTTGTTAAGATTGTCGTCCACCAAGAGAATGTCCAGTCCCATATCTCTGGTCGGGGCGTCTGCATCAGCCGAGGCCTCTTCGTTGTAGTCAGCGGGGGCGATGCTTATGGTATCGATGCCAAAGAGATCTACGGTATGGCTGTAAGCATCATCAGTAAACACAGTCGATCCAATGTCGGAATAAACGCTGCCGCCGCTTTCTTGATGTCCTGGTTGGGTGCTGTATTCTTTTGGCATATAAATTCCGTATTCATCCACTGCGAAGAATTGGTTGAAACCCATTCGCGGCAGAGGAACGGAAATTTGCATGGAACGAAATTCGTTGTTGAAAAGCCACTCATTGATGTGTCCGTCCATTTTAGCGACAATATAGCGCACCGTTTCCAACTCGTCCGCGATGTCCAGTATGCCTGCTTCGGAAACGGGGGAATTTTGCGACAGTGCCGGATTGATCGGTGCATTGAATATTAGCCGCATGTTCTCGCCCGTGGCCTGATTGTCGGCAAGCCAGCGTTCGGGGAGAAAGGCCGTCCAGGATATCTCAAATAGTGCGTGAAGCATGGTCGGATCGGAGTGCGAGGCAGGATCCTGCACGGCGTTCAGGATAACATAACCGCCGCGAACCTGGGAGCTGACAAGAAGCAGGACTTTTTGCAGGGTTTGCCGCAACATGGGCGCCGGACTGCTCAGGCGTGCGAGCAATTCCTGTCCTGCC
>JAISKK010000014.1 GCA_031260965.1 Desulfovibrio sp. | reverse complement strand
ATAAATGCTCCGCCCTGTAACCAGCACATCGGCCGCGTTTGTCTGCATGGCTTTTTGAACCAGAGTCAGGGTATCAGGAGCAAGATACCAGTCGTCCTGATGCAGCAGGGTTACTATGTCTCCCTTTGCAAGGGCCAGCGCCGCATTCCAGTTTTTTGGCGCGCCAAGAGAGGGACTGTTGCGTATATAACGAATACGGGGATCTTGCTGCTGTCGGCAGTATGTTTCAATATCGTCTGTAACGGAGTCGTCACTGACGATGCATTCCAGAGCGCAGGAATCCTGCGCCAGCACTGAACGCAGGCAACGGATCAGGGCGGGCAGATCGTTGTATGCCGGGATACATACGGAAAAGGCGGGGCGATTTTTGTCCGGCGTGTCCTCTGTACATGAGCAAAGATTTCTGTCTTTGCAATGGTCGTATTCCGGCTTCATAACCTGGTTGCGGCAAAAAAAGCCCTGCGTCCTGCCGTAAAACATGGCCAGTCGCATCTTCAGGGCGCTACGTCCAAGCCTTGGAAATTCATGGAGCATTTTAAAGAGTGGATAAGCAAGGTTGGCAAGTTTGAACCACAAGGGAAAACCGTGTTTGCGCAACAGGCGCATACGCCCGACCCCATAGGCTTTTATTTTTGGCAGATCGGGCATCGACAGACTCTGGGCATCGTGAAACACATGGAGGCTGTCGGCCCGATAAATGGCATAGCCCGCATTCATCAGGCGCAAAAGATAATCTGTATCCTCTCCGCTCTGCCAGGGTGTAGGCGCGCCAATCCCCAGTGCCGGGTCGAAGCCTCCAAGCGCCCTGATCACGGCGCAGCGCAAAAAAATACACCAGGAAGGAGCTTTGCTGAAAACTGTGTAACGGGTAATTTTTGTGGGGCTATGCCAAACCCCGTCAGTCTCCCTTACGGACGGGAAACCCATGCCGACAAATCCCCCGGCATCCGCAGACAAGGTATCGGCATAGCGCACTGCCTGGGCAAATGAGGCCGGAGCATAGTAACAATCGTCATCAGCCGGCGTGAACAAATCCCCCTGCACCAGCGGCAAAAGCTTGTTGCGGGCTTCGGAAAGGCCACACGGTTCAAAGACAACTCTTTGTATGGAAAATTTGCCTTCATATCGGGCAAGAAGGCTATCCAGGGTATGCGGCGGATTTTGATCGCCAAGAAGCAAATAAAAATCCCGATATTCCTGGGCAGACAGACTCTCCAGAAGGCGCTCAAGATACGCCGGACGATCGCGAGTCGTACATAGCACACAGATGCGCATATTCCAGGTGTTGGACTCTCTAGGCATAGAGAATCTCAAATTTCCTGCCGGAACCAGTCGTCGGTACCGACACGCCGCAGCGGCGGGCGCGCGCCTGTCGGAGAAACGCCAAAAGGGCCCTGACTTCGCAAAGAAGACAGGGCCGGACAAGATGGTCAAGCGCGAAATTTTTTAGAAAAAGTAAACTATTTAGCTGAGATAAGTAGAGAGAGAGAGAGAGAGAGAGAGAGAGAGAGAGAGAGAGAGCAAGAAGCGTGCCAAAACCAGAGGTTTCAGCCGCTTTCAGGCCCAAAATATGCGGGCAAAATTCCGAATTCTTCACGCTCATCTTTCAGCTCTCCATGCAACCAAAAATGCTGATCCGGCCAGGTTGCCGCAAACGACCATTCATTGTGAAGCATTCCTAAAGTTTTGCCGCCGGGATGTCAATAGGGGCGAGAGGACAGTCGGTTTACCACGCATTGTCCCGGTCCTTGTCCAAGTCTTGTGGAATTTTTCTTTTCCGAATTTTAGGCTTGGTCAACTCGTGGCTTTCGGCGATCATCTCCTTGATGACCTCGTCTGGAACAGTACCATCCAGAATCACGCTGTTCCAATGAACTTTGTTCATATGATACCCGGGAATGACCGAAGAAAACTCATTGCGCCAGAATAAGGCAGTAAACGGCTCTGACTTTAAGTTCAACAACTCCCGACCGTCATGGTTCAGGAACAAAGCGAAAATACGTCGATTTCCGCCGTGACGCATCGCGGTTGTGCTGTCATCGAACGGATAATCCTCGTAAGCTCCGGCGAATGTCAGGCAATATTCAATCAAGATTTTACGAAGAAGCGTGCTTTTGCGCTGTTGTTTGCTGTTTCTTACTGCCGTCATCATTTCCTGATCACTTTTACATGATACGAAATTACACGGGCTTGTAGAGAATTACTCTGTGCCCTTTTTTTGTTTACCCCCAGCTAGCGATAATGACCAAAATTACAAGCGGTTGCAGAAAAAATATCCTGTAACCGCTTGTAATTTTTGGTCGGGATGAGAAGATTTGAACTTCCGGTCTCATGACCCCCAGTCATGCGCGTTAACCAGGCTACGCTACATCCCGACGCGGTTGAAAAAAATAGGCTGTTCCAGAATTTATGTCAATGAATTTATGCCGCTCGGGTTCTCAGGAGCAAGTGCTGACAGGGTCCGGGGTCTTATATTGAATGCGGCATAAGCAAGTCGAGCAGAATAGACCACAATTCATCCAAGCCAAGGCATTTCTCCGCTGAAGTTGCCAGAGGCGCGTGTCCGGTCAGGGCGGTCCAGGCGTCAAAAGTGGCCTGTAGTTCTTTTTTGTTACATTTGTCAGTTTTGGTGAGTACCGGGAGCGCCGGCAGAGCAAGAGCAGCGGCAAAGGCAAGCAGATCCAGGTCGGATTTCTGTGGCGGCAGACGCGCGTCTGAAAGCAGCATCAGCGCTTTCAAGCCGGGAGAATGGCGCAGATAATAATCCAGAAGATCCGCCCAGCGCTGCCTCTCCTCTTTGCTGCACTTCGCATAGCCATAACCGGGCAGGTCGATGACGAAAGCCTCGGCGGACACTATCCGGTAATAATTAATGCTACGTGTTTTGCCGGGATCGGAGCTGACTCTGGCCAATTTTTTTGTGCCGGCCAGAGCATTCAGCAAAGATGACTTGCCGACATTAGAACGTCCGGCAAAGGCGGCTTGCGGAGCATGCGCATGGATGAGTTGCTCACGGGTAAAAGCCGTGGCCGCGAGTGACAACCGCCGCAAGCCCGCAGGGCCGGCGTTTTCCGATTTTTTTGTATTTTGTTTTTGCATATTGCGCAGTGTGGAAAGCAACCTTCCAAAGGAATAGACGGACCTGTGCACGGAACTGGCTTGCCCACTCTGGACAGCGACAATAAAACACGTATATTTATGTTGCCAGAGGCGGCTCACGGGCAAAAGATAATTGTTTGCCTCCACTTTAAGGGATAGTAGAAAAGTTCAGGATTATATTCAACTATTTTATGTAGTTTAACGCAGCATTAAACAAGGGGCAGAAATGGCCAAGCGTTCCAGGTTTTCCCTGATTTTTACAATTATTATAGTATCTTTTATTGTTTTTTGTGGTTTTATGGTCCTTAAAGATCTCGACGCGCCGGATATCAGCCTTTCCCATGGCGAAGACAGCATAAATTTACTCTTGCCGGTGACGGTCACAGCCTTTGACGAATCTTCGATAAAATCTATTGAAGTAGTAGCGCGGTTTCATGACAACGAAATCCCCCTTGTCAAAAAAGAGTTTTCTGGCAAGGGAAAATCCCAAAGCCTCATTTTTACCATGGCAGACTCTGGTCTGAAAAACAACGAGTCCTTTGAACTTGAAATAATTGCCGTGGACAATTCTTTCGGCAAATTCGGCTTTGGTAATAAAAACAAAATTGTGGTTCCCATGCGTCTTGATCTGAACAGACCGCTGATAAGCGTGAAATCAAATGTCCCGCATGTGCGCCGGGGCGGCACGGGCTGTGTTGTTTATTCTCTGTCCAAAGATGTAAAACAGACCGGCATAAAGGTCGGAGAACGCTTTTTCCCCTCTTTCAAACAGGAAAACGGGGATTATTTATGCCTCTTCGCCTTTCCATATGACCTGGAAGTGAAAGAATATAATCCCCAACTTGCAGCTGTGGACAAAGCAGGCAACCAGACCGTGCAGAGTGTGAACATAAGCGCGATTCCCAACCAGTTTAAAACGGACACCATCAATATTCGGCAGAGCTTTCTTGACGCCAAGGCCGTTGAATTTGAAAGTCTGGTGCCAGAACCGTTAAGCGACATAGAGCGTTTTCTTGTGGTAAACAGAAGGATTCGCAGGGAAAATGCCGTGCGGCTTTTGGAGATTGGACAAAACACTGCACCGGAAATGCTTTGGAGCGGCGCTTTTCTGCGTTTGCCGAGAGCTGCGTTGCGCGCTAATTTCGCTGAGCGTCGCACCTATTTATGGGAAGACAAAAAAATTGACGAACAGACGCATCTGGGTTTTGATCTGGCCTCCATAAAACAGGCCGATGTTCCCGCCGCGAATTCCGGCAACGTGGTCTTTGCCGGTTATCTTGGCATTTATGGCAATATCATTGTCATTGATCACGGAATGGGGTTGCAAAGTATCTACTCGCATTTGAGCGAAATCGGAGTGGAAATCGGACGCCCGATCAAAAAGGGCGATCTGATCGGCAAAACCGGCGCTTCGGGAATGGCCGGAGGCGATCATCTCCATTTCGGCATTCTGATTGCCGGATTGGAGGTAAACCCGCAGGAATGGCTTGACCAGCACTGGATAAAAGACAATGTCATCGACCGTATTAAAGAGGCGGGCGGGAAATCGCCCCAATTCAATATAAGCCAGGAAAACACCCCCCCGATTGAAACCAGAAAAACACCATCCAAAGCGAAGCCGGCGCGTAAAAAAAGATAAGCAGACTATTGTTCTAAATATTGGAGGCTGTCAGTCTGGTGTTTTTTTCAATCATGCTGACGGTATTGGATAATTGAAGCCCGAGTGGACTTTGGCGGCAGACTTCCCGTTCAAACCAGGTGATGCCTTTGATGACCGTGGAATGTCTGCGATTAAACTGTCGACCTATCACTTCCAGGGACAGGTCCGTATATTTTCTGGCCATATAGAAGGCCGTATTGCGCGCGCAGACGTATTCCTGCTTGCGGCTGCCCGATGACAGCTGCTCTTTGCTGAAACCGTATGATTTGCATACGGCGGTAATGATACTTTCAATATCCTGGGGCGCGCAGTACTCCGCGTAATAGCCTATCAATTCCAGAGCCAACTGTGGCGTTAAAGCCGAATTCATAAGTCTGGCTTTGTGGATGAGAGTCTGCAGGCAGCTTTCAATTTTACGCACATCGGCATAAACGGGACGGGCCAGCACATCCTCAACCTCTTCAGGCAGACGGATACGATGCATTGACGCTTTGTGGCGCAAAATGCGCCTTCTGGTGTCTTCATCCGGGCGCTCGATAAAAGACAAAAGTCCGGCCGACATGCGTGAATAAAGCTGTTCATCCATACTTTTCAGATCCTGCGGGGCGAAGGAACTGGAAAGGACTATCTTGCCGTTGCGTTCAAATATATTTTTCAAGACGGAAAGAAGTTCTATCTGGGTTTTGTCCTTGCCCTGCAAAAAATGCACATCGTCAAGCAGCAGGAGGTCCAGGTCCTTGTATCTGGACTTGAAGTCAAGCATATCTCCGCCGTTGCTTTTCAGTGCGTATATAAATTGCGAAGCGAATTTTTCGGTCGTAAGATAGGCGACCTTGGGGCGAGTGCGGTTGCATGCCCCGCACAGCGTTTTGCCTACGGCCTGCATCAGGTGCGTTTTTCCAAGACCGGGAGGTGAGCTCAAAAAGAGGATGTCCACGCTTTTGCTCATGTCGCACATGCTTAAAGAAGCGGCATGGGCCAGCCTGTTGCAGGGACCGACAACAAAATCGTCGAAGGAAAAACGCCAGCTTTGCTCATCATGGTGTATCTCATTCTCCCTGTATGGCGTTGGCAAATGTAGTTGCGCGTGAGACGGCAAAGACCGTGGAGAGGGGGGGGCTTTGTCGGCCTGCGGATAAGCATTACAAACAGTGCCGGTACGCGGCGGCACAGGAAAGCGTTCCTCTTTGCAAATCAGGGATGTGGAGGGCGCGGTTGCTGTACCGAGGCCCGCGGGGTCGGCTTCAAGACCGGGACTCTCATGGGGCAGGAAACGACCAAAGCTACATTCTACTCGTACCTGATAGTCAGAACCGAAGACTTCCGCCACTGCGCTTTTCAGATCGGACATGAACCAAGTGCGGATATGGGCGCAAACAAATTCCGTTTGGGCAAATAATACCAAACCTTCGTCATCAAGGGACGGCATCAGGGGGCTGACCCACACCTTGAGCTGTCCCGGTGAGATGGTCCTGGCAAGATTTTTTTGAATTTCTGCCCATTTTTTTTGCATGGACAAATCTATACCGCAGGGAACGAATTCGCGACAAGGGGTAAACAAAGGGGAATTTTCCGTTGCTTCCCAGGCTTTGAAGGATTGTCTCCACAATCATTTTTTGATATATAATCCTGATATAAAAGAATAATCTTTTTTATGATACTGACCAGTTTCTCTGCCGTAAGACCTTATTCTGTAAGATGATTCGGGGCATGAGCGGCTTTCAAACCACAGTCAACATAAGTGAATTTAACAGATATAAATTTATTTTTCGTTAAATTTTACAAAATATCTTAAAATATCGCTCAAATCGTGTAATAGCTTTATAAGAATTTTTTTAAAAATTAAAAAGAAGAATTTCAGATGTTTAATATAAATACTTTATATATTTGTATTTAATAAACTTTTACGATTTTCGGCAGAGGCTGCTCTACATATGTGAAGATATTGACGCAAATCAGCCAAGCATTTTCATATGCTTATAGGCTTTGGCAGTAGCTACGCGTCCCCGGCGGGTATGTTTAAGAAAACCGCTCTGTACCAGATAAGGTTCGTATATGTCCTCAATCGTTCGCACATCTTCGCTGCAGGCCACAGCCAGAGTTTTCAACCCGGCCGGTCCGCCTCCATACTGTTCGATCAGTATGGATAACAGTTTTCTGTCCATTTGGTCCAGTCCGCTTTCGTCAACGTTCATTCTTTCCAGGGCGTTATTCGCATCTTCTCTGTCTATGCCAGCCGCCCCGCTGACCATGGAAAAGTCGCGCACCCTGCGTAAATAACGGTTGGCAATGCGCGGCGTGCCGCGTGAACGCCGTCCTATTTCCAAGGCCCCGGCCTCAGTTATGGATACGCCGAGAATGCGCGCCGTACGTTTTACGATGCGGGCCAGTTCCTCGGGCTTATAAAAATCAAGATGCAGGATAACGCCGAATCTGTCCCGCAACGGGGACGACAAAAGTCCAATGCGTGTTGTCGCCCCGACCAGGGTAAAGGGTTCAACAGCAATTTTCATGGTCCTCGCTCCCGGTCCCTGGCCTACGACCAAATCCAGATTGAAATCTTCCAGGGCCGGGTAGAGAATTTCTTCCACAACCACGGGCATTCTGTGGATTTCGTCAATGAAGAGGATGTCGTTGCGGGACAGGCAGCTCAAGATAGCGGCCAGATCTCCGCCGCGTTCCAGCACAGGACCGGAGGTCGACACCATGTTGACGCCCAACTCGCCGGCCATAATCTTGGCCAGTGTGGTTTTGCCGAGGCCGGGGTTGCCGTAGAAAAGCACGTGATCCAAGGCTTGTCCCCGTTCCTTGGCGGACTGGAGATAAACCTTAAGATTTTCGCGCAGGCTTGCGTGTCCGATGAATTCATCCAGGCTTGCGGGCCTGAGCTGCTCATCCGGAACTATATCGTCCATTCCCGCGTTTGGCGTCATACTTTGCTCCGTACCAAGGATTTCAAGGCTGCTTTCAGAAGCTCGCCCACATCCAGATCTTTATCCTTTTCGAGAATTTTTTTTACCGCGCGCAAGGCTTCATCCTCGGAATATCCAAGATTGGCAAGACCTGCAACGGCATCGCTGAGGACGCTGGCCGGACCTGTCGCATAACGGGACAGGGCGGAGACTGAAGCCTCGCCCTTTAATTTGAATTTAAGCTCCAGAAAGATTTGCTGTCCTGTTTTTTTGCCGATGCCGGATACTCGGGTGAGGGACAGGGAATCGTCTTCCGCCACCAGACGACGCAGATCGTCCGGAGAAAATACGGAAAGAACGGACAGAGCAGTGCGCGGCCCCACCCTGGAGATGGATGTGAGCACAAGAAAGGTCTCGCGTTCGTCCCAAGATTCAAAACCGAAAAGCTCCAGAGCATCTTCCCGCACGACTGTGACAGCAAAAAAATGCACGTTTGCGCCTTTTTCGGGCAGACGGGAGAGGGCGGATGCGCTGATGTTGACCTCATAGCCCAATCCGCCGGAAGTGATGAGCAGACAGGAATTTTCTGAAATCTCGGCCAGCCGTCCTTCGATATAGGCGATCATGCGCGCGCAGCTCCAATTTTGCAAAGGGTGGAAATTCCATTGTGCGGGTTCTTTGCATCATAGCAAATTTTATACGTTAAATCAAGATATTAACCGGGAGGCGCTTATGATTGCCTATCCACAGATCCACGCTTTATTTTATATGGCAAAGGTGAGGCGATGTGCCTGCGCATCTGGAACAATCTCCAGTCTTGGCATAAATTCCGTCCTGATGTATCATCACCCGACTTGGGAGACAGATATGAAAACGGCTTTGCTTTTTCCCGGACAAGGAGCGCAGGAAGCTGGCATGGGCCGCCTGCTTGCGGAAAATGATTCCGGGACTATGGAACTCTGGAAAAAGGCGGAACGCATAAGCCGTCTGCCCTTGCGCGGAATTTACTGGGAGGGTGAAGGCGCGGAGACGGCCAAAACCCTGAATGTTCAACCCGCCCTTACTGTGTTTAATCTGTCCTTGTGGCTTAAGGTTGCTGACAGTTTTCATCCCGAGGCCGCAGCGGGGCACAGTCTGGGAGAATACAGCGCCATAGCTGCGGCGGGGGTGCTGCCCCTCGATGATGTTCTTGAACTTGTTTCTTTGCGCGGCCGTCTTATGCATGAGGCGGATCCAGAAGGCAGGGGGACAATGGCCGCCATTGTCAAACTTGATCGCGCGCAAGCCGAACAATGCGTGGTCGAGGCTGTAAAAACTTCCGGAGAGATTATCCTTATCGCCAACTACAACACCCCCTCCCAGTTTGTGGCCAGCGGCACGCGCGCCGGAATAAACGCGCTTCAGGAAAAGGTCCGGCAATATAAAGGCCGGATTTTACCTCTGGCTGTTTCCGGCGCTTTTCATAGTCCGTTGATGTCAGAAGCGGCCCTGGAGTTTGCCAAAGCCCTGGATGGTCTGCCAAAAAACAGATGGAACCGGGCCCGTTTTCCCGTATACTGCAACGCTGACCCGCGTCCCCTTACTGACCCGGAACAAATTAAAGTATTACTTCAAAAACAGATCGTCTCACCCGTGTACTGGATCGATACCATTAAAAGACAGTGGGAAGCGGGCTGCACAACTTTTGTCGAATGCGGCCCAAAGGAAATACTGGGCAAAATGGTCGGGCCGATTCTGGCTGAGGGCGCGCCTGCTGCAACAAGCGGCGCGGCTGACGCCTTACCTTGGAAGGTTGTATTCATAAACGACGCGCAACAGTAAATATTCCGCCGTCCCACCGGGAGCGTTTTTTCAGGCCGACCTGCGATCTGGAGCGGGTCAGCGGATCTTTCAGCCCGCAGCCGGCTTTGGACGCATATTTTTCAGGAGTAAAAAATGGCCTTCAGCATAGGCATCGTCGGACTGCCCAATGTGGGAAAATCAACTCTCTTTAACGCCCTGACCAAGGCGCAGAACGCTGAAGCCGCAAATTATCCCTTCTGTACCATTGAGCCGAACAAGGCCACGGTCCCCGTACCTGACAAGCGTCTGGCCGCCTTGGCCGCCATAGCGAAACCCGCCAAAATAAGCCATGCCGTCGTCGATTTTATAGATATTGCCGGACTGGTGCGCGGGGCCAGCAAGGGTGAAGGGTTGGGCAACCAGTTTTTAGGCAATATCCGTGAATGCGCCGCCATTCTGGAAGTTGTGCGTTGTTTTGATGATGCCAACATCAGCCATGTGAACGGGCCAACAGACCCCGTGCGCGATGTGGAGATCATAGAAACGGAACTCATGCTGGCGGATATGCAAAGCGTGGAAAAACGCCTGGAAAAAGCCCGCAAAGCGGCCAAGGGAGATAAAGCGGTCTCGGTTTTGACCCTTGAACTGGAAAATCTTTTGCAGCATCTGGACAGCGGTCGACCTGCCGCCTCCCTTGCTGTGCCGGATAATGATCTCTGCCGCGAAGTCTGGCGCGACATGGCTTTGCTCAGCGCAAAAAAAACCATATATTGCGCGAATATTGACGAAAACGCCCTGGAAAATCCCAATGCCGCGCCGTATATGAAGACCCTTGCCGAACACGGGGAAAAATACGGGCGGGAAACCATAGCGGTTTGCGCTAAAATTGAAGAAGAACTGCAAGGTCTTGCCGATGCTGAACAGCTTGAAATGCTGAGTTCTTATGGCATCACGGAAAGCAGTCTTGACCGCGTAATACATTGCAGCTACAAAAGCTTGGATCTGTTGAGTTTTTTCACAGCCGGGCCCAAAGAGGTTCGAGCCTGGACGATAGCGGCCGGTAGCCGCGCCCCGCAGGCGGCCGGGGTCATCCATAGCGATTTTGAGCGCGGCTTTGTCCGGGCCGAGGTCATAGCCTTTGACGACTATATCCGCCTTGGTTCCGAAGCGGCAGCCCGTTCGACGGGACTTCTGCGTATTGAGGGAAAAGATTATGTGGTCAAAGACGGCGATGTCGTGCATTTTTTATTTAATGTCTGAGGTTTGAATGTTCGACGGTGAACATTACAAGCGTCTCGGTCTGGCCGGGGCATATCAAAAAATCATCTGTTCCGAACGGCTTACGGCGGAAGATGGAGATGCCCTTTTCGCCTGTCCGGATATTACGGCTCTTGCGGCCCTGGCCCATCATGCACGGTATCGGCGGCACAAGGACAAAACCTATTATGTTCGCAACCGGCAAATAAATTACACCAACATCTGTATAAATCACTGCCGTTTTTGCGCCTTCAGACGCGATGCGGGCGACGCGGGCGCTTTTCTCTTGAGCCGGGAAAAAATAATCGCCCGCGTGCTTGAAGATGAAGGATCTCCTTTTGCTGAAATACATGTGGTAGGCGGGTGCCACCCGGATTTACGCCTGGTCTGGTTTGAGGAACTGTTCCGGGAAATTAAAAAACTGCGGCCGCAGGCTGAACTTAAAACCTTTACTGTAACCGAGATCCACAATCTGTCCCGCATCGAAAACTGCGCTACCAGGGAAATTCTTGAGCGTCTTAAAGAATGCGGAGTGTCCATGCTTACCGGCGGCGGGGCGGAAATTTTTAACTCCGCGATTCGCAAGAGGATCTGTCCGGAAAAGATCGGGGCGGACGAATATCTGCGTATTTCGGGCGAGGCGCATGCTTTGGGGATTGCTTCCAACTGCACCATGCTCTTTGGGCATGTGGAGACGCATGCGGATCGCGTGCGGCACCTGTGCGCCTTGCGTGAACAGCAGGACAAAAGCGGAGGCTTTGTTTGTTTTATCCCCCTGCCGTACCAACCCAAACATAACGCCCTGGCAGCGGAAACTCCCTCTGGGGAACTGACCGACTCCGGGCTGGATCGCCTGCGTACCATAGCTGTGTCCCGTCTTTTGCTGGACAATATCCCGCACATCAAGGCTTACTGGGTTATGCTGGGGATAAAGTGTGCCCAGGCTGCCCTGAGTTTTGGAGCTGACGACCTGGACGGGACAACTATGGAAGAGCATATCGGACACATGGCCGGAGCGAATGCTGGCCAGGCATTGTCCCGTATGGAGCTGGAAGACATGATCCGAAACTGCGGGTTTTCGCCCGTCAACCGCACGGCCCGCTTTGCAAGCCTGCCTGTCTGTTAAGCTGATTTTGGGCCTGCAGACAGGATTGGGAACATATGCCGCAAACCCTTGCTAATCCCAACGCCGCACTGAGTTTTGACCCTTTGTCGGGCCCGGATACCGAGGTGAGGTCTTTGATCCGGCGTCTGGAAAAAGCCTATGCCGCGCTTTCCGCAGATCCAAAACAAGAGAGAACCTGCGTGCGGGATATCCGTCTTTCTGAAGAAGAGGCCAAAATTCTTTATTCGGAGGCAGATCTATACAGCCTTGGCGCTCTGGCCCACGCTGCCCGACTGGCCCGGCATCCGGGCAACATGGTAACCTATGTGGCGGACAGAAACATCAATTATTCCAACGTCTGCGTTTGCGCCTGCCGTTTCTGCGCCTTTTTTCGTCCCCCCGGACACCCGCAGGCCTATGTGTTGAGCCGGGAGGTTCTGGCGCAAAAGATACAGGAGACTATCGCTCTGGGCGGGACGCAGATACTCATGCAGGGCGGACATCATCCGGATCTTCCCCTGAGTTATTATGAAGATCTGCTGGTCTGGATACGCGGCGAGTTCCCTTCGATTCACATCCATGCGTTTTCCCCTCCGGAAATAGTTTTTTTTGCGGAAAAAGAGGGACTTTCAATAAGTGAGGTAATCGTCCGTCTGATCAAGGCGGGACTGCATTCCATCCCGGGCGGAGGCGCAGAAATATTGACAGATCGCATACGATCCCGGGTTTCTCCCCGCAAATGCACGGCCGGACAGTGGCTTGAGACCATGAGAATCGCTCATGTCCAAGGGTTGAAAACTACAGCCACCATGATGTTCGGGCATGAGGAAAAGGCGGAGGATCTCCTTGAGCATCTTTTTGTTTTACGCAAACTTCAGGATCAAACGGGCGGATTTACCGCTTTCATCCCTTGGACCTTTCAGCCTTCCGGCACACGCATAAAACGGAACCCGGAAAGTGCGCAGAGCTATCTGCGCGTCGTGGCCATAGCGCGTCTCGTCCTTGACAATTTTTTCTCTGTCCAGGCTTCATGGGTGACTATGGGGCCGCACATCGCCCAACTGGCTCTTTTTTTCGGGGCCAATGATTTTGGATCCCTGATGATCGAGGAGAATGTTGTTGCCGCTACCGGAGTATCATTTCAACTCACAAGGGAACAGATACATTCGATCATTGAAAAAACCGGTTTCATACCCCGACAGCGCCATATGGATTATCGTCTGACAGAAAACCCGGAAAACGCGCCATGATATTGAACACGGCAGGGACTATTTCGCGCAAGCGCATGGGCCGTATAGCCTTTCTCAATGTATTGCCGGTTTATCACGCTTTGGAAAGCGGCATAATTCAGCACGACTATGAGATTATAAGCGCCGCCCCGGCTGAACTTAACCGACGCATGGCCGAAGCGGATCTTTTGGCGTCATCCGTTTCCTGCGTTGAATATGCCCGGCGTTCGGAAAACTATTTGCTTCTGTCGGATCTGTCCATTTCCAGTGACGGCCCTGTGCGCAGCGTTCTTTTTCTGTCCCGGACCCCCCTGGAGGACACCTGGGACAAGGAGATTCTTTTAAGCTCCCAGAGTCATACATCTGTTTTGCTTTTGCGAATGTTGCTCCGGGAAGTTTATGGAGTAGAGGGGATAAACACTTGCGTTGGCCGGCCCGGTTCGGATATCGAAGCCGGCAGGATCCCTGACGCCTTTCTTGCCATAGGCGATGAAGCTCTGCGTTTTGGCCGGCATCCGGCTTATCCGCATCGTCTGGACCTTGGCGAGGTCTGGAAAAAACATACGGGCTTGCCTTTTGTGTTTGGCTTGTGGATTGCCCGCCGCGACGCCGGAGTGGACAGTCCGGGCAGGCTGTTGCGGGCCTCAAGGGACTGGGGTTTGAGTCACAGGGAAGAAATTCTGCGTGTGGCCGGCGCCGCCTATCCTTACCTGAGCCTGTCTGATCTCGAAGATTATTTCTCCTGTCTGGAATATTCTCTGGGCGAGAGAGAATTGGCAGGACTCGAACTGTTTTGGCAAAAACTTGCCGCAGCCGGAGAAATAGCGGTGTCTCCAGAACTTGTTTTTGACGATTGAAACTCAAAGCTTGACAAACAGCGTTCCTTCGCGAAATTAACAGACCCGCAACGTATGCGCAGTCCGCGTAGCCGGAGCGATGAGCAAGTCCCTTCAACCCTTGGCCCTGCCGGACAGATAAGCCTATGACTGACGCCACACCTGACAAATCAACACTTAAAGCGCGTCCCCCTTTTTCAATTCTGCTGCTGAACGGGCCAAATCTGGCCGCGACAGGGCAGAGGCGTCCGGACATATACGGCCACAGACCTCTCTCCGATATCCCCGAGATGGTTAAAGTATTACTTGAGGATCGTGCCGCAAAAATAAATCTGAGTTTTTTCCAGAGCAACAGCGAAGGGGAGCTGATAACACGCCTGGAAAGCGCGCGGGAAAAGGGCGAGCAGGGTATAGTATTTAACGCCGGCGCCTACACACATACCAGTCTGGCCCTTGCCGACTGTATAGAATGGATCGGGATTCCGGTTGTTGAAGTACACATCAGTAATGTTTTTGCCCGGAAAGAGAAAATTCGCCGCCACAGTTTTATGGCCCCTCATGTGGTAGGCGTAATTTCCGGATTTGGCCTTATGGGTTATGTATTGGCCATACAGGCGCTGTATGCGCATCTTTCCGGCCTCGTTGAATAATTGCAATTTTTTGGAGGAATTATGTATTCAACTACGGATTTCAGAAAGGGACTAAAGGTTGAGATCGACGGCATCCCTTATGAAATAATAGAATTTCAGCATTTTAAACCCGGCAAGGGCGGGGCGATGGTGCGCACGAAGCTGCGTAATTTTTTGAATGGCCGTGTGCAGGACATCACTTTTCGTTCCGGGGAAAAAGTGGACAAACCGGACCTGGAAGTCAGAGAAATGCAGTTTTTATACCGCGATGGCGACGAATTGATATTTATGGATCTTACCAGTTACGAGCAACTGCATATCCAGGGAAGTTCCGCATCCGGCAAATCCGGCTATCTTAAGGAAAGCCAGGTGGTGCAGATACTGCTTTACAACGGTGAGCCGCTGGACATTGACTTGCCGGCCTCTCTGGTTTTTGAGGTGACAGACACGGAGCCGGGAGTCAAGGGGGATACGGTGTCCAATGTCACCAAACCCGCCACACTGGAAACCGGCCTTGTTATTCAGGTGCCTATTTTTGTCAATACCGGCGATAAACTGCGGGTTGACACCCGCTCCGGCGCTTATCTGGGTCGCGAATAAATGGCAGAGCCGATGAAGGAGCAGAGCGGCAGAAATATTTTACAGGCCGATGGAAGCAGATTGGGACGCGATGTCATAGGACTGCTGTCCATTTTCTTTTGTGTTCTTGTTATTTTAAGTCTGGCGACATTTGACAGCCGGGATCCCTGGCTCAATCATGTCGTGAGCGGTTCGGTAGTCGTCCATAACAAAACAGGACTCTTCGGCTCCTATATCTCCGGCTTTATGTATGACATCTTTGGAAATGCGTCCTGGGCCTTGCCGGCTTTTTTAGGCTTGGCCGGCACCAGACGTATTTTGTGCGTCGCGCCCTGGCCCTGGTGGCGCTGGACGGGTTTTATATTTCTGGGTTTCTGCATCAGCGTCGCCGGAGCGGCCAGTGACCTCGGAGATGTAAAAATATTTCATCCGGGAACGATGCCGGCCGGCGCCGGCAATATCTCCGCGCATGGCGGAGGCATTCTCGGTCACATGATTTATGTGTGGATAGTAGGCTGGCTCAGCCCGTTCGGGGCTTTTCTTGTCTGGATCTTCAGCCTGATCCTGGCCATGCACATGCTTTCCGGGCTGTCTTTGCAATATATTCTGCATTCTGTTCTTATAAAGGTGCGCGCCCTTTTCGCCGCTCTGGCGCGAGGTTTTCCCGGCAAAGACAGGGTGAAGGAATCCGAAGCAAAAGTTGAGCATAACGACAAAGCCAAGGGGCCGCTGCTTATTTGTCCGCCTCAGCAGGATGCGGCGCCGCCGCCCCCTGTGCAGTCACCCGGAGAATACGCGCATACGCCGGAAAGCGCGCCGCCCTTGCAGGAAGAAGATATCCCGCCCTGGGTGCGGGATTTTGAAGACGGCACAGTGGGCATCTCTGTCCCGGTTCCGCTGGAGCCGGCAGCGTCTGGTCCGAACAGGGAAAAAGGATCGGAACAAAGCGGGGAAAGGCTGCGTGAGCTTTGGGCTGAGGAAGAAGCGCGGTTTGGTCGCAAAGCTGAAATCGGCGAATCTCCGATTCTGTCAGATAAAGAAGGGGATGCAACTTCTTTGTCTGCTTTGGGCAGTCTTGAATCCGTGCTCTCACCGACAGCCTTAGCCGCTGTATTGGCTTTGCGTGAAGCCGCTGTCGCGCCCACCCCTATGCGAGAAACTCCGGCGACTGCGGATTTTTCCCTGCAAGTTTCGCCGCCCGGCTCTGACGACCCGGAAGATGATTTTGATAAATATCTCAATGAAGAAACGCCCGAACCGCGCCGGGAAGATTTTCTGCATGACGAAGAAACCGTGCCTGCACACACCCCGCCTCCTGTCACGACCGTCCCGTCAGCAGCCTACGACAAAGAAAGCTCGCCCGCTTACACCCCGCCTCCTGGTGCAGGCGCTCCACCAGTAACTGCTGCCGAAAAATTAGCTGCGCCTGTCGTCGCCACCCCGCCTGCCGTTACTATTGTCCGGCCTCCAGCTCCGGCTGTCCAGATTCTCAGACCCGAATCAAAGGCAAATGCAGAACAGGCGGAGTTCCTGCCGACCCTGGATATTCTCGACGACGCGCCTCCATCATCCGGCGGGCTTGGACGTGATATTCTGGAACAAAAGGGCCGAAACCTGATGGGCTGTCTGAATGATTTCGGCGTGCAGGGCGAGCTTGTAGGGATCACGCCCGGACCGGTAGTGACCATGTTTGAAATAAGACCGGCGCCGGGAGTGAGAGTTGCGCGTATCGCCAATTTAAGCGACGATCTCGCTCTGGCTTTGAAAGCGGTGGCTGTGCGCATACAGGCCCCGGTGCCGGGAACGGATACGGTGGGCATTGAGATCCCGAATGAAATACGCGAAACCGTATATCTCAAGGAACTGCTCAGCTCGGAAGTCTTTCAAAAATCCAGATCTCTGCTGACCATTGCCCTTGGTAAAGATATAGCCGGACATCCGGTTGTTGACGATCTGGCCTCCATGCCTCATCTTCTGGTGGCCGGAGCCACGGGTGCAGGAAAAAGCGTCGGCATCAACTCCATAATTCTCTCCTTTCTGTATAAGGCGAAGCCGGAGGAGGTAAAATTTCTCCTTGTTGATCCCAAGCGGGTTGAAATGTCCGCCTATGCCGATTTGCCGCATCTGGTGCACCCGGTAGTTACGGATATGCCGATGGCCAAAAATGCCCTGGAGTGGGCCGTGGCGGAGATGGAGAGACGCTATGACTGCATCTCCAGGGCCATGGTGCGCAATATTGCGGATTATAACGCCAAAATTGCTTCGTTCGGCGATTCCCCCCGCCCCGAAGGTATGGAAGATCTGGCCGTCCTTCCTTTTCTGGTCATTATTATTGACGAATTCGGGGATGTGATGATGACCTCCGGCAAAGATGTGGAAACCAGCATCGTGCGCCTGGCCCAACTGGCCCGCGCCGCCGGCATTCATCTGATCCTGGCGACGCAGCGTCCAAGCGTGGATGTGGTCACAGGGCTTATCAAGGCAAATTTCCTCTGCCGCATTGCTTTTCAGGTAATGTCCAAACACGATTCCCGCACTATCCTGGACACGGTCGGCGCCGAACACCTGCTCGGCAAGGGCGACATGCTTTTCAAGCCCAGCGGTGGCAAATTCAAAAGGCTGCATGGGGCTTTTGTAAGCAACGACAACGTCAGTGCGGTGGTGAGCTACTGGAAAGCCAGACAGCAGCCGGATTATAAAATCAGCTTCGCCAACTGGGGGCAGGAAAGCGGAGGCGGCGTCCTCGGCGGTGGAGGCGGCGCAGATCTTTATTCCGATCCTTTGTATAATGAAGCTGTGGAATTTGTCCGGGACCGGGGCAAGGCTTCCATTTCCCTCCTGCAGCGCAAGTTCAGCATCGGTTTCAACAAGGCCGCCCGTTATGTGGAGCAAATGGAAGCGGACGGTATTATCGGACCGGCGGACGGCAGCAAACCGCGTCAGGTCATCATGTAAAGGCCCGGAGCCGATTGGGGCAGGCGGCTTTTGCCTGTTGTAAGCGACAATCTCAGGCGTAAAATGCTCTCGAAGTTCAAAAAAGGATTCACTGTGCGTAAATTGCCAAAAACTGCTCTGATCGCAGTTTTATTTTCATTTTTCTTTTCCGGGGTGGCGTGGGCCGCATCAACAACTGCGGATCTGCAACGCGTTTATGCAGGCATTTCCGCCATGCGCGCCGAGTTCAAACAGACCCTGCTGCATAAAGAAAGTGGTCGGCGCGAACAGCGCGCAGGGACTTTAAGTTTTAAAAAGCCGCTTCTTTTGCGCTGGGAGACAAAAAAGCCGGACCCGGAACTGCTGCTGGTGAGCAAGGACGCGATTTGGCATGCATTTCCCGCTGAGGAACTGGTGTACAAATATGCCATTGATTTGGCTGGTTCCGTATCCCTGGTGCGAATAATAACCGGGCAGGCGCGCATTGATCAGGATTTTGATTTAGAGGAAGAAAGCCGGGAAGGGGACATGCATACTCTGCGCCTTTATCCCAAAGACGCCACGCAGTCGGTTGTTGAAGTCCTGCTTTGGGTGGACGCTAGGAATTTTATGATCCGAAAACTGCGTATCTACGATTTTTACGGCAATGAAAATGAGATTTCTTTTTCCCGCTATGAAACAAATGCAGACATCAAGGACGCGATTTTCAATTACAGGCCGCCCAAAGGCTTTGAGGTAGAAGACAGAAGCAAAGATCCTTCCGCCGTCCCCCAAAGAGGCTTGTTTCAGTAAAAATATCCGCTACTCCGCCGCATTCATAATCAGCAGGCGTTCCAGCGTCGAGGCGTTGGCCAGATTGTTAAAAACATTCCTGGCGTTCATGCGCCAGCGAAAAGCCTGGGCGTTTCTCGGGCAGTAAGAAAAGCCCAGATCGCCGGTAGTGGGGTTAAAACCGGCGTCGGCCGGAGCAAGTTCTGTCACCTCATCAGCTACGAAGGGACAACCGGGGCATTCTTCGGGATCGCGCAGACCGTCCAGTTCCAGACGCAGTCCCTTGAAGTTCTGATAAGAGCCGGCAAGTTTACCGCTGAAGGCGATGCACTCGCCGACCGCAACGGCTTTGGCCTCCTGCCAGGAAAATGCCTGGCTTTGGTCGCTTGGCGTGGGATAGCCTGTCTTGCCGCAGGCTACGACAGCGAGTGCCAGGAGAAAAACGAGTCCTGACCAGGTAAAGCGTGAAAAGATCCCGGATCTTGCTTTTTCCTGCAAAGTTTCAATTATCGGCATCGTCGCCCTTTCCCCAGAGTTTTTTCCATTCGTTGACCAACAAAAGCGCCTGCATCGGCGTTAAACTGTCTGTATCAAGATCCGTGAGGATTGTAAAAAGGGGATGCCGGATTTCTTTTTCCGGCAAAGGCCGGGATTCGGTTTCAACATTTTGCTCTTCCGGATTCGGCAGGCCCGGAAGCAACTGCCGCATTGTCTCTCTGGTTGTTTCCCGGGAATATGATTTTGATTTTTCGAGAGATTGCAAAATTACCTTCGCCCTTTGCACAACGGAAGCCGGAACTCCGGCGAGCTTCGCCACCTCGATGCCGTAACTGCGATCCGAAGGACCCGGCACCAGACGTCGCATAAAAATGATCTCACCCCCGTATTCCTGCACGGCTATGTTCATATTATGCACCCCCGGCAAACGTTTCTCCAGGGACGTAAGTTCATGGTAGTGGGTGGCGAAGAGGGTGCGGACAGGGCCATCTTTGCGGCCGGCCAGATCTTCAGCCACGGCCCAGGCCAGGGAGAGCCCGTCAAAGGTGCTGGTGCCGCGGCCTATTTCATCCAGGATCACCAGACTTCTTGGAGTGGCCTGACGCAGGATGCGGGCCGTTTCCATCATTTCCACCATAAAGGTGCTCTGACCTCTGGACAGATTGTCCGAAGCCCCGACCCGCGAAAAAATGCGGTCTGTTATGCCGAGATGCGCCTGCTGGGCCGGGACATAAGAACCTATTTGCGCCAGCAGCATTATTATGGCCGCCTGACGCAGGACAGTGGATTTACCGGACATGTTCGGGCCGGTTATAATCAGCATGCGCCGTTCTTTGTCCATGTGCAGGTCATTGGGGACAAAGCCGGCTGCGCCGCAGGCGGCTTCAACAACCGGATGACGGCCTTGCCTGATGATTATATCCGTTCCGGCATGCAACAGAGGGCGGCGCCAGTCCCTTTTGCGCGCCGCCTCAGCCAGGCCCTGCCAGAAATCCAGAGCAGCCACGTTTTCCGCCATAAAAAGAATGCGCGGGCGGGAGTCGGTCACAAGGGAACAGAGATCCCGGAAAAGTTTGTATTCCAGTTTTTTGGCCTGGTCTCCCGCGCCGGTTATTTTATCTTCCAGTTCTTTAAGCTCCGGGGTGACATAGCGCTCGGCGTTAGCCACGGTCTGGCGGCGGATAAAATGGGCGGGCAGATTCTGGACAAAGGATTTGTTCAATTCAAAATAATATCCGAAAACCCGATTAAAGCCCAACTTGAGCCTGGGCAGCTTGTTTGTTGTTTGTTCATTGAGCAGCAGCGTTTCAAGGCGTTTTTCCCCGTTGTTTATTATGTCCAGGAGTTCGTCCAGTTCAGGATTAAAGCCGACGCGGAAAATTCCGCCCTCAGTCAGGGTCAGGGGCGGAAGATCACAGAGGGAGTTTTGCAGCACTACTGAGAGATCAGAGAGATTGTCCCAACGTAGACAAAGTTCTTTTAATTTTTCCGGTATGTTATCCGCGTCCGGCAGGGAAGCGTCCTCGCCTGGGGCGGGCGTATCCAGGGCATTACGCAGCAAAGCAAGCCCGGACAGACTCTTGCCGAGAGCGGCCAAGTCTTTTGGAGTCGCCCGTCCCAAGGTAATCCGGGTAGTCAGACGTTCAAGGTCATAAACAGAATCGAGGGTTTCCCGCACTGCCGCGCGTTTATAATTATACTTAAAAAAGAATTGAACGATATCCGCGCTTGACGCTATGCAGTTCGCGTCCAGCCAGGGGTGGCGCAGACGTTCCTCCAGAAGTCTGCCGCCCATGGGGGTTATTGTTTCATCCAGAACATGCAGCAGGGCGCCCTGGCCTTTTTTGCCGTCAATAGTTCTGAATATTTCAAGATTGCGTTCCGTTATTTCGTCAATGATCAGATGTTGTCCCAGATTCAGGGGTTTGAAGGCTTTTAAATGCTCAAGTCCCTGTTTTTGGGTGCGCATGATATAGGCCAGCAGAGCGCCGCAGGCTCGGGTCAACTCCTCTTTGCCCTCAAGACCAATCACGCCCAAATCCTGAACGTTCTGCGCTTCAAAAATGCGTGTCCGCGCGCTTTTCAGGTCGAAATAGGCGCGAATTGGAACGCGCACCGGCGTTACTTCCGGCGGGAAATCTTTAAGGGCAAGGCCCAGATCGGCATCGGACAAGTCCGGGAGCAAAAGCTCACGCGGCTGCATTTTTTGCACCCATTGCGCAAGTTCGGCTTTGCGTTTGCTGTACAAACCCGACCATTCGCCCGTGGAGTAGTCGAGCCAGGCAAAGCCGCCCTTCGTCTGCGCCGTGTTCCAGTAAAACGCGCCCAGATAATTATGCGCTTTGGCTTCCAGACTGCCGTCGTCAATAATGGTTCCGGGCGTAAGAATTCGCAATATTTCCCGCTTGACAAGGCCTTTGGCGTTTTTTGGATCTTCGGTCTGCTCGCAGATGGCGACGTTAAAGCCCAAATCAATAAGCTGGCGCGCGTAAGACAGGTAGGAATGGTGCGGCACTCCGCACATCGGGGTCGGATATTCCGCCCCGGGGTTCCGGCTGGTCAGGGTTATCTGCAGAGCCTTGGCCGCCACAAGCGCATCGTCAAAAAACATCTCGTAAAAATCGCCCATCCGGTAAAAAAGCAGCGCGTTTTCGCACTGGCGCTTTATATCAAGATATTGAATAAACATGGGCGTCAGTCTTTCGACCGGAATATCGGGGGCGGGGTGCAGGGGCGGGTTAGACAAGGCAACAGTCATAGCTTACCTCCGGATTGCTGTTCCGGCAAAGCCGGGTGCGCCCGCAAAGATTGTTTTGCGGGCCGCAAGAACCTGGAGTCGGGCCTGTTCAGGCTGGCTTTAAGGTTAAACTGTCCTTGAAAAGTCTGGCTGGCCCGTCAGGGATCAGTTTTCAGCCTCAATCGTCGTCGTAGTTTGCTTTATTTCTTCCGTATTGGCTGCAATGGCCGCAGGTTCTTTGCTTTCTTTGGCCAGTTCGGCGCGCAGGCGATCAATTTCTTTTTCCATGACGCGCACGGCGCGTTTGCTGCCTACAAGCGCACAGCCAAGGCGAATGCGGTCGATAAAAAGCATGAGGACGGCAAAAAGCATGCCCAGAGCAAAGGCTGCCAGCACTATGAAATAAAAGGGAATAGCCTGACCCTGCCAGCTTAATCCACCATAATACAAGTCAAACTTTAACTTCAGGTGGGTGCCCAGCGCTTCGCCGTTCTGTACGAAAAAGAGCAGGCCGACTACGAAAATCAGCAGTAAAATCAAAACTTTGATAAAACGCATGTTTTTTCTCCCTGTTAGTCAGTTAGACAAGATTCAGCCGAAACAGGTTTTTAAATCACGATATGTTTTTTGCAGATGCTCGGGAATGACGCGTACTTCATCCATAACGGCCATAAATGACGAATCCCCGTTCCAGCGCGGCACCATATGGAAATGCATGTGTTCTCTTATGCCCGCGCCCGCTGCTTCGCCCAGGTTCAGTCCGACATTGATGCCCTGGGGCGAAAAATGCTTCTGAAGAATTTTTGTGCAACGCTGTAAAAGCTGCATCATCTCCAGGGCTTCTTCCGGGGAAAGCAGGGTCAAATCCATGACATGGCGGAAAGGCGCAACCATAATATGCCCGTTGTTGTAGGGATATTTGTTGATGATCACAAAATTCCACTGTCCGCGGTATAGTATCAGGCGTTCCTCATCCTGGTCCTGATGCTCCGGCAGACAAAAAATACAGGAGTCGGCCTTGGGGCCGAGTATATATTTTATACGCCAGGGACACCAGAGATGTTTCATGCTTGAACCCGCCGACATTATTTACAGGCGATTGCAAATCCCCATCAGGCATGCGCTCGTCCGCCGCTACTGCCTGTTTATACCCAGGCGGAATTTTGGGCAAGTCATTTAACCCGGTACTGGCAAATTTATGTAGCGGCGCCCCCCCAATTTGCCTGTTCTTTACATTTGCAAGCCGACATCGTAATTTTAGCGCGCTTTCATATACGAAAAATACTCCGAACAGCTTTGGTTTTGAAGCACGAGTTTTCAGCGGGTCAGCGACCTAATCATATGCAGGTGTAGATAAAAAATTACCAGAAAAGGCGGAAAAGGCTTATGCAGACGCGCGGAACCACCATACTGGCAGTTCGGCATAAAAATGAAGTCGCTCTGGCCGGTGATGGACAGGTAACTCTTGGTCAGGCCGTGGTTATGAAACACAGGGCCAAAAAAGTGCGCAGGCTTTACAAGGGTACAGTGCTGGCCGGATTTGCCGGATCAACGGCCGACGCTTTTACCCTTTTCGAGCGTTTTGAAGCCAAGCTTGAAGAATACAACGGCAGTCTTTTGCGCGCCGCTGTTGAACTGGCAAAGGACTGGCGCAAGGATAAATATCTGCGCCGTCTTGAGGCCATGCTGCTGATAGCGGATGTGGACAATATTCTCATGCTTTCCGGCACCGGAGACGTTATTGAACCGGATGACGGCATAGCCGCCATCGGCAGCGGCGGCCCCTACGCTTTGGCTGCGGCCCGCGCCCTGGCCCGTAATGCCGGCACTTCCCTGAACGCGGAAAATATTGCCAGGGAAGCAATGGGCATCGCCGGGGAAATATGCGTGTACACCAACAATGAACTTACAGTGGAAACCCTGCCCGATCAAAAGGGACCGGAATAAAAAGTGAAGGGCGGGGCCGCGCAACTGACCTGTGGTTGCAAGATAAATCTTTTCCTCCGCATAGGCGGGCGTCTGGACTCCGGCTATCATGAACTGCGCAGTCTTATGCTGCCTCTTGCCGAACCCTTTGACCGCATTACGATAGACGCGGCGGACAAAGAAGGCGGAGCGGACCTCACGGTGCGCTTTCATCCGCTTGCGGAACCGGAAAAAGACCTTAAAGATATAGACCGGAAAAATAACACCTTAAACCGCGCATATCATTGGTTTAAGGAGAGAACAGCTTTTGCGCCGCGACTGCTTGTAAATGTTTACAAGGGTATAGCACATGGAGCCGGTCTGGGGGGAGGAAGCGCCGATGCGGCGGTCTTCCTTTCTTTCCTTCACACGCAAGCCGTGCGGGAAGGGCGTCTGCCGGAACAGGATTTGTCTGCTGACGAAGATTTTATCCGCGCTTCTGCCGCCATAGGGGCGGATGTGCCTTTTTTTTTGCTTGAGGCCCCGGCGCAGGTATTCGGCATTGGCGAAAAACTGCTGGCCTGCCCCAATCCCGTGGTCGGATTTTTTCTGGTCCTGGTTTGCCCGGCTATTTTCATATCGACAGCCTGGGCTTTTCGGGCACTGGATCTGAAAAGGGGGGGCGCGGAGTTTCCCGCGCTCCCCGGTCGGGAGGACGCGGCGGCGCTTCTGCGTCTTGGCAATGATTTTGAGGATGTGGTTTATGGGCATTATCCTGAACTTGGCGCCATCCGGGACGCGCTGCTGGATTACGGGGCACAAGCGGCGCGGTTGAGCGGCAGCGGGTCCGCCATATTCGGAATTTTTCCTGAGGAAAACCGCGCCCGCGCGGCCTCGGAAGATCTTGCCAGACGCGGGTATAGCGTGTATAGGCAACAACTGCCATAGCGCGCCCGCCGTTAACGCAAAGCGTATTCAAAACAGCTTGAATGTCTCGCGCGCGGTTTCACGACGCTATGACATATCCCGCCCACAGGGGTGTAGCCAAGTGGTAAGGCAACGGGTTTTGGTCCCGTCATTCGAGGGTTCGAGTCCTTCCACCCCTGCCAGAATAATATCCGGCGAAAGCTGAAAATCCTTGCCGGTTTAAGCCCTTTTCCCGCCAGAAAAAATTCCCCGGCTTTCTTGACATCCCGGCGGCAAAACTTTAGGAAGGAGTCACGATGACTGGTTGTTTGCAGCAACCGCGCCCGATCAGCATTTTCGGCTGCCTGGAGAGCTGAAGGATGAGCGTAAAAAATTTGCTCATTTGCCCGCATATTTTGGGTCTGACTACGGCTGAAACCTCTGGTTTTGGCCCGCTTCTTGCTTCTCTCTCTCTCTCTCTCTCTCTCTCTCTCTCCATACCACCTGCCTGCCTCATAGCTAAATAACTTCATTATATTCGCATAGTTAAAGCTAAAATTTCCACTTGAATTTTTCCTTTTGGATAAGTTTCGGATAAGCCCATTGCCTTTCCCGGGGCAAGCCGCTACTATCCACCCATGAGTAACACAACTGACCGGAAATACAACAAAACCAAGTTTGAAGGCGTC
>JAISKK010000013.1 GCA_031260965.1 Desulfovibrio sp. | reverse complement strand
ACGTATGGCTTACGTGCGCTTCGTGGGGACACATGCCCGATACGACAACATCGATCCGGAGACTATCTGATGGAAATCAAGCCTATCCGTAACGAACAAGACCTTGCCGCCGCCTTTGCACGGCTAGATCCTGGATTCCCGCCTTCGCGGGAATGACGGGGGAAACCTGGGGGTCTTCATCGTGACTGACTAATTGTTATCTGCTATCGTGGCAGCGTATCGGGAAAGTCGGCCTCATGCTCCGATCCATCCGGATTGATGCTGGTGCAAAAACATGTGGGAGATTAGAGGTTATGGAGACTTTCAGACGATAGCCTGGACAATAACGCACACTAAAGTGGAGGTGTTTATGTCGACGATGTACAGAAGCACGGATAATTTTGACAGCGCCGAGGAAATGGCGCGGGATTTGATGCGGGATTTGCCGCTTCAGGAACTGGAAGGCGCCTTTGCTTTTTTGATTTGTCTGCCGGAAACGCCCTATGAGGAACTGGCGGGCATTCTCGGTCGCAAGTTGCCTTTCAGCGTGGTGGGCGGCACCACCATAGCCATTCCCTCCGCTGCCGAGGACGACGATATAAGCGCCACGCTGACTGTGTTTTCCAAACAGGGCGTCAAGCATACGATCAGCGTTTCCGAGCCTCTCAAGCCAGAAGAAAGTCGCCGACAGATGACTCTGCTTTATGAGGATTGTCTGACCAGGCATGGCGAGACGCCGAAACTGCTGATTCCCATCATGCCGACCATTCCCAGCATGATGCAGGGCTATTACATGCCCGATCTCTTCGAGCTTGCCAAGGATACGCCCTTTACCGGCGGAAATATTTCCGAGGCCATCAATTCCGGAGATGGGGCGGTTTTGGCGGAAGGGCAGGCTTACAAGGACCGCATGGTCCTGGTGGCCATCTCCGGCGACATCCAGCCGGTTTTCAGCGCGGGCTGTGATTTGACGGTTCTGACCGACTACGCTCCGGTGGTGACGGAAATTGACTTCAATGTGATTAAAAAAGTTGACGATTTATCCTTTTTCGATTTTCTGCGCCGGCTGAACTTTGACCCTTACGATCCAAAAATTTTGTCCGGTTATCCTCTCTGCGCCCTTGTCCAGGGGCCCCATCAATCCGATGACGGCGTGGCCGAGGTCCGGGCCGTTCTGGGGCTTGATTTTGAAACCAAAAGCGCCATTTTTTCCTCGATTATCCCGGTAGGGGCCAAGATCAGGCTGGGTTATCTGACCGTGGATGATGTTCAGACATCCACTCAAAAATGCATGAAACGTCTGGTTGAGAAGCTCAAGGCAAGCCAGGCCCTGGGGCATACCTACAGTCTTCTTTTCTACGTGACCTGCATGGGACGTTATTACACCCAGATTAACCGCAACAATCCGGAAGGGCATTACCTGACGGAAAATTTGCCGGAGGGTCTGTCTCTTTGCGGGTATTATGGACATGGAGAAGTCAGTCCCATGCGTGACCTGAACGGGCAGGCATTCAATCGCACCCATGCGGATTCCATTGTTATGTGCGCTTTTTAGCGTCGCCAGAAAGAAAAGGAGAAATCCGCTTTCGCCGGCAACGCGGAAGGGAAGCGTTTCGGAATCATCATCCTTTAGGCATTCCATCCATGTCCATGGAAAAAGAATACGCGGAAAATCCAGATAAAGACCCTAACGCCGTCTCGAAGCTGAAACGTCACCTTGCACGCAAGGAGCGCGACCTGGAGATTTTGTCTGGCCTGTATGAACAAGCCGAACAATTGCGCAGGACATTTGCCAAGGAAAAAAAGATTCAGCTTCTATACAACAACCTCCTGCTGAAACATTCGCCCAACCTGGCTTTCATTTTTGATGAGGAACTGCGTTTTGTCCTGGGAAGTCACACCAGCGGCGCCTTGACCAGCGATGCGCCGAATAATCTGCTGCAAAAGCCTTTCAGTCAGGTTTTTTCTGAAAAGATGGATCCAGGCTGGGTGGAAAAAATCCGTCGGCAGTGTCTGGAAGCGTTAAGCGAGCGAAAAACCTTCCGTTACGATGACACCATTGATCTTGGCATCGGAAAACTCAGCGATGTGCAGGTTGCCCTCGGCCCGGTGGTGGATGAAGACAGCGTCTGTCACGGGGTTATTCTCACCCTTTCCGATGTCAGTGAATTGGCCGACGCCAAACGTCGGGCAGAAGACGGCGCAAAGTCCAAAAGCATATTTCTGGCCAACATGAGCCATGAAATCCGCACCCCCATGAACGCCATCAAGGGTTTCAGCGAAATTCTGATCCGATCCGAACTCAATGATTTGCAGCGTAGTTATGTGAACAACATTATCGGAGCCACATCGTCATTGATAAATATTATCAATGACGTGCTGGATTTTTCCAAAATTGACGCAGGCAAGATCGAGATTGTTGAAAGACCGTACCGGTTGGCAAAAATGCTGACGGAAGTATGCAACATAATCAGTATTCGCGCCGAGGAAAAGGGGCTTTTGTTCCTGGTGAATGCCGATCCGGGCATGCCTTCAGGGCTTATTGGCGACGATTCGCGCATCAAACAGATTCTTGTCAATTTATTGTCCAATGCGGTGAAATATACTCCGCAAGGCAGCGTGCACTTCAGTTTGAATACAGAAACGCGTGATGGAAGATTGTTTTTAATTGCCTCGGTCAAAGACAGCGGCATAGGAATTCAGGCCAAGGATATTCCTTTTCTTTTTGACGCATTTTCACGGGCGGATCTGCAGGCTAATCGCAATATCATGGGCACTGGCCTGGGGCTGGCCATCAGCAAGCAACTGGCGGTGACCATGGGCGGAGAAATTTCCGTCATCAGCGAGCACGGCCTGGGCAGCGTTTTCAGTCTGGAAATACCACAAGAAACGGACGATGGACGACCTATGTGCCAACTGGACGATCCTGGCCGTTTCCGGGTGCTGCTGGTTGGAAACACGGAGCGGCTGGGCAATGTTGAAAACATGCTTGCTGCTTTGGGCGCCTGCCATTGGCTTACGGTTGGCGAAAATTTCGAAGATGAAGAAAATCTGGCGGATCGGCTGGCCGCGAATATTTCAGGCAAGCCCTTTACCCATTGCTTACGGACCGGCGATGTGCCGGAAAATGTTGTTTCCCTGCTCCGGGGCAAACTCGCCGGCTGTCGTATGGGTTTGCTGCAATCCTTGAAGACCCCGGTTGAGGAATCCGCCCAACGATTGCATGAGGATATCTTGTTCGATCCTTTGCTGATCACCGATTTGGTGGAATTTATCAGCCACGGCACGCAGGATGAGCAGCGGCAGGATCAGGACATGGAAGGCGAGGCGTTCAAGGTCCACGATGTATCGGCTCTGGTGGTGGATGACAACGAAATCAACCTGATAATCGGCAAGGAACTTTTAGAGAGTTTCGGGGTGGAAGTAGTTTGCGTTGACAGCGGACCCAAGGCTCTGGCTCTTTGCGAAGAACGGCAATATGACATCATTTTCCTGGATCACATGATGCCGATAATGGACGGAGTGGAAGTGGCTCAACGCATCAGAGCCGGCGCCAGCCCTAACCAGAAGACTCCCCTCATCGCTTTTACCGCCAATGTAGTCAATAACATGCAAGCCTTTTACATGGAAAACGGCATGAACGATTTTGTTCCCAAGCCCATCGATTACGCGGAGTTGCAACGGGTTTTGGCGCTATGGCTGCC
>JAISKK010000062.1 GCA_031260965.1 Desulfovibrio sp. | reverse complement strand
ATTGGCGAACGTTGCGGTAACGCCAATCTCTGTTCCATTATTCCCATTCTGGAGCTCAAACACGACAAGGCCTATCGCTGCCTGCCTGATAATCATCTGCAATTATTGCAGAACGTGTCCAACTATGTGGCTGAAGTCGCCAACATGGCGCCGTTCAGCCGTCAGCCTTTTGTCGGGCGTTCGGCTTTTGCGCACAAAGGTGGAGTTCACGTCAGTGCGGTCAACCGATCCTCAAATCTGTATGAACATATTTCTCCTGAATCTGTCGGCAACGTGCAGCGGGTTCTGCTTACAGAACTTGCCGGACGCAGCAATATCGTGTCTATGGCCCGGCGTTTTGGCTTCCATTTGGACAAGGATGAACCCGTCGTCAAGGGGCTTTTGGCTGAACTTAAGGAAAAAGCCAGCCAGGGCTATGACTATGCAGCTGCCGAAGCATCCATAGAACTGCTGCTTTTGCGCAAACTTGGACGGCGTGGGGTGCGTGATTTCTTTAAACTCATACAGTTTCGTGTGCTGGATGCAAAGCAGTTTGAGGATGAAACTCCACAGTCTGAAGCTACTGTTACCTTGGAAGTTGAGGGCGCAGTGGAGCATACCGCCGCCTTTGGCGACGGTCCGGTGCATGCGCTGGATCGCGCTCTACGCAAAGCCCTGAAGGGTTTTTATCCGAGTTTGCAGCAAATGCATCTTATTGACTTTAAAGTGCGGGTGCTGGCAGCCGCCGGCAAATATAAAGGCACTGCGTCGGTGGTACGTGTACTCATTGAGTCCGGCGACCAGCATCAGAAATGGGTTACGGTGGGCGTATCGTGCAATATTATTGAGGCAAGCCGGCAAGCGCTTATAGATTCGATAACCTATAAACTCTACAAAGATGAGAACGCAAACCGGGCGAAAAAACTTGGGGATTAAGTGCCGGAGACATGAATCGCATCCGATATCGTAAAGCTCAAAAAAACCTTGACTCGGGGGTCGGGTCTAGACATGAAAAAGCATTGGAACCAATTCAACTGGTGTGCGGCTGGAAATAACTGAGAATTTACTTCTCAGCCGAAAATCTTTTGCTTCAAGGCCAGTCCGGTGGGAGTTGCGGCGAGGCCGCCCTTGGCGGTTTCGCGCAATTCCGCCGGCAGAGCCGCGCCCACCTCGCGCATTGCCGCGATGACCTCATCAACCGGGATGACGCTGCCAATCCCGGCCAGGGCCATTTCCGCCGCCGTTATCGCGCACATGACCCCGCCGGCATTGCGTTTAACACAGGGAACCTCAACCAGCCCGGCCACCGGGTCACATACCAGTCCCATCTGGTTTTTCAGGGCCATGGCCACGGCATTGGCCGCCATTTGCGGGGAACCTCCGGCCATTTCGACCATGGCCGCAGCCGCCATGGCGGCTGCGCTGCCGCATTCCGCCTGACAGCCGCCTTCAGCCCCGGAGACGCTTGCCTCCTGGGCGATCACCATGCCTATGGCGCCGGCGGTAAAAAGGCCCATAACCGCGCTTTCCTCACTTGCTCCGCCTTCTTCAAGCATGGTCAGCACGGCTGCGGGCAGGATGCCGCAGGATCCCGCTGTGGGGGCGGCCACAATCCTGCCCATGGCGGCGTTGTATTCGGCGATGGCCAGGGCGCGGGCAATGGCCCGGGCGCAAAAGGGGCCTGTCAGGGACCCTTCGCGGGCGTAGCGGTACATTTTTTTGCCGTCGCCGCCGGAGATCCCGCTGGCTGAATGCAGGCGTCCGATCATGCCCTGCGCCGCCGCCTCTTGCATTATTGCCAGCTTTCCCCGCATCAGGGCAAAAACTTCGGATTCGCTTTTTCCCATCTGCTGAGCCTGATCGCGCAGGGTGACGGCGGCGATGCTTTTCCCGGCCTCTGACGCCGCCTGGGCGAGTTCAGCCACAGAATGATATTCTAGCATGGCGCGTCTCCGCTGTGGATTGCGGGAAGATAGACAACACTGTTCACATGCGGCAATTTTTTGAGGATGAGCAGGGCGTCTTCAGGGACGCCGCCGTCTATTTCCAGGGTCATTATCGCCTGAAATCCCTTGTGCGGCCTGTTTAGCCGGAAATTGCCGATATTCACGCCGAACTCCGCCATCAGCGAACTTACTGAAGCTATGACCCCGGGCGTGTCCTGATGCGGGATAATCAGGGTATCGGCATTGCCGCTGAAGGCTGTTTCCATCCCGTTTACACTGGTGATCAAAATACTGCCGCCGCCGACGGATGCGCCCTGGACTGTGCATTCCCGGCCGCTTTCCCCGCGCAGATGCAGTCTTGCCGTATTGGGATGCACGCGCGGCAGCCGAAGCGTGGAAAAGACAAATTCCAGATCGGCTTCACCCGCATATCGAAAGCTGTCGCGAATGCGTTCGTCATCGCTTTGCATGCCCAGAAGACCGGCGACAATCGCCTTGTCCGTGCCGTGGCCCCGGTAGGTTTCCGCAAAGGAGCCGGCCAGGAAGATTTCGGCTTTGGCGATTTTTTCGCCCAGGATCCCGCGGGCCACGCCGCCCATGCGCACCGCCCCGGCGGTATGGGAACTGGAAGGGCCGATCATTACCGGACCGATAATGTCGAAAATATCCATTACGCGCCTGCTCTGCAAGGGCTGAAGAGGAGAGGGTAATCAGCGGGGGGCAAAAGCGCTCCCGGCGATGAAGTCCGGTGGTCCGGCCCCGATGCCGGGCGTAAAAGCTGAAGCAAGGGCGGCGCTGAGAAAATTCTGCGCCCCGCGCACAGCCTCCTCAAGAGGGAAACCGAAACCGAGAAAGGCGGCCAGAGCGGCGGATAGGGTACAGCCCGTCCCGTGCGTATTTTGTGTCTCAATGCGGGGGTGGGGAAATTCCAGGGGATTCTGCCCCGGCAGGGAGAGCCAGTCGCTCATGGAAGTCTGTCCGGAAAACTCGGCGAAATGCCCGCCTTTCAAAAGCACAGCTTTTGCGCCCAAAGCGTGCAGTCTGTCCAGAAGCGGGATTATTTCCTTTTGGCTGCGGATGCTCATCTGGGCCAAAAGCTCGGCTTCCGGGAGGTTGGGGGTAAGCAGGTCCGCTTCCGGCAACAGAAGCGCGCGCATGGCGTCCTCAGCTTCCGGGCGGAGCAGACGGTGTCCTGACTGGCTTACGCAGACCGGATCAACAACCAGGGGAAAATTGCGTTTTCCCGTGCGCCGACTCAAGACCCCGACCAGAGCTTCAATAATGGGGACAGAGGCCAGCATCCCCGTCTTGGCGGCTTGTACGGGAAAGCCTTCCAGCACGGTTGCGAGTTGCAGCAGCACGAAGTCCGGCGGAACTTCCAGAATACCGCGCACCTCCGCCCCGTTTTGCGCGGTCAGGGCGGTCAGCGCCGATGTTCCAAAAGCGCCGAGGGCGGTAATGGTTTTTAAGTCCGCCTGGATTCCGGCGCCTCCGCCGGAATCCGAACCGGCGATGGTCAGAATGACCGGACGGCTTTGATTTTGCGCCGGTCGTTGTTCTTTACTTGCGTCCGCGCTCAAAGCCGCGCCTCGCAGATGAGCTTGCGCAGTTTTTTTATTTTCCCCGGAATATCTTCGGACAGGGTGATGGCCGAGACTATGACGCAGCAACGCGCTCCTTTTGTCAGCACTCCAGGGAGAGTGCGTTCGTTGACTCCGCCTATGGTCACAAAGGGGATGGGGCATTTCGCCGCCGCTTCTTCAAGATAGGCGTAGCCGACGGCCGGGGTGGTGGTTTTGGTGGCCGTGGGGAAGATGGGACCGACCCCTATGTAGTCGGCGCCGCCGGCAATGGCCGCTTCGGCCTCGGCCCAGCGGTGTGTGGATACGCCGATTACGCGATCCGGCCCCAAAAGTTTGCGCGCATCGGCCAGAGACAGGTCATCTTGTCCGATGTGCGCGCCGTCAGCTTCGCAGAGCAGGGCCAGGTCAAGATAGTCATTGACCAGAAAACAGGCGCTGTGGGCGCGGGTCAGGGCGCGGATCTCACGGCATTCCGCAAGCATTTCTCCGGCTTTCTTGTCTTTTTCCCGGTATTGGATGATTTTGACGCCCGCCTCAAGCATTTGCCGGACTACATCTACGCTGGAGCGCCCCAGACTTTGCCGGGAGTCCGTTATGCAGTAGATGTCCGTGTCCGGAAAGGGAATGAACATAAAATTCTCGTTTGTTTTGTGCCTGCTCCAATTTCGCGGCAGGGGTTTGCGAGCAAAGCCCTGCCGCGAGGTTGTTGCAAGGCGCATTCACTTCGCCGTAAAGCAACAATCGCAAGCGAAAAATGTTCTAGTTTACTTCTCCCAAAGAGCGTTGCAGCGCGGCGCTCAAAGCCAGATCGCCTTTTTCCGGCAAGAGCCAGTCCGAAAACACGGGCTGAAAGCCCAGTTTTTCAAGGTCATCAGTCATTTCATCAACGCTGCGCCCGTCATCAATCTCGAACTGCACTTCTTTTTTCGGCTCCGGGTCCACATAACCGCCGACGCCTGTGCTTACTCCGGCTGAAACCCTGGTGACGCCGAGAGGGAGGAGTTTATCGCGCAGGAAGGCCCGTTCACGCGTGGACAGGGTGATTCCGGCGTGGGGCATGAAACAGCGCAACGCTGCCAGGGCCTGCACGAAATCACGGTCCGGGACGGGCAGGGGCGTAAAGGCCGGGGCCGCGTTCTTTTCATCGACGGCCCCTTGGGCGGGGCGGATACGGGGCAGGGAAAAGGCGGTTTCCACTTCGGGGAATTTGCGCTGCAGGAAACGGGCGTGCATACCCATCATAAAAATGTCGTAGCGCCAGTCGCCGAGACCGAGCAGAGCGCCGAAGTTTATCAGGCGCAAACCGGCTTCGGCCGCCCGTTGCGGAGCGTCCAGCCGGTTGGCGAAAACGCGCTTCGGCCCGGAAGGATGCAGACGGGAATAGAGCGTCGGGTCATAGGTTTCCTGAAACATGGTCATGCAGTTTGCGCCCGCTTTGGCGATCTCCGCATACTCCTCAAGGCTCAAGGCTTGAACCTCTATGCCTACGGAGGGAAAATAACGGGCGGCAATTTTGACTGCGGCGGCGATATAGTCTCCGCCGGTGCGTTTCGGGGCGTCCCCGGTGAGGAGCAGGATCTGGCGCAGCCCGGTGGCCGCGAGCGCCTTGGCCTCGGCATCGATCTCCACCGCATTCAGCGCCCGGCGTTTTATGACCAGACCCGTGTTAAATCCGCAATAAAGGCAACCGTTTGTGCAATAATTGGCAAGATAGAGAGGGGCGAAAAGCTGTCTGGCCCGTCCAAAGTGGCGCAGAGTTTCGGACTGAGCCCGACTGGCCATAGCTTCCAGATGCAGACCGGCTGCAGGGCTTAAAAGCAGGGCGAAATCCTCGTCATCCAGAACACTTTTGGCCAGGATGTGGTGGATTCCCTCACTGTTTATCCGGCCGGCTTTGGCCGAGGCGGTTGTGAAGACCCGCGCCTTGTCCGTCAGCAGGGGGTAAAATCCGTCACTCAGGGGTGTGTAGGAATTTTCCGCGCGCATGGGCTAAGTTTCGAGGAAGGCTGTGAGCCTGCCTTCTTCAGGGGAAGATGCGGCGCTTCCTTTGTCCAGCACCCGCCCGAGTCCGGCCAGATGGGCGGCGCGACCGGAAGCTATGGCCAGCGCAAAGGCCGCAGCCATGCGCGTGGGGTTGGCAGCCGTGGCTATTGCCGTATTGACAAGACAGGCGGATACGCCCATTTCCATGGCTTCACAGGCCTGCGAGGGGGCGCCGAGACCCGCGTCCACGATAATCGGCAGGTTGATCTCCGCGATGAGGATGCGGATCATCTCTTTCGTCTGCAAGCCCCGGTTGCTGCCGATAGGCGCGCCCAAGGGCATGACGGCTGCCGCGCCGGCATTGACCAGGTCTCTGGCCACATAGAGGTCGGGATTGATATAGGGCAGCACAACAAATCCTTCCTTGGCCAGGATTTCTGTGGCCTTTGCGGTCGCATAGCCGTCAGGCAGCAGATTGGCGGCGTCGCTGATCACTTCGATTTTGATCCAGTCTCCCGCCCCGCAGGCCCTGGACAGGCGGGCGATGCGCACGGCCTCTTCGGCAGTGCGCGCCCCCGACGTATTGGGCAGAAGCTGCATATGGTCCGGCACATGAGCCAGGATATTCCCTTTCCGGCTGCTTAAATCCACGCGGCGCATGGCGACGGTGATCACTTGAGCGCCCGAGACATGGGCCAGTTCGGGGATCAGATCTTCCCGGCCCAGTTTTCCCGTGCCGAGGAAGAGCCGGGACTTAAGAACGCGCCCACCCAGAAGCAGCGGGTCGTCATCAGTGCGCGCATAAGTTTCCTGCAAGTTTGACATGGTGTAAATGTCTTAACCTCCGCCCACAAACCTTACCAGTTCGATTGTGTCGCCCGCGCTGATCCCTGTACTTGTGAAGTCCGTTTGCGGGACAATAGAGCCGTTTAGTTCAGCGACAAGGGCCGTCTCGTTAACTCCAAGCTCAACAAGGAGTTCGGAGAGACTCTGCGCCCTTGAAGAGCGCGTTTCGCCGTTAAGGGTAATGTCTTTGACCTGCGGATCCATAATCGTAAAAGAGGTCCGCTATTTCCCCTGCAGGGCGGTCATGACTTCCTGAATAGTATTTTCGGCCTGATCTGTGGGCACCTGGCAGGTTCCGACCCGCAAATGGCCGCCGCCGCCGTATATGAGCATGAGACTACCCACATCCACGGTGCAGGTGCGGTTCAGGATCGAGTGACCGACCGTGAGCACCACGTTCTGCTTTTTCAGACCCCAGATCACCTGCACGCTGACGTTGCAGTCCGGATACAGGGCATAGAGGCTGAAGCGGTTGCCGGAGAAAATTTCTTCCTCATTGCGCAAATCAATGGTCACCACATTGCCGCGCACTGTGGCGCAACGTTTGATCATGGTCTCAAAGTCTTTCTGTTGGGCAAAATAGCGGTCAGTGCGCTCCTTGACATCGGGGATTTCCAGGATTTCCTCGGCGGATTTGCTCCCGCAATAGTCGATCATGTCCAGCATAAGCTGGTAGTTGCTTATGCGATAGTCGCGGTAGCGTCCAAGTCCCGTGCGCGGGTCCATCATGAATCCGAGCAGTATCCAGCCTTTGGGATCGGTGACTTCCTGGGCTGTGAGTCTGCCGCTGTCCACCTTGTCCACATTCTCCAGCATGACATCCAAATCTGCGGGAAATTTGGAGTGGCCACCGAAATAATCCCAGATGACGCGAGCCGTGCTGGGTGAAATTCTTGCGCTGCCTTTGAAGTCTATATTGCCGACGCGTTCATTTTCGCTACTGTGGTGGTCAAACCACATACCGCAACCTTTGACGTAGGGAACATTTGTCAAGATGTCGTTCTCGGTTATTTCGACCAAACCGTCCTGAATGTCTTTGGGGTGGGCGAATTTATATTCGTCAATCATTCCCAGGGATTTGAGAAGTACGGCACAGGCCAGTCCGTCAAAGTCAGAGCGGGTAACCAGACGCATAGCAAACTCCTTTTTCGGTCGAAACCACAGCTTCTTCGCTAGGAATTATAATTTTAGGACTAACACCATAGCGGATTTTCTAGGCACTATACTCTGAGCTTTCAGGGTTGGCAAGAAGGATGGCGACGAGCTCCAGGGCAATCGCATGAAAAAAATCTAGAATTATTTAATAATAACTCTAGATTATACTCTATCATTCCCTATAGCAGGAAAAAAGGGGATGGCAGATGACAATTCATGAAACGCGCCGAACATTGGTGGAATATTTCGACCAACTTTCGGATTCAAGACAACGAGGCAAAACACTCTATCCCTTGGCAGAAATTATACTGACAAGTGTGTGCGCTGTCCTTGCAGGAGCGAACACAGGTTCTCCGAAAGCAGGCCCGACCGTTTGTTCCATGTGTCTTGACTCTCGCATCCTCGGTGGGTCCCCTCCTCCTCATTGTCCGCGTGGTACGAATCCAATGCGCCACTTTTGTTCCAGGGCATTGATCCCCATGACAATAAGCGTGGTGGCAGCAAGGTTGAGAACAAAAGAGAGCAGGATAAACGGCAATGGCGACAACATGTTCGCAGCGTTAAGCCCTTTGAAGATCAGAAGACCGCCGGGCAAGTGGAAGAGATAAAAGCGGAAGGCATTATCCTCAAAATAACGATACTGCGGATTGTCCCTCAACCTCGCGTAGACCGAGTGTGACAGGAACAGGCAGACCTGATAGACCAGCAGTGCCCCCATGCAGCAGGCAATCCAGTATAAAATCTGATAAAACTGGCTGAAATTGGCTATGATTATAAAACAAACGGCGTTGCCCGCCATCAGGGTCAAGGGGCGTTCTTCAAGCAGCCCACTGATGCGTTCCCTACCGTGATACAGACTATAGCCAAGGTAAAAGTAGATGATCTGGCCGGAAGTTTCCCACATGGCATATAAGGTGAGTTCGCGTCCGTAAGTATCCATCAATAGAGAAACCACAACCGCAAGGATAAAGCCTGGCAAAATCCCTGTCCGTTTTATCAGCGGCAGGACAGCAAGCCAGAACAGGCTGATCCAGAATAGCACAAGCAGAAACCAGAGATGGTCAGTGAAAAGTCCGCTCAATCCAGCCCGATATGTCTGCGCCAGCGTGAATCCTGCCGGTCTGTTATAGGCTGGGAGATCAAACAGCGTGTACAAAGGAACCATCCAGAATACCATGAGACAGAACCAGGGCAGCAGCAGCCTCTTTACCCGATTTATGACTTGTTGAATAAAAGTGCGATGTTGCCTGTCAAGCGTCAGTGCCATAACGTACCCTGAGGCAAGCATGAAGGAAGGGATAATCAAAAAGTTCAACCAGAAGCTTACCTGCGTAGCAATATGACTCGGTTGATCCGCATAGATTTTCACAAATGTGGTCGGTTCGACAAAGGGCAGGAGGGCATGAGCAAAAATAACGCCTGCAAGACATAAGGTCTTCAGCATCGTGATGTGGAGGGCGCGCACGCCTGATCCGGGGTGGCGGGGCATATTCAAATTTTCCTTCAGATTGGTTGAACAGCAATGACATTCACGTTATCTGCCCAATTCACTACTTGCCAGTCTTCAATGCAAGGCGTAAACGTATAACATGCCTTATACAGCTTTAACTCCAGATATGCCAGACGTTCTGCCATGCGCCTCTTGTGGTAAAATTCCGATGGCCATAGAAAGTTCGCGACCTGAAGGGCGTACCAAAGATATTTTTCGGGTAACTTGTGACTGTGGATGTGCATCGTTATCCATGTGGTCAGTGTCAAAAGGTGCCGCTGTCCGGCACTGGAATTACTACATGACGGATGTAGTGGGAGAAAAGAGCAACGACCTGCCCCAAGCTGATGCTGATATGAGGCGGACGACAAGCGCAAGCATCAGCAAATCTGAAAAGCCATAGCCGGGAAATTTTCGGCATTGCGGAGACTCGGCAATACCCCAAAACGTAAAAAAGCAGCTAATTCCATAAAAAATGGTGATGTTCATAGTATCGGGCATTCGCGCTCTCGCCTCCTATGAAATTATATGCTATTATGGTCGCACATCACAAAGACTGTCAGTGACATTCAAGAAAATTTTTTAACGTACTGGCAAAGATGCTCCTGCCGCTGAACCATGTCTGGAAAAAATTATGAGATTTAATCTGTGAGGATATGGCAATGGAATTCAAAAAAGGCGACAGAGTACATGATGCCAGATATGGCGATGGCACTATCATAAATATTCTCAGCCCGAATGACTATAATTATCCGATTATCGTAAAATATGATAAGTCGACTATATACGATGCAGTTCAATATACAATTGATGGAAAATTTAAGGTAAGTGATATTCATCCTTGCTTACATTTGAAAAGTTCTTCAATTATGTGAGATGGAAATGAGCAAAGCAGCTTATCAATTTTGGGAAATTGAGTAAAATGTAATTGCTATTCCAGTAAAGTTTCCAGCAGAATGCGCAAATGCGTAATATCCACCACCATATCCGCAGTTAATCCTCCCCAGAGAAAATCCGCCAGAGACATATCCAAAGGCGCGCTGGACACATCCAAATCCTGTACCAGTGCATGGTACTTGAGCCGCAACAGACGCGCGGCATGCAGATTATTATAGCTGACATAACGGTTGCCGAATAGCTCCACAAAGGCGGAGCGCGGCTTTTGCAGCAGGGTCAGAGTGGAATTGGCCCCATGCGCCATCACGGAACAATCAACATTGGTCATATAGCGCCACTGCTCAGCCAGAGAGAGATCTTCCGGCAGCATGGTCTCAAAATCAAAACCCCGCAGCAGATCCAGTACATTTTCTTCATTCACAGGCTTACGCCTGCCCGTGCGTCTGATATAACAGCGTTTTCCGCCGGGGAGCGTACCGACGGCCTCCAGCAGTTTGTTGCGGGTAAATTCCACTAAGGGCAGATAATAGGGCAAATCAAAGCCGGAGAGGCGCTGGGGAAGCAACAGGCGTTTTACCCGGTAAGCGGCCTTGGCGGGCAGCAGGCGCTCCGGCGGTATATGGAACAGAACCAGGGATTCACGCGCTACCTTGCTCTCCAGTGGTACAATATATTTGCCGCTGTAACCAATGGATTCCAAGGCCAGGAGTTTTGGCAGATTCTCTGCTGTCCAGTGCCAGAGGTTATCGCTGCCCGGCGCGTAAAAGGGCGCGGCCTCATCCACTTCCAGAAAATCCGTAGTAGCGCTGAGAACAACCTGAGCCAGTGAGGTCAGACGGCAGTCACCGGCCGGATAATGGCAGGACTCGGTAAAGATCAGGGGCAGAGCCGTTCCCTCCAGAGGCAGCAGAACCTGAGACTTTTCCCCCAGGTACAGGCAATCGGTGACCCCGTAACAGATGATACCCAGATGTTCCAGATGCACAGCGCGTCCGCGCCGTTGGAAGTGGTCCAGATAATCTCCGGCCGAGGCTAGAATTGCTTTTTGCGGATCAAAAGAAAAATGCATGGCGCATCCGTTTTTTTGATGTTTACTGTCCGCCGCATTCCCCGGCTTCGCCGCTTAGAATATCCAGCCCGTGCCCGATTTCATCTATGACGCACAAGAGGCATTCCCGCACCGCTTTGGGGCTGCCGGGCAGATTGATGATCAGGGCATTGCCGCGAATGGCGGCGACAGCCCTGGTCAGCATGGCCCGTCGGGTTTTTTCCATGCTCATGGCCCGCATGGCTTCGGGGATGCCAGGACAGATGCGTTCAGCAACGTCAAGGGTCGCTTCCGGGGTCAGGTCGCGTTTGGAAAATCCCGTGCCGCCGCTGGTTAGAATCAGACGCGCCATACCGTTGTCAGCCAGACGCTTCAGTTCATCAGCGATCATGGCGCGCTCATCCGGAAGCACGGCGTAATGGACCACCGCGCAGCCGTGGGCTTCGACAATTTCCCGCGCCGCCGCGCCGCTTCTGTCTTCGCGTTCTCCAGCGTATCCCTTGTCGCTGATGGTCAGAATGGCCGTTGGATACATGCTCACTCTCCCGTGATAACGCGCAGATCATCATTCGTGTTCAGCACGCCGCCCCGCAGCACTCGGGCAAAAACCCCCTGCGTGGGCATGATGCACTCGCCCATGCTGTGGTATATCTGGCAGCGGTCGTGGCATTCCTTGCCGATTTGCGTTATCTCCAGCAGAACGTCAGAGCAGGCCAGACGTGTGCCTACAGGCAGGGCGGCGAAGTCTATGCCGTCCGCGACGATGTTTTCTCCGAAACAACCGTAGCTGACTATGGCGCCACGGTTGCGGAAATCTTCTATCTTTTCATGGGCAAGCAGGCTGACCTGACGATGCCAGGGTCCGGCATGAGCGTCATCTTCGAGTCCGTGTTCTGCGATGGCTTTTATCGAAGGCACAGTTTTTTTGGCTGTGCCTTTTTTTTTGCTTATGCACAAAGCGATAATTTTGCCCATTCCCGTCTCCTCCGCTTGCTGCAATTGGTTAGTGTGATCTTGTCAGCCGCCTACACTGTTCATCAGAAAAGTGGATCTGATTATCTTGCCCTGTTCGGGGGCAAAGGCATGGGCTGCCGGTTTTTTGCGTATTGTTTCGCCGATGGCGGCCGCCAGCGCTGTATCATCAGCTTTGCAGCGCAAAAGTTTTTTCAGGTCAATCCCTATGTCATGGTGCAGGCAGCTTTTCAGATAACCGGCCGAGGTCAGGCGCACCCGATTGCAACTCGCACAAAACTTGTCGCTCAAGGCGGATATGAATCCCACCCGTCCTTCGTATCCTTCCACCCGGTAGTATTGGGCCGGTCCATTGCCCAGGCGCTCCGCAAGCGGCGCGAGGGCGCCGAAGCGATCCGTAAGCATGCGTTTTATCTCTTCTTGCCCCACGCCTTCATATTCCATGCCCGGACCCATCGGCATGAGCTCAATGAAGCGTAAGGTATAGCCCCGAGAGAGAGCGAAGGCCGCCAGTTCCTCCAGATCCGCCGTGTTTACGTCGCGCATCGGCACAGCGTTGATTTTTACCTTCAAACCTGCCCGCCGTGCCATGTCAAGGGCCTCAATAACTTGATCCGGCCTGGCCTTTGTCCTGGACATGGTCTGAAAATTTCGCTGGTTCAAGGTGTCCAGGCTGATGTTCAGTCCGTCCAGACCGATCTGTGCGAGTTCCTGCACAAAAGGGCCGAGCAGCACGCCGTTGCTGGTCAAAGTAACCTGTTTCACACCCGGCAGCGCCTTCAGATTGCGGATGAATCTGACTGCGCCTTTGCGGCATAACGGTTCACCTCCGGTAATTTTAAAGACCTCGATGCCACTGTCCGTCATAATGCGGCAGAGGCGCAGGATTTCCTCATAGCTTAAAATTTCTTCGTGCGGGATATATGTCTCGCCGTCCGGCGGCATACAATAAACGCAACGGAAATTGCAGCGATCCGTTATGGACAGGCGCACATAATTGATGCGCCGTCCGCAGGAATCCAATAATTCCGATTTAGACATCATTCAGCTCATGAGAGTTTTGCAGCGCTCTTTCGTAAGTTCCGCTTTTGCCGCCTGTCTTTTTCAGGAGCCGGATACCGAATATTTCCATGCCCTTGTCCATAGATTTACACATGTCATACACCGTGAGCAGGGCAACGGAGACTCCGGTCAGAGCTTCCATTTCTACCCCCGTGCGCCCGGAGATTTTTACCCGGCATAGGGCGTGGATGCCGGAATCTTCAATATTCAGCTCAATCTTGCAGTTTTCCAGAGGCAGAGGATGGCACAAGGGTATAATATCCGCGACGCGTTTGGCTGCCATGATTCCGGCCGTCTGCGCCACCGTAAGCACATCACCTTTGGCCGCCCTGCCTTCTCGGACCTTTTGCAACGCAGTGGGCGCCATGCTTATGAAACCTTCGGCCTCAGCCGTGCGGCTGGTGATTTCCTTGCCGCTCACGTCAACCATCATTACATTGCCCTGCGTGTCCACATGACTCGACATAAATTTCTCCTGTAAAAGCGTGGCTATCGAGAAAGCTTCAGGGCGCTCCGAGCAGGCGCAGGATGCCCCTTATTTCTTCATCCATATGGTCGTTGAAGTCTATTTTTATCTCCGCCCGCAGAGCTTGATTGCTTATCCGGACCTCGACCGGATGGGAATCCGTCGTTTTTGCCTCCAAGCAGACGGGAATATCGCGTCCCAGCATTTCCGTGGCGATCTTTGCCGTCCGCGCGGCCACTTCGCCGATGCTTAGAGTGTCGCCCGAGGATACGTTAAATATGCGTCCGGCCAGATCTTTTCTGTCCATGAGTGCGCTGATGGCCTCGGCAAAATTTTCGAGCCAGATGAAATCGCGCCGTATGCGCGGATCTGACCGCAAGCGTATGATTCCGTCCGTGAAGGCGCTTTTGCATAAATTGTTCAGCAGCAACCGCCAGTTGGCGCTTGCGGGATTGAGGGGTGCGCCGTAGCCGTTGCTGAAGCGCAGGACCAGACAGGGAAGGGCGTGGGCGCGCGTGAACATGCGGCAATATTCTTCGGCGAAAAAGTGGGTCAGGGCATAGTCGTCCAGAGGCGCGGCCGGACTCGATTCAGTGATGGTTCCTGTAGACCGTCCATAGACATGGATGGTGCTGCAATAGACAAACATTGGCGTGTCTTCAGGATGCGTGCCGTAACTCAGGTCTATGGCCTCAAGTATATTGCGCGTGCCCAGGGCGTTTGTCAGCAGGGACCTGCGTGGGTAATCGGGAATGAATGCGTCTGTGAGGGCGGCTGCGTGCACCACGAGATCTGCGGGTTTAGCAAATATCCGGGTCAGGTCCTGCGGTTTTTCGTTTTCCAGATCGGCCTGCAGCAGGGAGTAGGGAAAGCCGAGATCCGGCTTGTCTTTCCTCCTGGATATGACAGTCACCTCGTGTCCGGATCGGGCCAGATAGCGGCTTATCCAGGAAGCGGCGTAACCCAGTCCGCCGCTTACCACACAGCGGTGCAGGCGATTTTTTCCTGGACCGTTCAGCATTCAGGGCCGGTCCAGGAATAAGGTACGAGACTGGAATCCGCCGGGATATTTTCCGCTTCCTCAGGGGAATGGGGCAGATCCGCGCAGTTGGCCAGCAGGGCCGGAGCTTTGTCCAGAGCGGCGAAGCCGTAGCATATGCCGGGTGGGATGTGCAGCAGCTGATAGTGGTCCGGCAAACCCAGAATGAAGGTTTCCAGCTTGTTAAAAGTGGGAGACGCTTGGCGCGCGTCGTAGGCGACGATGCGGATACGACCACTTGGACAGGCGAAATTCTGGGCCTGGACTTTGTGTTTTTTCCAGGCTTTCACAGCGCCTTTTTCGATCACGGAAAAATAAATTTCTCCGAATATTGAGAAATGTGGGACGTCACAACGCAGCATATGCAGTATTGGTCCCCCTTTGCCAGGCATTGCGCCCAGAGTTTTTGTCCAGACGCCGGCAATGGAGCAGGGTACGACCCCGGATGGAATCAGCGCGTCCACGCCAGAGTCCTATCCTTCGCGAGTTGACAGTAGTCGCGGATTTGATCGAGGGTCAGGGAATACATGTACTGAGTCGGATCCGCCGTTGTTTTATCATTTTCCATACTCTGGTAATAACTGCGATACCACTGGGCTGTAAACCGTACGGTTTCCGCAAAGGACAGGGTCGCCTTCCAGTCCAGAAGGGCCAGGGCTTTGTCGCAACAGAGCTTGAGCAGGGTGCTTTCTTTTTTTTCCAAAACGTCTGTGGTCCGCGCTGCCATGGAAAAGTGAGGCCAGTACTCTTCCAGGGCGTTGGCCAGATCACCCACCGAGGCTTTAACCTCGGCGGGCGGGCCGAAATTGAAGGACTCCATGTGCAGACCGCCTGTATCGTTCCCGGCGGACTTTTCCCGCAAAAGGCAGGCGCCAAGGCGCAGGTATCCGGACAGAGGCTCAAGCACATGCTGCCAGGGTCTTGTGGCCTCTGGATTGCGGATCTGCACAGCCTTGCCCTTGGCAAAGGCGCGGGCGCAATCCGGAACGATACGGTCTTCGGCCCAGTCACCGCCGCCAATGACATTGCCTGCCCTGACCGTGACCGCGCGCGGTCCCTTTGTTCCGGGTCCGAAAAAGGAATGAAAATATGCCTGGGCTATGATTTCCGCGCAGGCCTTGGACGCGCTGTAAGGGTCCTTACCGCCAAGATGGTCTGTTTCCCGGTATCCGAAAAGCCATTCGTCATTCCGGTAACACTTATCGCTGGTAATCAGCACCAAAGCCTTTACGGACGGGGTTGCGCGCACTGCCTCCAGCATGTTCATCGTGCCGATCGCGTTGGTGGAAAAAGTCTGGACAGGGTCCGCATAGGATTTGCGCACCAGTGCCTGGGCGGCCAGATTAAAGACGACCTCGGGCTGAAATTTGTTCAGGGCCGCAGTCAATCCGTCCCGGTCCCGCATGTCGCCCTGCAGGTGGGTGATGCGCTTTTCCAGGCCGAGTGCCTGAAAGCCGGAAGGGTTGGTAGGAATATCCAGGGACCAGCCGACGATTTCCGCGCCCAACTCCAGTAGCCAGGCGGTAAGCCAGAAGCCCTTGAACCCGGTGTGACCGGTTATGAAAACCCGGCGTCCCCCATATTGTTTATCGAACATCGGATTCTTCCTTGGAAAAATTCAACCAGGGAGCCTGGCCTTTGTCCCACAGCTTATTGAGCAGCATATAGTCCCGCAGGGTATCCATACATTGCCAGAAACCATTGTGCCTGTACATGGACAACTGCCCCTCCCTAGCCAGGCGTTGCAGGGGGGCTTTTTCCAGATCGCAACTTTCGTCTGTTGTCAGATAGTCAAGAAATTCAGGCTGGAATACAAAAAAACCGCAGTTTGTGAACTGGTTGAGCAGGGGTTTTTCTTCCCAGCTTTCGATGTTGCCGCTTTCGTCGGTGCTTACGGTCCCGAAACGCGAAGGCATACGCACACCCGTAAAGGTGCCCATTCGCCCCTGTTCCCGGTGAAATTTGAGCAGAGCGCCTATGTCTATGTCGGCTACCCCGTCTCCGTAAGTGGCCATGAAAGGACCGTCGCCCAGATGCTCGGCCACTCTTTTGACGCGCGCGCCTTTTTCGGTTTCTTCACCGGTGTCGCACAGGGTGATTTTCCAGTCCGTATTTTCGTCCAGACTGTGAACCGTCAGTTCACCGGAGGAGAGGTCGATGCTGAAATTGGAATTGCGCATTTTATAGTCGTAGAAGTACTGTTTGATCACATCGCCCCTGTAGCCCAGCGGCAGGACAAATTCCTTGAAGCCATAATGGGCGAAGCGGCACATTATATGCCACATGATTGGACGTCCGCCGATTTCAACCATGGGTTTAGGTTTGAATTCGGTTTCTTCACGCAGTCTCGTGCCTTTTCCGCCGCAGAAAATTATAACTTTCACTCCACACCTCCTTTACTTATTATAACATATAAATGCAAATTACTTAGGGCTTTAATTCAGCTCGGCTCTGGGGTCGCCGCTGCTGTACAGAAACCCGCTTTCAGGATCCGCGAGAATTGCGTTTACCTCTCCCATATAGGCTTGTTCTGAAATGGCATATCCCATGCCGATCAATGTTTCCCGGACATCTTTGACCAGCCCTCCAGGTTCGATGCGCAGTTCGTCCGGCTGCCCCTGCATATGAAAACGCGGAGCGCAGATGGCCGCGCTGATGCTCATGCCATGATCGATCACATTGGAAATGACTTGCAGAACGGTGGTTATGATGCGTGGTCCGCCCGGACTGCCGAGGATCATGAACAGTTTGCTGTCTTTAAGTATGATGCTTGGGGTCATGCAGCTCAAGGGGCGTTTTCCGGCCTGAATGGCGTTGGCTGCGCCGCCGGTGATTCCGTACATATCCGAAGCTCCGGGCAGGGCGGTGAAATCGTCCATTTCGTTGTTGAGCAGAAAACCGGCGCCCGCTATAGCCGCTTTGCTGCCGTAAGCGTCATTTAAAGTGCAGGTCACGGCGATGGCGTTACCCCATTTGTCAACTATCGAATAATGGGTGGTGTTGAGGCTTTCGCGCGCCTGCCCCGCTGTTTGCGGAGCGGGTAGCGCGCGGTTTTTGTTTTCAAGAATCCGGGCGGCGATTTGCTCTGCGTAGTCCTTGGATGTCAGCTTGTCCAGGGGGATTTGCACGAAATCCGGGTCTCCCAGGTGTTCTTGTCTGTCCGCAAAGGCCTGACGCATGGCTTCGGCCATAAAATGGATGATTTGCGAGGAGGCGAAGCCGAGACCTTTGATATCCGCGTTCTCCATAACATTCAGCATCTGGATGAGGAGCGCGCCGCCGGAACTGGGCGGACCCATGGAAAATATTTCATAGCCCCGGTATGATCCTTTGAGCGGGGCGCGCCAGATGGCGGAGTAAGCCAGGATATCCTGACTGCTGATCAGTCCCTGGTTGGCTGCCATATCCGCAACGATCAAATCTGCTATGAAGCCTTTATAAAAGGCGTCCTGTCCCTGTGCGGCGATGAGGCGCAATGATTTGGCCAGGTCTTTCTGCACGAAAAGCTCATCTTCCCTGAATGACCGTCCATCCGGGTGCAAAAAATATTTTCGGGAAGACGCAAAGCGGGCAAAGTCCGGGGCGTATTTGGCGAGGCTTTTTTCCTGGCGGGCCGAGATCGTATAGCCTTGGTCGGCCAGTTTTATGGCCGGGGCGATCAGTTCAGCCAGACTTTTGCTTCCGTATTTGTCCAGTAGAGCGCTCATGCCCGCTACCGTGCCGGGTACGGCTGCGGCCCGGTATCCCAGGGTGCTTGCCTGGGGGATTACTGCGCCGTTTTTGTCCAGATACAGATGCGGTGCGGCTTTAAGGGGGGCTTTTTCGCGGAAATCCAGGGTGTCGCTTCTTCCGTCTGCCATACGCAGCACTGCAAAGCCGCCCCCGCCGAGATTGCCGGCCTCGGGATGGACAACCGCCAGAGCGTAGCAAACGGCAACTGCGGCATCAACAGCGTTTCCGCCCTGATTCAGGACTTCCATACCGATACGGTCTGCCAGAATGTGAGTGCTTTGCACAACACCGTTCGCTGTGTTTTTGCGCGGCGGGTATGACGCGGCCTGAGTCGAAGTCAAGGCTGCGTAAATGCACAGTATAAGGGCTATAATGGTTGGGATTAAAGCGAATGTCAGATATTGGGAGCTGTTGCGCATAGGTTGCAGTATAGCCGATTTTACCGGAAAGTTTAATGCGCGGATGGGGTGAAAAATTAATTTTTGCCAGGCTGTCAGACAGGTTCAGCTCTGGTCGAAAGCTAAAAAAATATTGACAGTACGTAGATTTTGGCTAAAAGAAGATTTCTGTGCAAATCTCTTTGGGTCATTAGCTCAATTGGTAGAGCAGCTGACTCTTAATCAGTTGGTTGCAGGTTCAAGTCCTGCATGGCCCACCAAAGAAACACAAGCCCCGGAAGGTTTTTGCGTCCTCCGGGGCTTTATCGTAAGTGGTCAAAAGTAGTCAAAAGTGGTCAAATATGTACGCACTTTTGCGGACAGTTTTACTATCATCCTAACCAGTGCTACGCAAACCCGCCGTTGAAAAATGCGCAATTGCGGATCCCGCAAATGTTGCAAAGTCCTGTGTTCGTTGCGAAAGATGCTATGGAAGCGCAAAAACGGTTTGCTACGGAACTTTGATTTTAAACAGTGCGTTGGAAATAAAAGTCCGGCGTAAAGGTTTTGAAAAACCCCAGGGTAAGTTTTTGGAAAAGATTTTGGAAAGGCTCGGCGCAAATGTCCGGGCCTTATCTTTTCGCGGCGCGGCCAAGGAAAGACAGAAGGCAAGACACACCCCGCCCTCCTGTCGCTGCGCTCCAGCCAAAGACAAAAGACAGGAGAGAAGCTTGACATATATCAGACGCAAGCGCGGCGAATCCAATTCGTATTTCCATGCTGCTTGGATAAGAGCCTCAATCTTTTGGCACAGTTTTGCCCTATTCGCATCGCTGGAACAAAAATTTTCTCTTGTCTTCCACGTATTATTTGGCTTTACTACGCTTGATGGCAGTCTGGTAGGCAGATACTGCTATCTCTCCGGTAACAATAGAGAAGTTACTGAATTTAGCTTCCGCCACTACCCCAACTATATTTGAAAAACCTACCTTGATCCGTCCTTTGGACGTTGAACCGGACAGTGGCAACGTATCCATGAGAAAGCCGTTTAAAAACGCCCGTGCAAAGGAGTGATCCTTATAAACCATCAACATGTTACGGGACTGTAACATGTTGATGCCTAACGGTTTTCTTCGTTCGAGTATAGCGTTGGCATCGTCGGTTTCATGCCGTAACGACACGGCATCGGGGAAAATATGAAATACGCCGCCCGGAAAAACCATAAGCAGGCTATCCGAACTTCCCCGAAGTGGGTAATCTATGTCAACACTGGCAAGAAAAGGCTCTTCCACAATGGTCGGAAGTTCAATGCATGCCTGCGAAATACCGATGAGAGCGCCATTGGAAGCTGCTGTAAAGGAATGCCCGCTCTCTCTGATGACCGTGCCGTATTCAGCGTGTAATCCAGAATTGTTGGTTTCGCGAAGCGCCGCCGAATAGGGGTAAACACAGGATGACAGAGAAAGAAGCATAGCAAAAATAAGTAGATACGTCATCGCTTGCTGTGAATGTAATGCCCGTTTCAAGTAATTGCACATGGTAAAAGACCTCACCGGTTA
>JAISKK010000085.1 GCA_031260965.1 Desulfovibrio sp. | reverse complement strand
GAATATCCGAAGCAATAACCGGCACACCTGCGGCCATAGCTTCTAGAGGGGGCAAGCCAAAGCCTTCATACCGGGAAGGAAACACCAGAGCCTGAGATCCACGTACAAGCGAGATTAATTGCTGCTGGTCCAGCATGCCGGCAAACCTGATACGACCATTCCCCATGGCAACCGCTTCTTTTAGTGAGTGGTCCCCGGTCAGGAACCCTTCCTGTTGACCAACAAATACCAGCTTTGTCTCACGCCTGTCGACAATACGAAGAAAAGCCCTGCAAAGCAGTTCAGGATTTTTGTGGGGTTTAATATTACCCACGGCTACAAAATAGGGTGGCATTTCCGCCTCGCAAAAAGGCGGTTCCAGCCATTCATTGCCAACGCCATTATGCACGACAGTTGTAGCGCCTTTTGCCTGCCCAACGCGGCGTAAAAATTCCTGATGCGTAAATTCCGAGACAAAAAGTATTTCCTTGGCCTTGCGGCGTACGACCTGAAACATCAGACGCGTGTAGTTTTTTTTCACTCCTCTGTATAGGTCGGCAAGGGCGAGGTGGGCAACATCATGCACTGTGACCACCAGAGGAAGCGTACTCAACACCGGAACAGGATAATGGGGCATCCAGAGCGCATCGCAACTGCGCAAAAGCGGAAGAATATACGCCTGTTCCGCTATACTATAGATAGTAGCATCAAAAGCGGCTTTTTCCCATTGGCATGTGTCCGGTAGTGTGAAAGAATCGTCATAACCCAGCAGCTTGAAGCTTACATCAGGCATCAATGCCATACAAAGCGGAACAATGTTCCTAATATATACCCCTATGCCTGACATTTGTGCCATGCGGCAATCTATAGCAAGTTTTTTCATGCAGTGTGACTACCAAAAGTCGGGCGCGTTTGAAAGTACGCCCGGCAGATATTTTTGGTCCAGCAGCCCGTCAATGTATTCCGCCAGCCGCTGTTCGAATACGGAAACGTCAAACTGCGCCGCCCAGCCGGAAATGGCTTGCGGCGCAAACTCGCTGTAACGCGCTTCCAGGCGGTCTATGGCGGCATTAAGGCTTGCGGGGGTGGGCTGGTCAAAGAACAGACCCGTTATGCCGTCTTTTACCGTTTCCAGAGCGCCGCCCCGGGCGTAAGCCACAACCGGACGACCGGCGGACATTGCCTCCAGAGGTACAATGCCGAAATCCTCTGCGCCGGGAAAAATCAGGGCGCGCGCATCTCCAAGCAGGCGAACTGTCTCTGCGTCACCCTGGCGCAGGCAAAACTCTATATTGCTGTCGGCGATAGATTGCAGATGCTTGCGCTGTTCCCCGTCCCCGATAATCAGCAGTCTGCGGCCGGAGGCATTGAAAGCGCGAATGGCCAAATCGGCCCGTTTATAGCTGACCAACTGCCCGAGAAATACATAGGGGGCGTTCGCGTCCGGAGTAACGAAATTACCGTCGGCAGGGCAGAAACGCGCATGTTCCACCGGAGGATAAAGCACAACAGCCTCGCGCCGGTAATGCTTGTGAATCCGCTCCGCCACATTTTTGGAATTGGCGATGAAGTGGTCCACCCTGGCAGCGCAGGCATAGTCCCAAATACGCAGACGCCCGGCGAAATAGCGGAAAGCGGTGCGCGTCAGCCAGCCCGCGGATTCAAGATAATCCTGATAAAAATCCCAGATGTAGCGCATGGGGCTGTGGCAGTAACAGATATGTGTGCAGGACTGGTCCGTGAGCACACCCTTGGCCGGGCCGGATTCGCTGCTGATCACCAGGTCATAGCCGCGTAAATCAAGCTGTTCCAGAGCCAGAGGCATAAGGGGCAGATACTTCTGATACCATTTTACGGCATTGGGAAGTTTGGCAATGAAAGTAGTGCGGATGTTATGGCGTAAAATGCGCTCGGAGATGGCGTCCCGCTTCAGGACATGAGTATAGATGTCCGCCTGGGGAAAGAGCCGGCACAGGCTTTCCAGCACCTTTTCGCCGCCGCGCATGCCGACCAGCCAGTAATGAACTATCGCTACCCGCATAAGATTAGCTATCACGATTCAGCACATATTCATAGGCCCGCTCATGGCCTTCCACCATGTGTCGCAGTGAGAAGACGCCCAGCGTCCATTCCCTGCCGGCCCGGCCGAAGGCGGCTCGTTCATCAGGGCGTTTCAGCAGGCGCAGCAGAGCTTCTGCCAGGGCTTCGGCATCTCCCCTGGGCACGAGCAGCCCCGTTTTCTCATGACGCACCACCTCCTCGCTGCCGTCGAAGCGGGTGCAGACCACGGGCAGACCGCAAGCCATGGCTTCCAGCGCCGCGTTGGGCATGCCCTCATAATCCGATGCCAGCGCAAAGACCTGAGCCGAGTGGAGAAAAGGCCGCACATCCTCCGCGCCGCCATGGAAAATGACCCGGCTCTGTATTCCCAGATCGGCGGCCTCCTGCTGGAGGGAAGGCTTCAAGTTTCCCTCTCCCACCAGATGCAGCTCGGCATTCGGAGCCTGGGCCAGCACAGGGACAAAGGCCCGCAACAGCAGGGCGTGGTTTTTGACTTTAGTGTCCATCCTGGCGATGCAGAGGACAATAGGGGAGGGGGAGGGGGAGGGGGAGGCCGGCGGGGAGAAAAAGTCCGTGTCCACACCGTTGGGGATATAAAATACCCGTTTTTCCGGAATGTGCAGCGAGCGGGTCAGGATACCCTGAATGGCCGCGGAGTTGCAGATATGGATATGGGCAAGATTTTTGAAAAAGCGTTCTTTGCGCGTCGTTATCTCCCGAACCCCGCGGCAGGTAGCCATGATGCCCGGCAAACGCAAAATTTGCGCCATAATCCGTCCATAAATATTGGGCAGGGCACAAAGAAGATGCAGCAAGGGCGGCCGTTCTTCATACAAAAAACGCCACAATGCCGGCAGGGTGCACAGGTCACGGAAATCATGTTCGGGTCTGCTGTTTTTCGTCAGGCACAGGCAGTCGACCCCCAGGGATTGCGCTTTGGGCAACAAAGGCATTGCCCCGCCGCACAGGGTGACAATCCGGGGCTGGAAGCGCGCGCGATCCAGCCGGGAAACCAGCTCCAGGGTCTGTCGTTCGGTGCCGCCGAAATCCAGAGCCGTCATAAGGAAGACCACGGGAACAGGGGAAGAACGCTGTCGCATATTCTATTTTCCTGTCTTGTCGCTCATGATTGTTTCTCATATCTTCGCTATAATTGCCGCAAAGCCAATTCCATATCGGCCCAGGAATTAAAATTTCTTTTCTCGGAATATAAAAGCCCCGCGTGCGGGCGTTCACGAATACGCGCCATCGACACCCCCTGAAGATACTGTTCGCCGATTATGAGATACTGGAAAACGGCGCAGGGGAAAAAGCGCAGCCAGGTTCTTGTCTGCGAAGGGTAGGACAGACATAAGCGAAGGAACAGCATACGGTTCCTTAAAGAGATGCGGCTTTTTTCAACAGGGCCGTTGTCTGACAAGGGGTGCATGAATCTGAACAAAAGTCCCGGACATTTATAGCCATTATACAACGGGAACTGCCTGACAATATCCACAAGACCCAGTGCCGCCGCAACACTTACAGCCGCGGCATGCAGACAATCATGATCCGGGTGGCCTCCCTCCCAGGCCGGGATATATATGCGCTGAATGTTCGGCAAGTCCGATAATTTGTTACTGATCCAGTCTGCGACTTTCTGAATGTTTTTATGCAGGCTCAAATCCTCAACGCCAAGCTCACTGCCGGCAAACAGCACTGAGCGCTCCGTTATGCCGAGTCTGCTCAGGGCAGCCAGTGATTCCGCATTGCGGCGACTGCACGATTCCTCTCCCCTTACCCCGGTTGTAAGATAGGCGCAGATAACGCTGCCGCCGGCTTCGCGATGGGCAGCTATCTGCTGATACACCGCATACTCGTCATCCTGATGGGCAAAGAAAAATATTGCTGTCATGACAGCGATCCGCCATCGGGCATCTTTCCTGACGCCGGGGGGGACTCAAAGGACGAAGCTTCCGGAAAACAGGCCTCCAGCAAGGTATACAAATCATGTTTCCAGTATTGTGAGCGGCGTTTGCTGCCCACATCATTGACGCAGAAAAAAAGAGGAGGCGATCCGTCAGCTATTGAATTCAGCACAGCCTGATAATACGCCACCCTGTCCATCCGCATCGTTTGGACATAGTAATAGCGTTCGTCGCAGGGAACCAGACGTTTTTTGCAGTATATCCACAAGGGCAGGGCATGGGAATACATGCATATTTCTTCGCTTGTGCGGAAGCGGTTCCCCGCGAATGCCGCTATGTCTTTTGCATAAAAAGCGAAGGCATCTGCGGCGTTGGCGCGTGTCTGGGCATAGGGTCCGTGGGCGGTGATAAATTCGGCATCTGTCGGCACTCCCTTGTTGCGCAGGATGCGCAGGGTATTGAACCAGGACCTGGCGTGCGGTGTCCCTGTGTAATAATAGCCGAAAATACAGCGTTTACGCCAGTCCACAAAGGACAAAGGCAGGCCGTTGGGTGTGAAAAAATCTGTCTTGCGGCAGGGACGGGCCAGAAAAACGTCGTCATTCAGATAAATATAGTGTTCCGCCAGACCGGGAATGGTATGCAACCAGGCTTCAATGACATGGGAATTGAAGGTGGGCAAAAATTGCTCCGGAATAAATTCTTTGTGGTCGACGATGCGGATTTTGGGATGATCGCGGCACAGCCATGCGGGAGCCTGTTCATCCGTAACCAGAATGACGTTCCGCACCCAGGGCGCGTGGCGTTCCAGCGCACGCAACCCATAGCGCAATTCATCATTGTCGCGAAAACGCGCCGTTTCCAGTCCATCGTCGTGGATGCCGTCCTGCTTCGGCAGAAAGGCGGCGCGTTTGACTTCATGTTTCGGGTCGGAACCATTCACCCAAGTGTAAACGATATCAATCGGGAAGTCGGGCTGTTTCGCATGAAAGCCCCGGCTTTCCAATGAGGTTATGAAATTGCGGCAGGGTCCGCAACCGCCGAAGACAGGATGCCATTTCACAATAGCCGAGAGAAGCTTGTGCCTGAGATAGGAGCGCAAGGAGCCGGGTTTGTGGGGCAGCAGAAAAAAATCCGCCGGGATAGCTTTTACATTCGGGCGCTGCTTTGGCAGAAGCCGTGTAGAATGGCGCGGTACGGCCCTCCCTTGTTCGCAGGCCCAGCGTATCTGCCCGGAACACCAGTCCGCAAGATCCCTGTCATTTCCGCCGGAGGCGACAAAGGCGGCGGCATCTTCCCGCGTCTGCGGGTATATGCGTAAATCCGCCTGATCCGTATAGAACAGCGGCAAGCCGTTCGGCGTAAAAAAATCCAGTATCCGGAATGGTCGAACTTTTCTATCCGTACCCCGGTCCGGGAAAATGACCAGATAGTGCTCCGCGAGACCGGCAAGCGCGGGAGGAAGGCCGGTATCCGCGACAAAAATATTGCGCAGCCAGGGCATAACGCGTCGTGCCCAATCCAGATTTTTTTCCGCGCCGGAGGGAAATACGGCGTCAACGACGAAGGAGGGAGATAAGGATGCGCAGAGCCGGTTTTCCAGGGGTGTTTTAATCTCGCCGCAACTCGCGCAACAGCAGAAATACGGATAGGGATCAAGCGAAAAATTGCGGAAAAAGAGGGACAGCATCTGCAATTTTTCGCTTAGCACATTTTTCACTTGCGATTGTTGCGGGACTTCGAAGTGAATTCGTCTTGCGACAATCTCGCGGACATGCTTCAACCACATGCTGATGTCCGCCCCAGTCCCGGCGCATGATCCCCATACGCCAAAAGTTTGTATCCGCGTTGCAAAGCGGCGTCCGGCGCCGCAAGCATGCCGAACAATCTGTCCATGTGCCGCAGGTGGCAGAGGTAGTACTGTTCCTCCTGCGTGAACAGGCCGAGGTTAATGTCGGGCAGTTCGGCAGCAAGCTCATCCGCCGTGAGGCGGCCTGTCCGCCACGGCCCGTGCGCTTCCATGGTAATAGCGAAGCAGAATACCGGCCTGGAGGATGTTTCCATCTCCCGCACCATGCGTTTGCCCAGAGCCGCATCGCTGACGTAAGGTCCGAAATGCTCCAGGTCAGCCAGTTCCTCAATACCCAAAAATTTCTCAAAGCTCAAGTTGGACATAACCTTGTCCCGCTGGAAAAACTTCTTGTAATACGGATGTATACATACAGTCGCATAGCCTTTTTCCGCAAAATACCGGGCAACCGACCACAAGGGTTGCCGCGCCGCCAACAGGTAGGGGTTAAAGGCCCACGGCCCCAAATCTTCCTGCCGCAACCCTGTGAGCATGGCGAATTCCGTACGCATGGTATATGCGCCATAAGCGTTTTCCGGTGTCGGCAGGCTTCGTCCTGCCGCTTTCAATTTGTCCCAGTTGGGAAGAAAGTCTTTAAGCGACTCTTTTTGCGGCCCTTGCATGCGCTCCCGGAAATCACAAAACGATTCCGCCTGAATCAGCGCTATATGGGGGCGTTTTTCCATCGGCATGGCCGCTGTTTCCCTGAGCAGATTTTCCAGAGCCTCTGGCAGGTGGGAAGCCTTTGGCCGTGTTCTTTCCTCCCGCATCCACTCCGGTTTTTCACGCTTCATGTGTCCGGCCAGCACTGGATGCGTCAATGCGGAGGCCAGGGCGCCATTACGCGCGGCATCTTTAACGGCATCATGGCTCACCGGCAGTAGCCGCAAAAGAAAGCGCGCGGCAGTCTGAAAAAAACCTTGCCGCAAACGCCATAAGGCGGCAACCGGCAACAGCGTCACCGCCGCGCAAGAGGCAATGCCGGGAAAAGAGCGCAACAGGGGCAGCGGTTTTTCCAAAAACACCAGCCCCGCAAGTATTAAAACCAGAAGGGCAAGCCCTGCGGTAATGCCCCGCATCGGCAAAAAGGGGAAATACATTTCCGGATACAGGAAAACTTGCGGCAGCAACCAGGCATCCGCCAAAACCAGAGGTTCACGCAAAACCTCTTCCTTGGCCCGGTTAAAGACCACAAGCAGACAGAGCAAAGCGGCGACAAGCAGGAGGCTGAGCAAGATCCTGCCTGTCAGCAGGAGAAACAGCGAGCTTGTCTGTATGCCTGCAAGCAGGGCCATGCAATCGCCCGCCAGAGAGGGCGCGCACTGCCCGGCAAGTATGGCAAAACGTTGCGCCGCAACTGCAATGATGCCGCTGACCGCCATGCAGAGTATGAGGAGCAGAACATCAGCCATATCGTACTCCCCGCAAAAGTGTCCGGTCTGCGGCGGATTTTTGGTCAGGCGTCACGGGTTTTTGTCCCTTTCTGTACGGCACGATAATAATTCCGGAGAGCGCGTAAAAAAACCGGCAGGGTAGGGGCGCCATATAAAACGGAAGGCAGGCCATGGAATTGATCCGCGATGGCGGGAACATCTTCCCGACCCAGCAGGAGATTGCAAAGGCGCTGCGCGGCAAGCCCTGCCGCATGAATGTCAATATCCAAAAAGCTGACGCCCTTAAAATCGGAGCGCGGGTCAAGCCCGGTCACCACAACCCGGCGTCCGGTATCCGTGCCTTCGTCCACCTCATGAATGGTATAACCGACACAGCCGGGGTTGTCTTCATAAAAGGCCCAAATGTTGCCGAAACCCCGGTAGCGCGGGTTGATGCCCGGATGGATGTTGAAACAGATACAGGGGAGAAGCCGCAGAAAATTGCGGCTGAGAAGGCCGCAAAAACCTACAAGAACGACATCCGGCTTGAAGTCGCGGACGAAATCCGCAATGCGCGGGTCAGTGCTGAAATCATTGCTGACCAGACTTGGGCGATAGCGTTTGACAGGTGTTTTGCGCAAGCCGAAACATTGCGGAAGAAAAAACAGGCAGGATCCCAAAAGCGATATAAAGCCAAGCGAGCGCAGCCTGCGGCGGGAAAAGCGCAGGATGCGTCCCAGGGTAAGGATTTTTTCTTCCAGAAAGCGCACGTCATGGTCACGCAAACAGTCCGCGTAAATGTTGGCGGCGGTTATCGCCGGCGCTTCATCGCCACAGAGAACCATGATTCGTTTCTTCTCCTGCCCGAGGGCAAGGTTTTTGCTATAATGCAAGGAGTGCCTCGGCGGAGATAGTTACAGGATTGTCCAGTTTTATGGGAACACTTCTCACTTCGTCTGCTTTGCCTGTTGCGCCACGGCCGACCTGATCCACCAGCCTGCCAGAGCCAGCAGGGGAACAAGACCGATCGCTTCCGCTGCTTCCCGCCGGGGCATGTAGTGCAGACTGCCGTCGTACAGACCCCAGGCCAGAACTGCCGCTGCCGCTGCGATCAGGATGGGCCGGAGCTGAAAACCCAACCCGCAATATATGGAAAACCCTACAGTCAGGCAGGCCATCCATAACTTGGTCCCGGTAATGGCAAAGGATGCTCCAAGTGCGGAATGGACAGGAATGAGTGTGACGCACAGAATGATGTTCCAGACGAGGCCGCTGACGTAGATCAAAAAAACTATCCGGTAGCGTTGTGTGCTGAGCAGCATGCAGGCGGCGAGATTATGCAGAAAAGCCGCCAGGATGCAAGGGATTTGCGCATACAGCAATGCTGCGGCCTGATGATACTGCGCGCCATAAATCAGGGTCAGCAATCTGTCTCCTTCCATAAAGAGCAGATATGACGTGAACAGACCGAGCAACAACATACACTGAAGACTGATCCGGTTGCAACGCATAAAGGCCGCAGAATCCTTGCGCCATTGTTCAGCCATGAGAGGAAACAACACCCTCTCGATCAACGCGCCGGAAATCAGCGCGGATATCGTGTCAATCATTTCCCAGGGCGCGCTGTAAAGCCCGAGGTCGTATGACCCGCTGTATTGATCCAGCAGATAGAGATTGAGCTTGTTATACAACAGGCCGCATACAGATATGCCTGTAAAAAGAAATCCGTCGCGCCATTTGTTTGTCCATGCGCCGAATTTCACTGCAATTAAATCCAGTCGCCAGCGTAGCGCCACACCTATCAGCATGAAAAGCACAAGCGCTTCCAACAATTTGAAGCAAAAAATTACCGGAAGCGGCGCCTCCAGCAGGAGCGCAACGATGCCGAAGAGACTGCCGGCCAGCCCTGCCGGCACCCGGATGCGCATCTCGGTATCATGCCGCCCCTGCACCCGGCAAAGGGCGAAAAAGGATTTGGACATGGCGATTGGTCCCATGCCCGCCGCAATGAGAAAGATCAACAGGCTTTTTTCATTGTCATAGCCCAGTATTATGCAGACCAAGGCGAGCAGGGCAAGGGAGACAAGAAAAAGACAGGCCTGGAGCAGCCATGTCTGCGCCAGAAGATTGCGCTTGTCCACGCGCCGTTCGCTGAATCTCGGAATAAGATAATTTTCAAAGCCCGCGCCCGTGATCATGGTGACCAGGATGCTCATGGCCAGCGCCAGGGTGAACAGCCCAAGGATTTCAGGCCCTGTACGGGCAAGCAATACAGTAAAAACGATGACCAGCAGGCTGCTGCCCCATTGCGCGCAAAGCATGAAGCCAAAACGACGCGCCAATAAATGCACAAGGCCGAAGCGCAAAGAAAGGTCCTTTGCGTTCATGGCCGATTCACGATTGCGCCTGCCATGATGCCAAGATAGCTCATGGCAAGGGCAAGATACCACATGCGGTAAAAATTGTGGCCGACCAAACCGTTAACCAGCCAGCCGACAAAAGCTATCCAGAAAAAGGCTGTGAGCCACCAGTAGTTGCTGTCGCTTGCGCTCTGCATACCGTTTGCTGTTGTGGCAGGCTTGTCACCCAGATGGGGCAGGATATGTTTGTAGCCCCAGCATGCAAAGCCCAGCAAAAACAGCATGCCCAGACAAAAACCCACGATGCCGTGCGCGTACAGTATGTCCAGGTATATATTGTGCGGATGTTCAATGGTTATCAGGTCATAGGCGGGCACAAGACCCAGGGCGCGGAATGCGGTATTGTACTGCCCGGCCCCGGCCCCGAACCAGGGCTGTTCAAGAAAGACGCGCCAACCCAGTTCCCAGAGGCTCCAGCGTCCGTCGTGAACCGGGAATAGCGCATCGCTCAGTACGCGTGGGCTGAGAATAAAGAACAGGACAAGGAAAGCGGCAGCCAGCGCGGCAGACTGAAAGATTTTTTTGGAAGTGCATATGGATTTAAATCCGCCATGCGCCAGGATATGCCATAGTCCGAATGCTGTGGCGACAGAGAGCATACCGGCGCGCGCGCTTGCTCCGGCAAGCAGATAAAATGCCGGCCACAGGGCAAAAATACATACAACGGCGGAAAATACGGCGGAAAGTTTTTGCCGCAGTATGTACCACAGACCGAAAGCCGGAATTATGGCAAGGGCGATGTAATTGCCGACAAAATAGCCGCCCATGCTGCCGGTAAGACGTCCGGTCTCAGTTTCGTAGCCCATGATGAAGTCATGCCCCGAGCAGGTCTGCCATACGCCGTCAAGGCCCTCCCAGAAACAGGCGACGACGCAGGCAAGGACAAGACGGCGCAGGTCCCTGGGGGCGCGCACACATTCCATGGCGATGAAGGGCAGGATAAAACCCTTGTTTATGACGGGACCGGCATGCAACAGCGAGTCAAGAGGATCGTTTGAACACACTATGCCTATAAGTATCATCAGCCACAGGCAATAAAAGAGCGGGCGCGGGTTAAGCCGTGCCAGCACACTGTTGTGCCGTTCGTGGCGATAGTAGAGGATCAGAAAAATAAAGGAAATGATTGGCATGACTTCGCGAAAGACGAAGCCAATGGGGAACAGGGCCAAAAAAAGCCAGAAAGACCAGAACAGATAAAAATGCCAGCAGTCGCCGCGCGAAGCGCCCGCATGTCCGGCATAAAAGGGTCTGGTGAAGACGCTTGCTGCTTTATCAATAGTGCGCATGGTACGGCAACGCAGATGGAAAAAAACAGCAGGCGGCGATTTGATGGCGATTTCTGAATATATATTTACTGGGCATTGTCGTCCAGCTTGAATGATACAACTGTCTTGTAGCCTACGCGCAGGCTCCCATCCTGATTGGGAATATCGATATGCACTCCGTAATAGCTCGGTCGATCCACTGCCATATCGTCAGACAGACGGTCAATACGGGTAATAATTCCATCATAATCGCGATTTTCTTGTGACTGCATATGTACGACAGCCTTACCACCGATATGCAGATCGGGAATTTCCGATTCAAACACCCGGGTGCGAACTTCCATAATTTCCGTTTTGCCCACGGTCACGGCAGCACTCAGGGGGTTGGGAATGATTGCGCCTGCGCGCAGATCCGGATTCACAAGCAGCACTTCGCCGTCCATAGGACTGATGAGTTCGCCGACAAGGGGTATTTCATTGTCTTTTACTTCAACACCCAGTTTGCGTTTTACAATCGCTTTCCTTGTCTGCCATTCCTGATTGTTCAGATGCAGGAGAGAAGTAAGCAATTCCTTCTTCTTTGTCAGCAGGCTCAAACGCGTTTTCAGATCGTTCAAATCCTCGTCGGAACCCATGCGGGCAGCGTGCAGACGCCTGATTGTATCATACTCTTTTTGTAAAGCCGCCTTTGCGACATCGTTATCGACAATCTTGGTCTGAAAATCCAAAACGCTTTGCTGATTAAGATACTGGAGAATATTCAGGACATATTCATCCTTTAGCTGATAGCGGGCCAACACTTGCCCTTCCCGCACTTTATCTCCCGGGCTGACCAGCACTTCCCGGACAGTTCCCGGATAATCAAGATCTATTCTGTAAATGATGGGGCAAAATACCTTGCCGTTGTGTCCAGGATCGTCCATCGCTGCCGCAGGCAAGGGCAAAAGCGCCAGCAGGGCAATGGTGTATACCAGCAGCAGTCGATTTATCTTGAAAGTAGACATGACAGAATACCGATACATGATTATAATGTTACAGACCGGAGCAGATGTACATTTCGCCGCCAGGCAATAATATCAAGCGGAAAATGCTCTATTGTAAAGAGGCAAGGGGCTCAAAAAAACGTTCCCGAAATTTACCACTCAATAACCAGGTTGACAATTCAGCAAGCTTCAGCTCAAGAGTTGCTTCTTCCAACTCGATTTTTTTGCGGATCATCTCTTGCTCCGCCTCGGAAAGGACCGTGAAGTCAACCGCGCCGCTGGTGTATTGCAGACGGGCTTTTTGTTCTTCCAGCCTGGCAACGGCAAGGACTTCTCGCGCAAGCTCCACATCCGCTCTGGCAATTTTTACAGCCTGCCACGCTTCGCGCCATTCCTGAGAAAATTTGCTTCTGTTGAGCTTGTTGCGTTGCGTTGCCTGAAGCTTTTCTATCCGGCTTCTGTCAACGCCCCGGCTACGATCTCCCCAGTCCAGGAGCGGCAGGGTAAAGTACAAGGTCGAAAATATGTCGTCTTTCGAAGAATAAGTGGCGTAATCGTCGTCCGGGTTAGCCGAGTACACATCGAAGGAAACAGTGGGAAGATATCTGGCCCAGGCTATATCGATATTATAGTTCCGCAGCGTAAGGGAATCTTTTCCGATTCTGGCCTCGGGAGAATGCTCCCAGACGACATTTTCGTCGTTTTTTGCCAGAGCATTGGGCGCATCGTCTTGATCCAGCAGATTCGTCAGGCTGTCCGTATCCAGATGTATTCGTCTGTCCAGGTCAAGACCCATATGGAGTTTGAGCGACAGATGAAGAGAGGATATTTTGGCGTCCAGCTTGTCTGTTTCCGCTTCGACGATTTTTTCTTCATGCACAGCTTTCGCAACTGCCAGCTGATCGGCTTTCCTGGATTGTGTCCGGTAATAGGACGTCAATCCTTTTGCTTTGGCCGCCAGGTCCTTTTGATACTTTTTTGCCGTTTCCAGACTCTGCGCGCGCAGCATCGCTTCAGCTATTTCGCCTGCCCGTTTTTGCAGAGCGATCTGATAGGTGCACAGGGCAATATCTTCCATTACAACGGCGGCTTTGGACGCAAAATAACTGACCACCGGCTCAAAGCCATATACGCCAAGCCCGAAACGGAATATGTTGTCCCGATATTGTTTATGTTGCTTTGTTATATTGGTGGTAACACGAAAATTGCTTTGTATTTTGGGGACGCGTTTCCAGAAGGCGTCTTCCTTCGAGATGGCGGAAAGCTGCAGGTTGATGAGACCGTCTTTCATATCCGGCGCATTCTGCGCGGCAATGAGAACGCTCTCGCCAAAAGACAGGGGCGTGTCTTCCGCAGGCAAGGGCAGGGGAGCATCGTCACGTGCGTGGCTTTCGCCCTGTTTCTGCAGGGCGCTACCGTTCCAGGGCGGCTGGAGCCAGGGAGTGTCTGACACCGCTTTACGCTGACAGGCGTTCAGGCAGAACAGAAAAAACAGCGCCAGGCCGAGAAAACATATCTTAGGCGCAGGCGCGGCCGAGTTGGCATTATTTGGCATAGAAAGCTCTTTCAACGCTGGAATATATGTTAATTCACAACTTGACCGTCTTTCAGGCGATAAATGACATCGCAATAATCAGCCACACTCGGATCATGGGTAACGATGACCGCACCGAGGGCTATTTCACTGCAGGCCTTACGAAAATAGTTCATGAGTCGTTTCGTGTTCTCGCTGTCAAGTTGCCCTGTAGGTTCGTCTGCCAAAAGCACTTTGGGACGATTGACGAGCGCCCGGGCCGCCGCTACACGCTGTTGCTCTCCACCGGAAAGCAGATTGCTTCTGGCCTGCGCTTTATCGGAAAGATTGACAGAGTCCAGCAGTTCCGCAATACGGAGCTGGCGCTGTTTGCGGGGCATCCCGGCATATATCAGGGGGAATTCCAGATTTTCTTCAACTGTGGAATAGGAAAACATCGCGCAGCTTTGCATGACAAAGCCAAAAAATGCTTGCCGAAATAGCGCCTGTTGCCGGTGGTCAAGGGCCAGCAAATTTTGCCCTTGCGATGTATATTCTCCGCCGTCAGGTGGCTGCAACAGACCAAGAATAAGCAACAGCGAAGATTTTCCGCAACCGGAAGGCCCCATCAGAGCCAGCATCCGACCCGCCTCAAGAGTCAGCGACACCCCCCTGACGGCTTGATAATCGCCATAGTTCTTCTGCAGGTTGTGGGCCGTCAACAATATATCCATTCTATTTCCAATAAAAAATCAGTTTACTGCCAGCATATTTCTATAATATTTCAAGAAAATTTCCAGAGTATTTCTATTATTCCGACATATGAAAATCAGCCTCATACATTACCGTGTGCATGAACTTGCTACAGCAATTCTATTCAAAGCGCAAGGCCACGGCTACATCCATGCGTCCTGCCTGCATGGCCGGATACACGCCGCCAACAGCGCCCACAATTGATGCCGCGATAAGGCATATGGGGATGTTGAGCAGGATTTGCAGTATGGGAAAAGACAAATCAAGGACCAGGCTGAGTGTCGCGACGGCAAAAATGCCCACGGCGATGCCGGCAAGTCCGCCGAGCAGCGCGATGCAAAGGGCTTCGCCCAAAAATTGCATTGTGATATCCCTCTGTTCTGCTCCCATGGCCAGTTTAAGACCTATTTCCCGCGTCCGTTCCCGCACAGAGGCAAAGGAACTGTGCCAGATGCCAAAACTGCCAAGACCGAGAGAAGCAACAATGCCGAGTTGCAACAGGGTGTGCACCAGATTGATAACTTTTCTTACATTGCCCACTTGCGCCCGACCGTATTCTATCCGCAAAAAAGGCGCTTTTTGATATTTTACTATAAGCTTCGGCAAATTTTCGACCCAATACTCCACTTTATCCAGATGGTGCAGACGCACGAGGAGCACGTTGGGGTAGGCGTCAGGAAAGCCTCTATCCATGGCTGTAGTCATGGGTATAAAACACCAGAGGATTTTTCCGCTCGCCATGATGCCGCTGCTGATGCCCACCACGGTATAATTGTCATTCAGTATGTTGACGACTTTCCCCACATAAGGTCCTTTGCCAAAAAGCCATTCAGCCATTTCAACGCCCAGCACGCAGACCCTGGAACGTTTTTTTTCGTCATCCATATCCAGCAGCCGTCCTTCGGAGGGAACTATGGAGTAGACGTCCCAATAGTCCGCTCCGACACCCATAACGGGAATGTCGAACCTTCGCTCTCCTTTTTGCGCAAACACTCTGGCTCTTTCGCGCATAGCAGTCGTTACGGATAACACATCAGGTTCCCGGCGTATGGCCTCTACTGTTTTTTCCGTAAAAAACATGGGAGGATTGGCAGGATGCAGATTTTCTTCCAAGGTGGCCTCCAGGATAGTGACGCCGCCGAGGAGGGCCACATCTCCGCCAACACGATCCTCTATATCCTTGCCGATGATATTCACGCTCATATACATGGCAATGCCGATACTAATAGACAAAATGATGCCAATTCTTAGTTGGCGCAATTGTCGGCGGACAACGATCCGCAGCAGATCAG
>JAISKK010000008.1 GCA_031260965.1 Desulfovibrio sp. | reverse complement strand
CTCTACCTCGCAGGCTTCACCATCAACACCCTGACCATGTTCGGTATGGTTCTGGCTATCGGCCTGCTTGTGGACGATGCCATCGTCGTCGTTGAAAACGTGGAACGACTGATGCGCGAGGAGCATCTGAACCCCAGGGACGCGGCCCGCAAATCCATGCAACAGATCACCGGCGCTCTGGTGGGCGTAGCTATCGTCATATCAGCCGTCTTTGTGCCCATGGCTTTTATGGGCGGCTCGACCGGAGTAATTTATAAACAGTTTTCCATCACTATCGTCACCGCTATGACCCTGTCCGTCATCGTGGCCATTGTTTTAACCCCGGCCCTGTGCGCTACGATTTTGCCGGACGAGCCGCACCGCGCAACGGAAGGCCTGTTTGGACGCTTTAACCGTTGGTTCGACAGTCTCACCAACCGATACCAGGGCAAGGTGGGTAAAATCTTAGTCCGGTCACGGCGCTGGATGATCTTCTTTCTGGTCTGCCTGGTCCTGGTCGGTGCGTTTTTCAAGGTTCTGCCCTCTTCCTTCCTCCCTGAAGAGGATCAAAGCCTGCTCGTCGCCACCGTGCAGCTTCCGCCCGGCGCAACCTTTGAGCGTACCTTGAAAGTACTGGATCAGGTGGACGACTATTTCCGCAACAAAGAAGCCGCTACTGTGCAGACCGTGATGACCGTGGCCGGGGTCAGTTTCGGCGGCTACGGGCAGAACATGGGACTGGCCTTCATCAAACTCAAGACCTGGGATGATCGCCCAAAAAAAGAACAGCGCGTGCAGGCCATAACACAACGGGCCAGGGTAAACCTCTCTCAGATACCGGAAGCCAGCATCTACACCATCTTCCCTCCGGCGGTCATGGAACTGGGCAGTTCCGCCGGTTTTGACTTTGAACTGATCGACCGCTCCGGACGTGGGCATCAAGAGCTTATGGAGGCGCGCAACGTGGCCCTCGACAAGGCGCGGCGCAATCCGGCGCTACGCAATGTGCGTCACAACGGTCTGGAAGATGTGGAACAATATGAAATCAAGATAGACCTGGCCAAAGCAGGCGCGCAGAGCCTGCGCAAGGCGGAAATAAACACCGCCATCGCCTCATACTGGGGCAGCGTGTATATAAACGATTTCACGGACAAGGGGCGCACCAAAAAGGTTTATCTCCAGGCGGATGCTCCCTTCCGTATGCAGATCAGTGATTTCAACCGTTATTATGTACGCAACACCAAAGGCGACATGGTGCCTTTTTCCTCTTTTCTCAGCATGAATTCAGTACAGGGTTCGTCCCGCCTGGAGCGTTTTAACGGCCAGCCGTCCATAGAGATTCAGGGAGAAGCCGCGCAGGGTTATAGTTCAGGCCAGGCCATGCAAATCATGGAGCATATCGCCGAAGAATTGCCGGATGGCTTCGGTTACTCCTGGACGAGCATCTCCCACCAGGAGAAAATGTCCGGGGATCAGGCGCCCCTGCTCTATTCAATTTCCCTGGTTGTGGTCTTTCTCTGTCTTGCCGCTCTCTATGAAAGCTGGACCATTCCCTTTTCCGTGCTGCTTACGGCCCCGTTCGGGGTTATGGGCGCGCTGGCAGGCATGTGGCTGCGCAACATGAACAACGATATTTACTTCCAAATCGGTTTTCTGACCGTTGTTGGCCTTTCCGCCAAAAACTCCATCCTGATCGTCGAATTCGCCAAAGACCTGTACATGGAGAGCGGAGACGTCATTTCAGCCACGATAAAGGCCGTGCGCTTACGCTTGCGGCCGATCATCATGACTTCCCTCTGCTTCATTCTGGGCGTCATTCCCCTGGCCATCAGCCGCGGGGCCGGTTCCGGCGGACAAAACGCCCTGGGGACAGCCGTCATGTGCGGTGTGCTTGCAGCAACCACTCTGGGCATCTTTTTTACCCCTATATTCTTTGTGCTGGTCACCAACATATTCAGCCGGAAGAAAAAGGCCAAGTCAGCGCGGAAATAGTCCGGTGCGACTATCCAGTCGGCTTTAACGGTCCAAGAATCAGCGGGCCCCGAACAAATCCATCTTGGACTTGTTCGGGGCCGAATCATTGAAGATGTAGCTTACAGCAGGCAAAAAGCAGCCTGAGCCGAATGCGCCGCCTCCTATTCGGCCCAGCGCACCAGACCCAGAGAATAAGCCGAGGGCAGGTGCGGGTGCACGGGAACCGCGCGTACGGTAAATCCGAAACGCCCTGCTTCCTCCGCTCCGATAATGCCGCGGTATTTCTGGCGGCCTTCAACAGCCAGACCTATCGGGACCATGGGGATAAGCTTTCTGCTCACAAAAGAATTGTCCTGGCCCAGGGGTCCCATATAAATCTCCAGGCGCACATGCTCCGCCGGAATATCCGCGAGATGCGCCATAGCCGTCACGTCCACGGACTGACCAACGTAAAGAGTGTCTTTTTTGACAGTCTCCACATCCGTGACCTTGACCAGCCCCCATTTGGTCATGATATTCATGCGCCAGGCGCTGAGTTCCCTGGCCGGGGCGAAATTGTCATTATAAAGACTCTGGTGGCTGCGGCAGGCCGGTTTATAGGCCGTGTCCACGTATTCCTGCACCATGCGATGGGAATGGAAACGCGGACCAAATTCCACCAGCGCCGCCTTCATACGTTTGACCCAGGAAACGGGGAGGTTGCTACGGTCGCGTTCATAAAAATCAGGCACGATCTCCGATTCCAGAACCTTGTACAAAGTCTGTAATTCAACCTGATCCTGGTAGTCCGGATCGTCGTAATCCTCGCCTTTGCCTATGGCCCAGCCCAGGCTGTTGTCCGGCTTCCAGGCCTCATCCCACCAGCCGTCCAGGGTACTGAACTGAAGCACTCCGTTGAACATGGCCTTCATACCGCTGGTCCCGCAGGCCTCCAAAGGCCGACGCGGGTTGTTGAGCCAGACATCGCAACCGGAGATAAGGTGGGCGGCAATATTCATGTCATAGTCTTCTATAAAGACCATATTCATCCTGAACTCAGGCAGTCGACACTGGCTGATGATTTCTTTCATAAGCTGTTTACCGCCATTGTCCTGAGGATGGGCCTTGCCGGCAAACACAAACTGCACGGCCCGGTCCTTATTGCCGATAACGCGGCGCAGACCTTCCAGATCCTCCAGGATAAGACGGGCGCGCTTGTAAGTGGCGAAGCGTCTGGCAAAGCCTATAGTGAGAACTTCAGGATTCAGGATGTTGTCCACAACCCGCAGTTCCTTGTTCCGTGCGCCCAAAGCCTGAAGCTGGGCGAATATACGGCGACGCACAAAATCAACCAGTCGCGCCCGCAAGCGCTCGTGCGTACGCCAGATTTCCATGTCCGGGATGTTCGCAGCCATGCGCCAGGTGCGCCCGCCGTCCATTTCCTCGCGCCAGGTATTGCCCAGATAACGGTCATAAAGAGCGCCCATTTCCGGCGCCACCCAGGTTGGAGCATGGGTGCCGTTAGTGACGGAGCCGATCGGCACATCGTCCACCGGGAACTGCCCCCAGATACGATGCCACATCTTGCGCGAAACCTTGCCGTGCAGCCTGGACACACCGTTATTGAAGCGGGAAAGCTTCAGGGCCAGTACCGTCATGCAGAACTCTTCCTGGTCATTATGCGGATCCTCCCGCCCCAGACCCAGAAAAACCTTGAAAGCAAGTCCCAAATCTTGGGCATAACCTTCAAAATACTGCTGCATAAGCGCGGGCGGGAAACGGTCGTTGCCGGCCGGGACCGGGGTATGCGTGGTAAAGATGCTTCCGGAGGCGGAAAGTTCGGAGGCCACTTCAAAGGGCAGATTATTATCCTTCATGAGCAAACGGACGCGCTCAAGACCGGCGAAAGCCGAATGCCCTTCGTTCATATGCACGACCTGGGGATTGAGGCCAAGCGCCTGTAAGGTCTTAACCCCGCCGATGCCGAGGAGGATCTCCTGCCACATGCGCATTTCCAGACCGCCGCCATAGAGTCTTGCGGTAATCTGCCTGAAATCGGTCGGATTTTCCGCAATATTTGTGTCCAGCAGATAAAGGCTGATGCGGCCCACCTTGGCCTCCCACACCTTGGCAGCCAGAGGACGGTTCCCTATACCCAAACGTACTATGGCAGGCTCGCCGCTGGGGGTCAGGGCCACTTCCATGGGCATCTGCTCAAAATCATAATCCGGGTAACGCTCCTGCTGCCAGCCGTCCGGGGTCATATACTGCCGAAAATAACCTTGCGAATAGGCCAGACCTATGCCAATCAGCGGCACATTCAGGTCACTGGCCGATTTAAGATGATCGCCTGCCAGGATGCCAAGGCCGCCGGAATAAATCGGCAGACACAGGCTTACGCCAAATTCGAGACTAAAATACGCTATCGTCGGCGCACCGGGAGGCACATCGTCAAATTTATACGTGGAGGGCGCATTCAGATAGCGATTCAGGGATTCTACCTGCATGCTCAGGCGGTTGATATAATATACATCCTCGGACAGTACGTTATAGCGCTCCTGCGGAACGTGATTCAACATCCAGACCGGATTCTTGTAACTTTGCTCCCACAAATCCCGGTCTATATCCTTGAAAAGGTCTTCAATATCGTTATTCCAGGCAAACCAATAATTGTTTGCCAAAAGCCACAGAGAATCAAGGGAAGGCGGGAGTTTGGGGATAATGGAAAATACATGTAAGGGCTGCATACGCACTCCTCTCCGGTTGCTACGCATTTTTGACCGATATAGGTCACTGCCCGCTTTGACTTGCAGACAGCGTAAACCTGAGGTAAATCCTGCGAAAAGCGTTTGATCGTTTTTTTTGCCAGACCAGCGCCATGTGCTTTTCATTCTTCCACAGGAGAGCCTTCGTGACAAGCATTTCTCCAGCCAATACGCGAATTAAAGTATATTTTTTTCGTGACGCGCAAAAAATATACGGCGAAGCGGGTTTGACACCAGCGACGCAGGATGCGGCCGGTCTTGATCTGCGCGCCTGCCTCACCCAGGAAGAAAACCTGGAAATTCCTCCCGGAAAACGCCGTTCTGTTCCTTCCGGCATTGCCGTTGAGCCACTTGATAAAGGGGTTGCAGGCTTTGTCTATTCCAGAAGCGGGCTTGGCGCTGTCAAAGGCATTACGGTAGCCCAGGGTGTAGGCGTTATCGACCCCGATTACCGGGGCGAGATCTCAGTTTTTCTCTTGAACACAGGACATGATACATATACTGTGCGCAAGGGAGAGCGCATCGCCCAGCTGATTTTTCAGCCAATCCTGCGCCCGCTTGCGCAAATTGTTGACGAACTTGAAAAAACAAAACGGGGCGCCGGAGGCTTCGGCCATACCGGTTCTGATTAAAAAGTGGAGACAGAAAATATTATGGGCCAGACACTGGACAATATTCGCCGGAAAGAAGAGGAACTTCTCTTCAAAACATATGGCCGCTATCCGTTAAGTATAGCCAGGGGTCTCGGAAACAAACTCTGGGACCTGGACAGCCGGGAATACACAGACCTGCTGGCCGGACTTGGGGTAGTCAATCTTGGGCACTGCCGCCCGGAACTTGCCGAAGTCATGGCCGCCCAGTCCCGCAAACTGGTCCATGTGAGCAATCTTTTTTATCAGGAAGAGCAGTTGGAACTTGCGCAGCGCCTGCTCAAAACCACCCACTTCGGCAAGGCCTTCTTCTGCAACTCCGGGGCCGAAGCCAACGAGGCAGCCATCAAACTGGCCCGCCGCTATCAGCAGCGCGTAAAAAACAAATATGCCTATGAAATCATCACCTTTGAAGGCTGCTTTCACGGCCGCACCTTAGCGACCGTAGCCGCAACGGGACAGGAGCGTTTTCAGGACGGTTTCCTGCCCATGCCGGATGGTTTCACCCGGATCGAATGGGGCAAACCCGAAGCCCTGGAAGCGGCCATAAGCGACAAAACAGCAGCCGTACTGCTGGAGATAATCCAGGGTGAAGGCGGCATCCGTCCGGTCACTCCGGACTTTGCCCGCTCTGTTGCCGGAATTTGCCGGGATAAGGGCGTACTGTTCATGGTTGACGAGGTGCAGTGCGGCATGGGGCGCACAGGCAAATATTGGGCCTTCCAGCACTACGATCTCAGACCGGACATCATGAGCGCCGCCAAGGCCCTGGCCAACGGACTGCCCATGGGCGCGATGCTGGGCACGGATGAGGTCGCGGCTGGCTTTGTGACCGGAAGCCACGCCACTACCTTCGGGGCCGGCGCCCTGCTCTCGGCTGTAGCCTCCAAGGTCTTGGAAATCATGGAAAAAGAAAATATTCCCGCGCGCGCCGCCGAACTCGGCGCCTGGGCCATGGAACGCTTCCGCGCCGTGGGTGATGCCTGCCCGGGGAAAATCCGCGAGGTGCGGGGCATGGGACTGATGATCGGCATCGAACTGGCCGGACCAGGCAGGGAAGTATGGGAAAAGCTCCTGCAGAAGGGCTTCATCCTTAACCTTACCCAGGAGAAGGTGCTACGCCTGCTGCCGCCCTTGAGCATAGAAAAAAGCGACCTGGAAAACTTCGCGCGCACCCTGCAAGATGTGCTGGCAGGCTGAGATCACGCCATGCCCTCTCTAAGCCTGTGCAGCTAAAGCCTGCTCCAGTGCCAGTCTGATTTGTGCGGCGTCCCCGCCTTTTTCCTCTATGATACGGCGCACCGTCTCATGCCCGAGTTTGGGGACATAGGCCGTAGCGAAAGCGTAAGAGTTGCGCAAGAACATGGCGCAACGCTCCCGGTTCGCTTCAAGCGGGACAATGCATTTTTCCCTGAAAAGGCGCACGGCACGGCCCAGGATAGACAGGTTCTCCAGCAGAGCGTCGGCGATCAGGGGCAGAAATGCGTTGAGTTCAAATTCCCCGTGGGCCGCCGCCATGGTAATGGCCTGATCATTGGCCATGACCTTCATGGCGGCCTGAATGACCATCTCCGGGATGACGGGGTTGATCTTGCCCGGCATGATCGTGCTTCCCACCTGCACAGGGGCCAGCCTGATTTCACCCAAAGCGCCGTGCGGCCCGGAATTCATCAGACGCAGGTCCCCGGCTATTTTCATAAGGTTTACAGCCAGAGCCTTTAAAAGTCCTGACACCTCAACGAAAACATCGTTATTCTGGGTAATGTCCATAGGGTATTCAGCAAGGGACAGACCAATGCCGGTGATGGTCCGCAGCTCCTCGATCACTCCAAAGCGATACCTGCGCTCCGCGTTATCCGCAAGACCTACGGCCGTGCCTCCCAGATTAACCTGACGCAGGCGCTCCTCAATTTTATAGAGCCGCCAGCGATCCCGCCCCATCGCCTGGGCATAGGCCCCGAATTCTCCACCCAGAGTGACGGGAACAGCGTCCATAAGCTCGGTACGTCCGAGCTTTTCGATTTCTGCAAAGCTGTTTTCCTTTTCCTGCAAGGCTTGCTGCAAATCCGCACAAGCCTCGCTCAGGGTCCGCAGCAGCTCAATGGCCGCGATGCGCAAAGCCGTAGGGTAAACATCATTTGTGGACTGGCCGCGATTGACATCATCCAGAGGATGGACAAATTCATACTGTCCAGGCTTTTTGCCAAGCTCCTGCAGGGCAAGGTTGGCCAAAACCTCATTCACGTTCATGTGCGTGGAGGTACCAGCCCCGCCCTGCAGGGCGTCCACGACAAACATGGCGTCCGCCCGGCCCGCGAGGACCTGATCGCAGGCGACGGCGATGGCCTGATAAAGGCCCTCCCGGACCGCGCCAAGATGGACATAGGTCAGGGCGGCGGCTTTTTTGACCTTGGCCATGGCATAGATCAGATGCAGGCTGGTTTTTTTATAGGCAAGATCAAAATTTTCTCCGGCTCTGGCGCTTTGCAGACCATAAAGCGCATCCTCGGGCAAATCCCTAAAACCGAAGCCGTCTTCTTCCCTGCGCATGTCTTATTCCTCAAGCTCCGCCAGCAAATGCGGAAATATGGACAGGCTGCGTTTGAGTATCCCCTGCATAAAGGCGATCAGCACTCCGTAATTGGTCATGGGCACCTTCGCCCCTCCGGCCTTCAAGCTGCGCCGCCGCAGTTCCCGCGCATTCAGCATACAGCCCCCGCAATGCACGATCAGTCTGTAAGCGCCAGGGTTCTCCGGGAATTCAGAGCCGGAGACAAAGGAGAATTGCGGTTTTTTGCCGCTGTATTGCCGAATCCAGCGCGGCAATTTTACCGTGCCGATATCGTCGCATTGCCGGTGATGAGTGCAACCTTCGCAGATAAGCACAGGGTCCCCGTCCTGAAGCTCGTCCAAAGTTTTGACCCCGCGTACGGCGGCATCCAGAAAACCCTTGTGGCGGGCCATAAGGATGGAAAAAGAGGTAAGCGGGACATCCACCGGGGTATCAGCAGAGACCTTGGCAAAAACCTGGCTGTCCGTGATCACCATACTTGGCTTTTTGCCGAGGGTTTGCAGGGCGTCCTTAAGTTCAAACTCCTTCACCACCAAGGCCGCGGCGTCAGCCTCCAGAATGTCGCGGATGGTCTGTTGCTGGGGTAGGATCAGGCGTCCTTTGGGCGCGGCTTTGTCAATGGGCGTCACCAGAACCACAAAATCTGAAGGTTTAAGCAAATCACCGACAATTCTAAATTTTTTCTCATCGAATTGGAGCATGAAGGCGATCTTTTCTTTCAGGACCTTTATATTGTCCCCGCGCAAAGCACTGACATAAATTTCCTGCGCATTGCCGGACGGAATGGAGGACAGCAGATCGCTCTTGTTATAGGCCACAATACAGGGGATGCCCCTTTCCTGGCAAAGACGGCTGATTTCTTCGTCCCTTGCGTTTTTGCCAAGGACAGCGTCAACCACCAGAACAGCCGCATCCGCCTGATCCAGGACTTCTCTGGCCCGCTTCACGCGCAGTTCACCCAGCTCGCCTTCATCGTCCACACCCGGCGTATCTATGATCAGCACCGGACCCAGGGGCAAAAGTTCCATGGCCTTGCGCACCGGGTCAGTGGTCGTTCCCTTGACAGGCGAGACAAGTGCCGCGCTCTGGCCTGTGACTGCGTTCACAACGCTGGACTTCCCCGCATTGCGCCTGCCGAAGAAGCCGATGTGCGGCCGCTCGCCGGAAGGGGTTTCGTTCATGCCCATAATACAGACCTTTTAAAACAGTTTACGCCTGCGATTGCCACTTATGATATTTTCCAAACATCACACTAGAGCCGAAAATCCCGGTTCCCGTTCTGAATGTCCAGCAGATGCTCGCTGACCAGGGCGCGTACCTTGGGGTTCGGGATATTATCCATTTCCGAGACGATAAGTGCATCGCCGCGATCGGCTGTTTGTGGCCGCGCGTAGTCCATCAGGTATTCCTTGAGGGTCATAAGCGCATTCGGGTGGCAACAATTCTGAATCTGCCCGGATTTGCAAAGGGCCATGAAACGGTCTCCTGTGCGCCCCTCGCGGTAACAGGCGGTGCAGAAACTGGGGATATAGCCGAGTTCCATAAGCCAGGCCACCACCTCATCCAGACTGCGCGTGTCGTTTACCTCAAACTGGGCCGAGGATTTCGCCTCCGGCTCCAGATCGTAATAGCCGCCCACGCTGGTGCGGCTGCCTCCGCTAATCTGCGATATGCCAAGCCCAAGCACACGCGCCCGGCATTCCTTGCTCTCACGTGTAGAGACAATCATACCCGTATAGGGAACGGCAATACGCGTACAGGCGACAATATCGGCGAAGAGATCGTCGCTTATGCCGTTGGCAAAGGTCTTCGGGTCTATATCGTCGGCGGCGCGGATGCGCGGTACGCTGATCGTGTGCGGCCCTACCCCGTGCACCGCTTCCAGATGTTCGGCGTGCATAAGCAGGGCGACAAATTCATAGCGGTAATTCTCCAGACCAAAAAGAACGCCGAGGCCCACATCGTCAATGCCGCCCTCCATAGCCCTGTCCATGGCTTCGGTGTGCCAGGCGTAATCATGCTTGGGACCGGCGGGATGCAGTTGCTCATAGCTTTTTTGGTGATAAGTTTCCTGAAACAGAATATAGGTGCCGATCCCGGCATCGCGCAGTTTGGTGTAATCCTGCACGCTTGTGGCCGCAATATTCACGTTTGCCCGGCGGATGGCCCCGTTCTTGTGCTTGACGCCATAGATTGTCTGAATGGATTCCAGAATATATTCAATGGGGTTCATTTTGGGGTCTTCACCGGATTCAATTGCCAGACGTTTGTGACCCATGTCTTGCAAGGCCGCTACTTCGCGGGCTATGTCCTCCTGGCTCAGTTTCTTACGCTGAATATGCCCGTTTTGCCGATGGTAGGGACAATAGACACAAGAATTTATACAGTAATTGGACAGATAAAGGGGCGCGAACATCACGATGCGGTTGCCGTAGAAGTCCTGCTTTATCTGGCGGGCGAGATCAAAAATCTCCTGTTTTCTGTCCTGGAGGGAACAATCAAGCAGAACCGCCGCCTCCCTGTGGTTCAGTCCCTTGCGCTCCTTCGCTTTGGCAATCAAAGTATCAATAAAAGCGACATTCGTTTTGTTCTGTTCGGCATAAGCCAAAGTGGACATGACTTCGTCATGACAGATAAAGTCCCCGGCCTTCAGGGATTTCGGGTCGTACATAATACTTCTCCATTTCTTTCGGGTCAGATGGATTCTCCCCCGTCAGCGGCACACGGACGGGCTTAAAGCCGGCGCAGTCTCCACGACATACGGCCACGGCATAGCCCACACCACGCACACGTTTCTCAAGACAGATGCGGCATTCGGCGGCTTCGTCGCCGGTGCAAATTTTATTGTCGTATAAAAGATATTTGGCGCGCACCCGCACCGGCGAGAGGTTCGGCATCAGCACATTGGCGCCGGCGAGAATGCCGGCCTCACGACCGCGCGGATCGATTGTTCCAAGGGCTGTTGTGGCAGGAAGCAGCAGTCCCGGCTCCATAAGGCGCAAAATAGCAAGCAGAAAGACGGTCAGTCCGGCTTCACCCGGCTTTTCCCCGGCAAAGGGCGTATCCTTGTGCGGAATGAAGGGACCAATGCCGACCATTTGCGGCTTGAATTCCTTGATGAAAAAAAGATCATCCAGCAGACAGTCGAGATCCTGGCCTGGCGAGCCGACCATAAAGCCGCAACCGACCTGATAGCCGATCTCCTGTAGTTCATGAAGACAGTCAAGTCTGTGGCGCAGGGACAAATCCGACGGATGCAGCCCCTGATAATGCCGCTCATTGGCCGTTTCATGCCTAAGCAGATATCTTTCCGCCCCGGCCTCAAACAAAATCCTGTAGCTCTCAAAGGCGCGCTCGCCCAGAGAGAGGGTAATCGCGCAATCCGGATGCGCGGCGCGGATAGCGCGCACAATGTCGGCCATGCGTTCATCCGTGAAATACGGGTCTTCGCCGCTTTGCAGAACAAAGGTGCGAAAACCCAACGCATGTCCTTGCGCGCAACATTCCAAAATCTCGTCCGCACTCAGGCGGTAGCGTTCTGCGGCTGTGTTGCTTTTACGCAGGCCGCAATAGAAACAGTCGTTGCGGCAGTAACTGCTGAATTCTATAAGACCGCGCAGATAAACGTCGCGCCTGTAAATACGATGCCGCACCACGCGCGCCCGTTCAAAAAGATAGGCGGCCAGACCGGCCTGCTTCCGGCCGGCAAGCAGTTCCGTAAATTCGGAGCGGGAGAGCATCCCCTCCCTTTCCAGCTTGTCAACCAGCTTTTCCATCTGCGTCCGCCGGGGCGATGACATTGGAATAAACAGCTTTGGCGCTGATGCCGGGCAACCGCCCGATCTTGCCCGCAAGCGCGCTTATAACATCCTGCGGCGCGTCCACGGCCACGCTGATAATGTTTATATTTTTGCGCCGGTAGGGAACGCCCATTCTGCCTATGACAATTTCGTTGTACTGGTGCAAAATCCCGTTCAGCTTGTCCACGGAATCCTGATTCTCAACGATGATGCCGATTATTGCCACTCTGCTCACAATTTTGCCCGTCCTGTTGGAACAATTTACGCTTAATTCGCCTCTCGCCCCACAAAAGCCTTGCCTCGGCCAATAAAAAAAGCCCCCGCGAAAGGGGGCGCAAAATTTTTCACTCGAAAAATGACCACCTTCCGCCTTGATAAATCTCGGCGTCAGAAACGCATGCGCGCCAAGGCACGGCAAATGCTTTCTGTACATAAGCCGTGCCGCGTATGCTGTCAACATCGGCGGACCTACGCCCGCCGAATGTTATTTTTTCGGCGGAGCAGGCGGAGTATACTTCCAGCTCAAACCCAGAACTTTGGCGTCAGAAGCCAGCAGAAGCTCCAGAATATTCTCCATGGAAACAGGCTGTGCGGGAGCGAGACCCAGTTCAAACTCTCCGGGGGCCTGAATATATTTGTTAAAGTCCAGGCAGATGCCGGAAAGCGCCTGGCCTAAATTGAGACACTGCATAGAGACTGCGGCGCTTACAAGCTGGCGCATCATGGCCTCCGTCTGCGCCAGTGCCGCCGGATCCTGGGCCTTGAACGAGGCGCCCGCCTTGAAACCCAAGTCCACAAGCCCGGAATCCTTAAGGGTCAGCAGACCTTTAAGCAGGGAAAAATCATCATTGACAAAGGGAGGTTCTGCAAACAAGGGGCCGGAATCAGCGGATTTCTTTCGCAAAAGTTCCATCGTCACTTCTATGCTGCCGAGATTGTCTTCCGCAAACCGGGCCTTGTTGATTTTAAGCAGATCCTCGCCGGATTCCCGGGCGGCGGTTTCCGCATCAAAGGCCAAGGATAAGGACAAGGGTTTGGGATAGATGTTTTTCAGACGCGCGGCAAATTCTACAAGATCCTCATCCAGACTCAGCAATTCCGGAGTAAGGAGCAGTCCCTGCATATCAACTTTCAGCGTTACGGCCGATTTCATGTGCTTGGCGCTGAAGCCCACGTTTTTCAGATTGACGGCGATCTCCGGTTTTACGGAAACAACAGTCATGTTTTCAAAGCGCATGTCATCCAGAACGATTTCCTGTGTGTCTATAATCGCGCTGAATTCGTCCGAAGAAAGGGTCTGCGCCCGCGCCTTGCCCTCCAAAGTAAAAAGTTTGAGCAAAAGACCGGGTATGGACAAGCCCCGCATGCTCATCTTTTCAAGAGCGAAAATGTTTCGACCTTCAAGAAAGACATTGATATTTTTAAATTCACTGGGGCCGATGCCATCCGCGTTGACCGACTTATAGGAAAAAGAATCCACGGTATAACGCAGGGGCAGCATTTTCCCGCTGTCATCATCGGGCACGGCGAATTCCACCACATACTTCGAACCTGCGCCCTGCCCGACGCTAAATGAAAAGATCTTGGCTACATCCGGATTTTCCAGCTTGCCGCTTAAAATTTCCTTGAGCAGGGAAAAATCCCCTTTCAGGTCACTGCACACATATTCGGCGAAAGATGCCGTATGAGAAATCTCGCTCGGCATGGAAGCTCCGCCGTGGGCGCGAAGTTCAGGAGATATCTCAATCTTTGTAATCATCACGAAGTCAGTCAGAGTTAGCTTTTTGAGCGAATCGGTCGCTCCGGCCGGCGGGTTATCGAAAAAATTAACCCCTTCCCCGCGCACCTGGGCGATTTTATAACTCATGCTTATAAGACCCATATCCGGACCGGGGACTTTTATATCCACCCGACCCTCAACATTTTTCAGAGTAAAGGACTTGTCCGCAGCGGCAACGGCAATTTCTCCCACTTTCATGGCCCCGTTGGTCTGGGCAATAAAGGCTTCAATAGCGGCTTTCTGCTTTTTTTCCCATTCGACGTTTTTGGCTTTATCTCCGGAGCAAGAACAAAGGGCAAAAACAACCAGACAAATAAGCATCACTCTGGACACGAAGGCATATTTCACAGTTATCTCCTCAGCGGTTTTCCATTCTGATTTTTTTCAGGATGACCGTCTATAGCCTGAATCCGTACGGATAAGCAAGCGTAGCTTTACTTTCAAAAATATTCTTTTATATTACAAGCTATTATAAAATAGCGTCAAAAATACGTCGGTATTCTTTCAGCCTATCTACAGCGAAATCCGGGCTAAGCCGGTCCCGGTAAAGCGCCTTGGTCTTTGCGACCTGGAATGCCTGCAAAGGCATTTGCCGCCATTTTGCCGCCAGATGCGGTTCAGACGCGCTCTTTGTCCTGAGCTGGCGCGCCTCGTAAGCACTTGGCACACTCGTTGCAAAGTCCGGACAGAAGCAGCGATTCCAGAACAGTGCACAGGCAAAACCAGCAACAAGAGACACAGCCATGTTAGAAATGAAAAACCTCAAAAAAAACCGCGTCACAGGACTTCCCGGAATAAAAGGTCTCCTGACCGTCCACAAGGGAGGACTTGCTTTGGACGCCGTCCGTATTAACACGGACACAACGCCGCATCAGGCTTTGCTTAACCGTAAAAACAGCACCATGAAATTTATGGTTGACTTTTTAAGCGGCATCGGTGGCTGTCTGGATGAGGATGAAATTCTGAGAAAAGCCACTTCCGCATTTAAAAGCATTTTGCCCCTGCGGTCCATGCATGTCGTCCTCTGGAACAAAAATGAGACGGATGCCCCTTCCCTTGCCCTGCGTATTGCCACCCCTGTGGATACCCCGGAATACCAACCCTGGAAGGAAGCCCTTCTGGAACAGGCCCGTTTCGCCATAGGCAAAAATTTTTCCCTTGTCGAAGCGCCAAATTTCGGGGCGCGCGCGACAGTGAAGACATCCGCGCCAGGTCTGCCCGGAGACGGTCCTCTGCTCTCCATTCCCCTGATCAGTGCGGATGAGCATCTGG
>JAISKK010000125.1 GCA_031260965.1 Desulfovibrio sp. | reverse complement strand
GATTTTAAAAACAGTGGCTTATCTTCAAAAAGAAGATAAGCCATTTTTTACTGCTTTTTTACAACAAAAAAATTCAAAAATCAAACGTATAGCATTGATAGGCATATTTAATCATATGTAGTTATACTTTTGACTTCCGTAATCATACTTTAGCATTGTTTGACATATATAGGAATATTCAAGCATATTTAATGCATCCATAAGCATAGTTAAAGCAATACTGTCCGGATAAGGTTTAAGAAATATGTTCAAAATCTCCATGATTTATGCTACAAAAAAGGTGCCTAAACCACTGTAGCTCAAGGAGATTTTGAACATGGCTCATCATAACACACTCTTCTCGCAAACGCTATCTCTGATACCGGGACATGTTTTTCAGAAACTCGAACGTAAACATAAAACAGGCCGTTCTTCACGGAAATTCGGCTTCAAACAACAGTTCACGGCCATGGCATTTATCCAGCTTGCAGCCAGACATTCCCTGCGCGATGGCATCCGTGCTCTGTCTGCGGCAGGCAAGAAGCTCTACCACTGGGGAATGACCACAGTTGCCCGTTCAACCTTTGCCGATGCGAACAATTCTCGCCCTGTCGGTTTTTTCCAGGATCTGTTCGCTGAAATGTACAAATTGTGCAGCCCAAAGTCTCCGAGGCACAAATTTCGCTTCAAGTGTAAGCTGCATGGATGCCACGACCATCAGTCTGTGCCTTTCGCTGTTCCCATGGGCCTCATTCCGCAAGAAAAAGGTGGCGTAAAAATCAACACGGTGCTTGATCATGATGGCTATATTCCTGCTTTTGCGGACATAAGCAATGCTCGTGCCCATGAAAGCCGCATGGCAAAAAGTCTGGACCTGCCCAAAGGCTCAATCGTAACTTTTGACAAGGGCTATATAAGCTACACCTAGTTTCGTCTCCTGGCCGAAAAAAGCATTTTTTTCGTTACCCGCCTCAAGGACAACGCCGTTTGCAAACTTGTGGAACGCCGTCCTGTAAACCGAAAAAACGGCGTCACTTCTGACCACATTATCGATGTGACGCATAAAGGCAAAACCTTACGCCTGCGCCGCGTTAGGTATCATGACGCTGAAACTGGAAAGCGGTATCAGTTTTTGACCAACCACTTCCGCCTGTCTGCCAAAACCATTGCCGATATTTATAAAGACCGCTGGCAGATTGAAATATTTTTCCGCGAAATCAAACAGAACCTGCGTATCAAAAGCTTTGTGGGTAATACGGAAAACGCTGTGAGAATCCAGATATATACAGCTTTGACAGTGTATCTGCTCTTGGCTTATCAAAAATTCCTGAGCAGGATTGGGATGTCCGTCCAGCAAATTTTTCAAATTCTCTCTCTCAATCTGCTTGGGAGTGACACTTTGGATGAACTATTGAAATAACATGTTGGCCTCCCCCCACATATCGGTATAGCAAAACCCGATAAGCAAGCATCATCCCGGAGGGAGTGCAAAACGAGGCAAAGCCTCAAACCGTGGCGAAGGAGGCCAACATGGATACGGTAACAAATAAGCGTTGCAAGGGGAAGCGGGAACAGACTGATTTTGCCGGCAAGGTCTGCTGGGTGGGAGTTGACGCGCATAAATCCAGCTACGCAGTTGCAGTATCAAGCGAGGATGGGCAACGGTTGGAATTTTCCACTCCGGCAGAGCCGAAGAAATTTTTGCTTCAACTGTTGAAAATGGGCATGGTCGTAAAGGCTCTGACTTACGAGAGCGGACCTACCGGGTATGGTTTGGCCTGGGCCTGTCAGGAAAGCGGAATACCCGTGGTCATGGCCGCGCCAAGCAGAATCCCTCGCCCGGTATCAAAAACCGGCAAGACGGATCGTTTGGACAGTATGAAACTGGTGGAATTTCTGGCGCGGGATATGCTGAAAGGCATAGCCATCCCAAGCCGTGAAGAATTTGCGTTGCGCGAGATTGAGCGAGCGCGGCAGCATTTGGTGAAGCGGCGGCGGGAAGCGCGGCAGAACATCCGTGCCTTTCTGCTGCGCAATGGGCTTGAAGAACCGCCCAGCTTGACTTCCTGGACTCTAACGTCCATTCGCGTCTTGCAGGAAATGCCTCTGGCGGAAAATCTGCGCCTCAGCCTGGACAGTTACCTTGAGGATCATGCCAACATCCTTGAATCCCTGTCCAGGATCACAAAACAGCTTGCCGAAGCAGCGGACAAGCTGGGGCATGGTGAGAGGATCAAGAATTTACGCACCATACCCGGCGTAGGCGTGACCATAGCGCATACCTTTATCAGCGAAATCTTTCGCCCTGAACGCTTTAAACGGGCAGAGGACATTTGCGCCTATGTCGGGCTTGCTCCGGTGACAAGCCATAGCGGGTCAAGCAAGGAACGAGCCTGGATTCGCCAGGTTGGTCAGCGATATTTGCGAAGTATTCTGGTGGAAGCAGCCTGGAAGTTGGTGGCATCTGAAGGTTATTACCGAGACTTTTACAACCGGATACGGAGTAGAACAAAATTTCCGCAAAAAGCTATCGTTGCTGTAGCGCATAAACTGCTTGTACTTATATGGCGCATCGCTATAGGAGGGAGGCCATACAGACCGGCAACGGCGGATTAAGGTAATTTTATCAATGCTCACCGGGTAACTGGCGAGTCAGGAGAGGCGCGGGACGTCGTTTGTTATTATGTAACGATTTGAAATTGCGCAATCCTGTAATAAGCCATCAGTACCGAACGGTACTTTGCGCTAACGGCGCGTATAAGAAACTGGTATTTATACTACCCTGGTGAACTTGATCAGGAGAATACATTGCGGTGGCAGGGCAACTGCTGCGCCCTCCGACGGGCTGTTTATGTGCCCATTCTCGGGCGCTGTTGCCCTGCGGCAAAAGGCATTAAGAAGGAACTTTCAGACTTGACAGGGGGCCACATAAGAAGCTTTTTTGAAATGACAAAGTTGTCGCCGCCTGTTTGAGTAGTTTACAATACAAAATGCTTCATATGTGACATCTTGTATTGTATATTCCCAAACTTCATATTGAGCTTCTTTCCGATATGGCCTGTCTAATTCATGGGCCAGTCGACCAATGATTATTGAGCGTATTTCATCTGAATTGTCAGGGA
>JAISKK010000065.1 GCA_031260965.1 Desulfovibrio sp. | reverse complement strand
TGAAGAACTCGGCAATCGGACGCGAGCAGCCCATCTCCGCGCCGAGGGCGGCGGCCAGATCTCTGGCGGCGGCGAGGTCTTTTTCTTCGGCAAAGCCCCGGCCCACGGCGACTACTTTGGCGGCTTCGGGGAGGTTGACGGACTGCTGGGCACGCGCTTTGCGTTCTGTAACCTTAACGCTGCCCTGAGTATAGGGCAGGGTGGCGACAGGGCCGGAGTTGGAGGCGTTGGCGGGTGTCGGGTCATAGCTTTTGGCGGCAAGAGTTACGAGCACAGTCGGAGCCTTGGTGGAGTCCGTGCGAACTGCTGCGCCGCCGTAGACTGAGGTCTCGGCGCTGAAAGCGTCTCCGGAAAGGGCCAGATTTTTCGCATCGCAGAAGAAGGGAGCGTCCAGCAGGGCGGCCAGACGGGCGGCCAGATCCCGACCCCGTTTGGATGCGCTGACCAGAATAAAGGCAGGTTTATCGGCTTTGGCCTTTTCCACCAGAGCCGGGGTATAATCTTCCCAGATTCCGGCCGCAGGCAGAGGCAGGGCAAAAGCGGAAGCCGCGCCGAAGCTTATTGTTTCTTTGGCCGCAGCCTCATCGCCTTTGACGAAGGCGGTAAGCGTTGCGGCCGTATCCAGGCTTTTGGCGGCGCTGACAAGGGTCGAGGCCCAGGCGGGATTTTCGGCTATTATCCATATATCTCGCATGATGATCTCCTTTACAAGATTCCGGCTGTGGAAAGTTCTTTGACGAGAGCGACCGCCGCCTGATCGATGCTCACCCCGTCCGGGTTCAGGAGCTGTTTTTTACGGGCGGTAACAGGGGCGAGCACACTAACGCGATTGGAGCGCGGCTGCAGTGCGTCGGCCGAGATTCCTGCGTCGCCGAGGCTCAATGCGGTTGCCGGTTTCTTTTTCGCGCCCAGGATGTCTTTAACTCCGGGGATGGGAGCTTCACCCACATCGGGGGATACGGTGATGACAACGGGCGTGTTGACAGTAACGCATTCAAGGCCGTCTTCCAGTTTGCGCTCCAGGGAGAAAGAATCTCCGCCGGCTTCTACTTTCGTAACATAGCTCACCGAAGGCCAGCCGAGCAGGGCGGCAATACGGGGACCGGTCTGTTGGCCGAAGTCGTCGCTGGAGGCTTCCGAGCAGATGACAACATCAACATCGCCGATTTTTTTTATTATTCCGGCCAGTACTTTGGAAGAGCCGATTTTGTCCACCGAGGCCAGGGCGGCATCGTCAAGAAAATAGACGGCGTCCAGTCCGCGGGACAGGGCGTCTTTGGCGGAAGCAGCGGTTGCGGTACCGCAGGTAACGCCCACAAGCTCGCGCTCGGTGGCTCTTTTGAGTTTCACTCCGCACTCAATTCCATTGCGGTCATATTCATTGACCTGAGGCTTGCATTTTTCCATGTCCAGTTCGCGGGATCTCTCGTTGATGCGGATGTCGGCGTCCGAGAGCACCCATTTGTAGCAGACGGCAATTTTTTTCATGGATTCCTCATACTGGTTTGGGCTGTTGACGAAAAAGAAGTGCCTTTTCCTATTAGATAAAAAAGATGAAAGTCAGCAGGATGAATACCGGGATAAGTATTCCCACCGACCAGACCATATAACCGAAAAAGCTGGGCATTTTCACGCCGAGTTCTTCAGCGATGGAGCGGACCATGAAGTTGGGCGCGTTGCCGATATAGGAGTTCGCCCCCATAAAGACCGCTCCGGCGGAAATCGCCGTCAGGGTTTGTGCCCAGGGCCCCATGAGTTGCCCGGCAAACATGTCGGGACTTACCCCGGACAGTCCGCCCGCTGTGTTGAAAAATACAAGATAGGTCGGCGCGTTGTCAAGGAAGCTGGAGAGAGCGCCGGTAAGCCAGAAAAACATGGCGTTGTTCGGTTGCCCGTTGTCGCTGACCATGCTGATCAGACCGGACAGGGCGCCGTTGCTGCCGGCTTTGAGGATGGCCAGGGCCGGAATCATGCTGATGAAGATGCCCAGGAAAAGTTTTCCGACTTCCTGGATGGGGCCCCAACTGAATTCATTCAGTTTGCGGCATTCCTGTGAAGTGAGTTTCCAGGAAGCGCAGGCTACGGCCAGGAGCAGGATATCGCGCATGATGTTCTGCAATTCAAGGTGTACTTCATAGATCGAAAATTCCACATGCGGATTCCACACGCCGCTGATGAGCACCAGAAGCACTATGCAGGCCAGCAGGGGGAAGTTGACCTTCCCGTCCAGGGCCAGTTTTTCGCCGCTGTTGGCCTCCGGATGCACCGGACGGCCTTCTTTGCCGTAGAGCACCGTGTCAAGGACGAAGTACAGGGCGAGCAGAACGCAGGCGGCAATCAGCGTGGGCTGGAAGACATGGGTCAGGGTCCAGAAAAAGTCCACGCCCTGCAAGAAGCCCAGGAAGAGGGGCGGGTCTCCGAGCGGGGTCAGCGAGCCGCCGATATTGGCAATCAGGAAAATAAAAAAGACCACGCTGTGGACTTTATAGCGGCGGTGCGAGTTGGCCCGCAGCAGGGGGCGGATTAAAAGCATGGCCGCGCCCGTGGTACCCATCCAGCTTGCGAGTAAAGTCCCGACGGCCAAAAGGCCTGTGTTCACGGCCGGGGTTCCGGCCAGGGTTCCTTTCAGGCGGATGCCGCCGGCTACGGTAAAGAGGGCCAAAAGCAGGATGATGAAGGGAATGTATTCCTGCAGCATGGCGTGCATAAATTGATAGACTGCCAGGGAAAAACCATAGAGCAGGGCGAAAGGAACAAGAAAGGCCAGTCCCCAGAATGCGGCTACCTTGCCGTAATGGTGTTCCCAGAAATGGGGCGCGGCCAAGGGGCCAATGGCGATGGAGAGCAGCATGCAGACAAAGGGCAGGATCCAGAATATTGAGAACTGGGCGCCGAGTTTTTCGCTGGCTTCGTGCAGCCCCCCCGCGCACAGCCCGGCCTCGGGAAAGGAGAAAAGAAAAATTGCAGTCAGGCCCAAAAGAGCAAGAGCGAAGGCCGCACGGGAAAAATTGCCCTCAACGCGGGCGGCGGGAATGCGTACCGTTAAAGGAGACATTTCTTCTTGTCCTTGGATTAGCGTGGGTTTTTTAAAAAATGCCTGGGGTCCTTTCAACCGCCGTCTCCCGTGGGGTTGGCTAAAACCCCACGGGAGACGCGTTTTGCCAGAGAAAACGGATTTATGAGGTAAATCCGAATATGGTCCAGATAACAACCAGCACAAAGGTAATCACTATGGGCATGACAACGGAGACCATGCCGCAGTCCGGATAGGACTGGCGATGGGTCATGCCGGTGATGGCCATAAGCGTGATGATGGCGCCGTTATGCGGCAGGGAGTCCAGACCGCCGGAGGCCATGGCCGCGACACGGTGCAACAGCTCGGGACCAATGACCGGGTTGGCGCTGGCGCCCCAGTCAAGAAAGGTTTTACCCATGGCTTCCAGGGCGATGCTCATGCCGCCGGAGGCCGATCCGGTAACGCCGGCCAGCACGTTGACGGTGAGGAACTCGGACATCAGCGGGCCGTCGCCGAACCTGACGCTCATCAGGAACTCCTTGACGGAGTTAAAGCCGGGCAGAGAGCTGACCACGTTGCCGTAGCCGACTTCGGAGGCCGTATTCATGATGGCGAGCAGGGAGCCGAGGGCGCCGGCGTTCAGGGTGGCGCCAAGGTTCTTGCGGATCGAGAACTGTTTGAAGCTGACGGCTATGGCCGCAATGATGGAGAGGATCAGGGAGATCAGCAGGGCCCAGTTGGCTACCGGGATTCTGCCCGCGACCAGGGTTTCCAGGCCTTTCTTGGGCACGAAGTCCAGGACGGATTTATCAAACAAGGGCGTGAACTTGCCCATAATGTAAAAAGGATCCTGACCCGCGAGTATGGTGGTGAATACCACGTTTCCTACCAGCACCACTGCGCAGGGAATCAGGGCCAGTACCGGATTGGGCAGTTCCACGCCGTCGTCCAGGTTGGTCGTGGACCGCGTGTCGAGTTCGCCGAAACCCTCGTGCATGAGTTTCCTTTGACGCCAGCCGATCCAGATCATGCTCATGCCGGCCAGCAGGATGGTGCCGCAGATGCCGAATACGGGGGCGGCATACAGGGTCGTGCCGAAGTAGTTGGCCGGAATCATGTTCTGAATTTGCGGGGAACCGGGCATGCAGGTCATGGCAAAGGTAAAGGTGCCTATGCAGATGGAGCCGGGAATGAGGCGGCGCGGAATGCCGGCGTCCTTGAACAGGGCGTAGGCGAAAGGATAAACCGCGAAAGGCGCCACGAACATGCTGATGCCGCCGTAAGTGAGCACGGCTGTGGTCGTGGCCACGGCTATGCAGGCGTGTTTGGAGCCGAGCTTTTCAGCGAAAAGTTTGGCGATGGAGCGGGCGCAGCCGCTTTCTTCCATGACCTTGCCGAACACGGCGCCGAGCAGGAAGATGGGGAAGAAGTTTTTGACGTAAATAACGCCGCGGGTCATGAAAATTTCCGTGTAGGAAGGCAGAAGCGGCCAGCCTGCGGTTATGCAGGCGAGCAAGGCGCAGACCGGGGCGAACAGGATGACCGAGAGACCCCTGTACGCGATGAGCGTTAAGAGAAGGAGTGAAGCTAGAATGCCGATAACCATAATACATCATCTCCAGAGTTATAAAGTTGGCGTGTTGTGTAACGCAATTAGCCTTCGCCTTGCCGGTGGCCGCTCAGGGTTGCCGACAAAGTCGGCAACCCCTTGCCATATGTTCCTCCGGATGGCGCGGGCAGCATTCACCGCCGCTTATGCAGCGTCCGAGCAGACATGCCTTGGATAACCCTCGGCCGCAGCTTTGTCCGCTTCTTTTGCAATCAGCTCTTGAACTGAGCGGGGCGTTTTTCCAGGAAGGCTTTCATGCCTTCTTTCTGATCGGGTGAGGAGAAGCACAAAGACACCAGATCCAGTTCCAGTTCAATGGCCTTGTACAGGTCGGTGTCCTGGCCCCTGTTGATGGAAACCTTGCAGTAGCGCAGGGAATGCGCGGGTTTGGAGACTATGGTCGCCATAATTTTTTTGGCTTCGGGGAGCAGGTCGTCGGGGGCCGTGACCTTGCTGACCAGACCGATCTTCAGGGCTTCATCCGCCTTGAGATTACGACCGGAGAAAATAATTTCCTTGGCCACGCCGGGGTTCACAAGCCGGGGCAGACGCTGACTGCCGCCGAAACCGGGCATGATGCCGAGGTTCACTTCGGGCTGTCCGAAAAGGGCCGCTTCACTGGCATAGCGGAAATCGCAGGCCATGCACAGTTCGTTGCCGCCGCCGAGGGCATAGCCGTTTACTGCGGCCATGATCGGTTTTTCAATGGATTCGATGCGGTTGAAGGTCTGCTGGGCATATCCCATATAGGCCCGGCACTCTTCCGGAGTATAGTCGGCCATCTGGCTGATATCCGCGCCGGCCACAAAGGACTTCCCGGCTCCGGTGATGATTGCGCCCTTGATATCCGCGTTGCCGGACACTTCGTCCAGGGCGGAGTTCAGGTCTTTCAGCAGCCCGTCGTTCAGCGCGTTGAGGGCTTTCGGACGGTTCATGGTGATGATGGCAATCTTTCCTTCAACTTCAAAAAGCAGATTCTCATAAGCCATGTTCTAACTCCTTCATAGCAAGAGGTTGACTGGACATATAACTCTTTCAATCCCTTAAACCTGAGAATATTTTTTGCGCCTCGGGTCCGTAAGGAGAGGGGAGGCGCAAGGAAAAGCCGTTTTAGCTATTTGCCGAGTCCGATGACCGCGTCTTTGAAAATTCTGGCGTCCATCAGCTTGGGCGAACCTTTGATAATCGGTTTGAACTCCATCTGGTTCAGAATGTCTTTTTCAACGTCGATGCCGGGCGCTACCTCAATGAGATGCAGTCCGTCCTTTTGTAGCTCGAACACGGCGCGTTCCGTTATATAAAGCACGGGCTGACCGATCTGGGCGGCGTATTCGCCGCTGAAGGTCACATGCCCGACTTTTTTTACGAACTTTTTGATGGAACCTTCCTGCACGATGACGAGTTTGCCGTTTTCAGCCTTTATTTTCAGGCCCTTGCCGGTAAAGGTGCCGCAGTAGAAGAGGCGTTTGGCGTTCTGGGTGATGTTGATGAAACCGCCGCAGCCGGTGACGCGTGGTCCCATTTTGCTGACGTTGATGTTGCCTTTCTCATCGCATTCGGCCAGGCCCAGATAGGCCAGATCCAGACCGCCGCCATCGTAGAAGTCGAACTGATAGGCCTGGTCCAGAATGCAGTCAGGGTTGACTGCGGCGCCGAAGATAACACCACCGGCGGGAACGCCACCTATGGGGCCGGATTCCACAGTCAGGGTCATGTAATCGCCGATGCCTTCTTCGTTGGCCACCATGGCCACGGATTCCGGCATGCCGATACCCAGGTTGACGATGGAATTGGGGGTAAGTGCGAAGGCCGCGCGCCGGCCGATGATTTTGCGTTCATCAAGAGGCAGGGGGGGCAGGGAGTTCGTCGGAATACGACGCTCGCCGGAATACACGTCAACAAAGCCGGCGGCCGCTTCCGCCGTCTGGATTTCAAAAGGCACTTCCACTACCGCGTCCACATAAATGAAGGGGATGTGCACGGACTTGGCCGGAAGGCTGCCGGCCTTCACTATCTGCCCGACCTGGACAATGACCTTGCCGCCGTTTCTCTTTACCGCCTGGGCAATGGACAGTCCGTTCAGGGTTACAGCTTCTCTGTCCAGAGAAATGTTGCCCTTTTCGTCGGCATAGCTGCCGCGCAGGAAGCAGCAGTTCAGAGGCTGGGCCTTGTACAGCAGTTGTTCGCGTCCTCCGACGTTGACGACTTCGACCACGTCTTCCTTGGCCAGGGCGTTGAGCTTGCCGCCGTCCACGCGCGGGTCCACAAAAGTTTTAAGGCCGACATGGGTAATGGTTCCCACCTTGCCCGCCGCAGTGTCGCGGTACAACTGGGAAATGGTTCCCTGGGGGAGGTTGTAGGCGGCGATTTTGTTTTCGGCGATCAGCTTGCCGAGACTGGGGCTCAAATTGTAGTGCCCGGCGATAACCCGTTTCAACAGACCTTCCTGGGCAATGTGGTCAAGTCCGGTTCCCGCGCCGCCGCCCTGTCCGGCCGCATAGATGAGGGTAAGTCCTTTGGGGGAAGCGGTCTTCTGGAAACGTTCCTTGAGGGCGATTGACAACTGTTCCGGAAAGGCGTTGCGCAAAAAGCCTTCCGTAGCAATGGTGTCATTGTCTTTGACCAGGGCCGCCGCTTCTTCAAGGCTGATAAATTGAACCATGCTTTCTCTCCTGTATGTTGATTTAACTGGTTTCCGGGCCGGTCCATAAAATGCATGAGGATGACCGGATCCTCATGTTACCGCATTTTAAGCCGGTAAATCTGCTATGGAGACAGCATCGCTAGATGCTTAAAAAAACAACTGTTCAAGGATGCGGCTTGGGGCATCACGTATATCTTTGCCAACCCCCGGCGGACAATGGATGCCGCCCTGAAAAGGTCTGATATATAAGGCGCCGGTTTGCGGAAAAGATCCAGCCTAGCGGTTGCGGGCCTGACTGTTTGCCTGACGTTGCCTCGCCGGCTGTTTTCGATCCAGAAAGCTTTCCGCACTTGCCTGCTTTTTATTGCCTGTTTGAGTTGATATGCTTAATCACATTCAGTTTAGAGCTGTTTTACCTATACCGAAAGCGAAGTCAAGCGAATTTTTTGCAAATTGCGGGCGAGATTTTTCCGAATCGGGATCGCCGTCCCCAGGCCGTAAATTATCGTTGACAACAGGGGCTGTATTGCTGAAGATTGCTTACCTTGAAGTATGAGGAGGCTTTTGTGATCAGTATCCTGGATATAGGGCTCGGCATATTGCTGCTCCTTTTTCTTGTGCGCGGAATGCTGCGCGGCCTTATCAGCGAAATGGCGGGCTTTGCTGGCATCTTTTTGGGTTTTTTCCTGGCCGGACGTTTTTACCCCCTGGTAGTTCCGCAGTTTGACGGAATAATATCCGAACCCAAATGGGCCAACGGCATTTCCTACGCAGTGATCTTCGCCGCGTCCATGATAGTCGTTTCCCTGTGTTCGCTTGTCGCCCGCCGGATTCTGACCCCGGAGGCCCGGCTGGACAGTCTGCTGGGGGCGCTGATTGGCCTTGGCAAGGGTCTTTTTGTCTGCGCCGTGGCCATTGCCCTGATGCAGCGTTTTGTGCCGGATTCGCCTTTCCTGAAAAAATCCGTTTTGGCTGTTCACATGGATTTTCTGGTCGTTTTCGCCCGCTCCCTTCTCCCCTCCTTCCTAAACTGAAGCCCTCCGCTCAAAGGTGACTGAAGTGAACCCTTCTGCCGAAAAATTTACCGCGTTGCAGGATGTTCTGCAAAAACTTATTTCCCCGGAAGGCTGCCCCTGGGATCGGGCGCAAAGCCCGGCCAGCCTTTGCGATTATGTGATTGAAGAAGCCCACGAACTGGCGGCGGCCATCCGGCAGGGCGGACGCGCCGATGCGGCCGAAGAACTGGGTGATGTGTTTTTTCTGCTCATATTTATTGGGCTGCTCTATGAGAAGACAGGGGACTTCACCCTGGCGGATGTTCTTGAAGGCAGTAAAATCAAGATGATCCGCCGCCACCCCCATGTCTTTTCCGATGCCGTGTGCGCATCCAAAGAAGATGTGCTGGCGACCTGGGAACGCATCAAACGCCAGGAACACGCCGAAGCTTCCGAAAAGCCGTCCGGGATTTTCGCCGGCCTGCCCGCCAGCCTTCCCCCCCTGCTCAAGGCCTACCGTCTGAACTCCAGGGCGGCAAGCGCCGGATTCACCTGGGATTCGGATTCCGATGTCGAACAGCAGGTGGAGGCCGAATGGCTGGAACTTTTGGACGCCTTTGCCTCCGACAATAAAGAATCCCAGGAACATGAACTCGGCGATCTGCTTTTGACCCTGGTGGAACTGGGCAGGCGCAGGGGCATCAAGGCCGGAGCGGCCCTGGACGCTGCCACACGGCGTTTTCTTGGACGCTTCGCCTTTATGGAAGAGGCCGCGTACAAAAAGGGTCAGGATTTCACAGCCCTGGACATGGAAGAAAAAAATGTCCTCTGGGAGCGAGCCAAAGAGGATGAAAAAAGCAGGAAAGGCCAGTGAGCGCGGAAGATCCGGAAAGCCCCAGAGCGGCCATGCAGCCGGAAGGACGCAGCGTCTTTTTCCGCTTCTTCCTTGTCCTGCTTCTCTTCGCCTTCTATTTGCTTTTCAGCCTCATGCGTCCTTTCCTGCACAGCATCATCATGGCCTGCGTGTTCACCGCCATCAGTTTCCCCATGTACCGCAGAGCCCTTGTCCTGACCCGGGGCAGAAAGATTCCGGCCGCCAGCATTGTTTTATCCTGTATAACTCTGCTTCTGGCCGCGCTGATCTGGCTTTTTGTGGCCGGTCTTATCCCCCAGGCCAAAAGCAGTATCAGCGCCGTAAATCAATGGCTCGGCGAGGCGCACTGGACCGAGGTTTTGCACTCGCGCGTCGAGCCGCTGTTGCTTAGCCTGCAGGAGTATATCCCGGAATTCAAAATCAATATCGAAGACATACGCCAGGAACTCTCCAGCTTCTCCAGCCAGGCCGGGCAGTTCCTGTTGCGTCAGGCTTCATCCCTGCTGGGCAATACTCTGGCCTTTTTCGGCAATCTGGTGCTGGTCCTGCTGATTATGTTCTTCCTCTTTCTGGACGGGGAAGCCCTGGTCCGGCGCATGTCCTACCTGCTGCCCCTCAAACCCTCACAGACGGAAGTGGTGATGGAAAGCCTGCGTAAAATGTCGCGCTCCGTACTCGTGGGAGGCTTTTGCGTGGCCGTGCTGCAGGGCATCGCAGGAGGCGTGGGTCTGGCCATTGTCGGGATTCCCGCCCTCTTCTGGGGGGCGGTCATGGTCTTCGCCGCCTTTGTTCCCGTGATCGGAACCGGATTGGTCTGGGGGCCGGCGGTTATCGCCCTGTTGATCACGGACCAATGGACAAGCGCGCTTTTCCTGCTTTTCTGGTGCGGCATTCTGGTGACGGGCATCGACAGTATTCTGCGCCCAATTCTTCTGCGCGGCGGAGCGAAGATGCCGATCATCTTCATTTTTATGTCCATCCTGGGCGGCATCAATGTCTTCGGCGTCTTCGGACTGCTTTACGGTCCGATGATTCTGGGTTTTGTGGCTGTTATGCTGGGCATCTACGCCGAGGAATACGGCGATATTCTGCGCAGCCGGAGTGAAGAGGGAAATCGGGAATAAAATCAATGCGTTCAGGCTGCTACGCCGTTTTCTTTCGTGTCTTTTTTGGGGCAGGAGCGGAAAAAGCGAAGTCCAGGGCTTCATCAAGCCGGTCAACTGTATGCACCCGGATCTGTTTGAGCAAATCCGCCGGGATCTCTTCCAGATCCTTTTTATTCTGTTTGGGAATAAGGGCATCGGACAAGCCGTGGGCAACGGCGGCCAGGATTTTCTCCTTGATGCCGCCCACGGGCAGAACGCGTCCGCGCAGGGTTATTTCTCCGGTCATGCACAGGCCGTTGCGCACGGATTTTCCGCTTAAGGCGGAAACCAGAGCCACGGCCAGGGTAACACCGGCCGAGGGGCCGTCTTTGGGGGTAGCTCCGGCCGGCACATGCACGTGCAGATCCGTTTTCGCGTTGAACTTCGGGTCTATGCCGAGTTCCGAGGCGTGACTGCGGGCGTAAGTGACTGCGGCCTGAGCGCTTTCTTTCATCACATCGCCGAGCTGTCCGGTCAGGGTCAGCGCCCCTTTGCCCGGCATGATGGAAACTTCCACATTCAGCACTTCACCTCCGTAGGGGGTCCAGGCCAGGCCCACGGCCAGTCCGGGCAGGGGCTTGTTTTCCAGATCATCGTCCAGAAACCTGGGCACGCCCAGAAGATCCTTTAGGGAATCCTCGGTCACTGTAAATGGTCCTTTGTTCCCCTCGGCTTTTTTGCGGGCGAGTTTGCGGCAGATACTGCCTATCTCGCGTTCCAGATTACGCACCCCGGCTTCGCGGGTATAGCCCCGGATAATTTCTTTCAGGACCGGACCGGCGAAACTTATGTCCTTGTCCTTAAGTCCGTTTTCCTTTTTTTGCCGGGCAATCAGAAAACGCTCGGCGATGCCGATCTTTTCCTGCATCGTATAGCCGGGGAGACGGATGATTTCCATGCGGTCGCGCAGGGGACCGGGGATGTTTTCCAGATAATTGGCCGTGCAGATGAAGGTCACTTTGGACAGATCAAAGGGCAGGTTCAAAAAATGATCGCTGAAATTGCAGTTCTGTTCCGGGTCCAGTACTTCCAGGAGGGCGGATGAAGGGTCGCCCCTGAAATCGGAACCGATTTTATCGACCTCGTCCAGCATGAGCACGGGGTTGCGCGTCCCGGCCTGCTTGATGCTCTGGATAATGCGTCCGGGCAATGCGCCAACATAGGTGCGCCTGTGACCGCGTATTTCCGCTTCATCTTTCATGCCCCCCAGGGACATGCGCTGAAAGCGCCGGCCTATGGATCTTGCTATGGACCGTCCGAGCGAGGTTTTGCCGACGCCGGGAGGACCGACAAAGCAGAGGATTGGACCTTTGGATCTGGGGTTGAGTTTGCGTATGGACAAAAATTCAAGGATGCGGTCCTTAACCTTCTCCAGACCGTAGTGGTCCTCGTCCAGAATCGTCTTGGCCTTGAGGATGTTCAAGCGGTCGCGCGAAGTTTTGGTCCAGGGAAGTTCGGCCAGCCATTCCAGATAGTTGCGCACCACCCCGGCTTCGGAAGATTCCGGGTGCATTGTGGACAGTCTCTTAAGCTGTTTGTCCGCTTCTTTCTGCACCTCCGCCGGAAGCTTGGCCTTTTCCAGGGCTTCCGTCAGTTCGGCTATGTCACTGTCATCGTTCACAGCCTTTTCGCCGAGCTCCTTGCGGATGGCCTTGAGCTGTTCGCGCAGATAGTATTCCCGCTGCGCTTTGTCCATGCCTTCGCGGGCCGTTTCCTGGATGTGGGCCTGCATGGAGGCTACCTCGGCTTCCTTGGCCAGATGCTCGTTGACTATTTTAAGCCTTTCTACCGGGTCAAGGCATTCGAGCAGTTCCTGGGCTTCGGAAATTTTAAGGCGCAGATTTGAGGCAATAAGATCCGAAAGACGTCCCGGATGTTCTATGGAGTTCAGGACATTGATGATATCGGGTGAAGCCATGCCGCGTAAGGCGAGAATACGTTCGCTCTGTTCGCGCGCGGCGCGTATCATGGCTTCCAGTTCCACGCTCGGGTGAATGTCTTCCGGTTCCGGCAGGGGCTCAATTTCAGCTTCCATGTACGGTTTGTCTTCGGAAATTGCCAGCGCGCAAGCCCTGCTTACTCCCTGTACCAGCAGTTTGAGGCGGCCGTCGGGAAGTTTAAGGATGCGCATGATCATGACCACCGTGCCGATTTTGTGCAGATCTTCGGGACCGGGTTTCTCCACCTGTTCATCTTTCTGGGTGAGGATCAGAAGATAACGGTTGCTCTGGAGCGCGGCTTCGACAGCCTGAACCGAGGTGTCACGACCCACAAAAAGGGGCAGGATGGTATAATTGAATATTACAACATCGCGGACCGGCAGAACCGGAATTTGTCCGGGCAGGTCCGGGCGGTTGTCAGTGTCTGATTCCTGATGGCTGTTTTCGCCCCGCCGTGTGGCCGGGTTGGTCTCCTGATCCGGGGCGGAGGGCGATAGATTTGCGCTATCCGGGGAATCCGGGCGATCTGTCATAAGTTGGCCTCGCTGATTATAGACGTTCACAGACAAATAAGTCCGCTTTACGCTTTGTCAAATTGGAGCAAGTTACGCTTGAGCATCTACAAAAAGCCTATGTCCGGCCAAAGCCTCCGAAAAGCGCAAACAAGTCGGCGGCGAGCATATCCAGAGCTTGATCCGGGCTGCGCGCCCCTGATTTTATACCTTTTTCCGCCTGAATGGCGATATCCCAGAGAGCGGCTGTGCCTTCTGTCCCAAGTTTGGCCGCCGCCTGTTTTTTCTGGCGCAGGGCGAATTCGCTCAAGGCCGGGGCGGGACCTTTGAGGCATTGCCAGAGCAGGCGAGCTTCCCGTTGGAGAATGGCGAGAAATCCGAAAATCATGTTGTCTCCGGCCAGACGGTCTTTAAGAATGCGCTTCCAGGCATCCAGACTGTTACCTTGTTGCTGCAAAATGCGCAGCATTTCAAAAATGCCCAGTTCATGCGCATTTCCGATCAGACTCAGGGCCTCCTCCGGCAGCTTGCCTTCGGCATCGCGGCACAGGGAGAGTTTTTCCAGTTCGCCGTCGATCAGGGCCGCGTCCGGAGGCAGGGCCCCGGCCAAGGTGAAGAGTTCCCGGCTTGTTAGTTTTATGCCGAGCCGCCGGGTTTCGGCGTTGATATAGTCGGAAATTTTTTTCCCGGTCAGGGGCGGATTTATGTCTATAAGACCGAGGGCCTCCGCTTTGGTGTAAAAAGGCAGGCGCTGAATATGCGCGGGAATTTTGGCTTTTTCCTTGTCAAAGGCGCTTTCAATGCAAACGAGCGGCCAGATCAGAGGATTTGCGGCTTCTCCATTTCGCCCCAGGCAGGCGATCAGGGCGGGGGAAAGCTGTTTTTCAAGAAGTATTGCGGGCAGGGCTTCGGTCTTGCGCAACACCAGAGCCCGGGGTTGGGCGAAAAGGCTTTGCAGAGTGAGGTTTTCCCAGAAAGAGGCGGACAGCCCCTCGTCTCCCCAGAAGACCGTCTGCAGCCATTCCTTGTCTTTTGCCGGTGGGTGCGCCTTGAGCAGGGCTTGCAGCCTGAGCTGCAAAAGACGGCTGTCCGGGCAAAGACAGACGGAAAAGGCCGGGCGGGGCATAGGCGTTGTTGTGTTCACAATATCAGAAGCTGTTACGCATCTCGTCGCACAAGCGCCGTATGATTTGGCGGATAATGGTTGTGGAAACGACTTTTTCGTCCACTTCCCTTTCATATTCAGAATAGCTGATCGGCCTTGAGCGCCATACTTCCTTGTTATCGCTGGCGCTGTATAGCACGGCTACAATGGTCATCGAGGAGGCGAAGATTTCTGTGGTGTCGATTTCCGAGCTGATCCAGGAGCGGTTCGTAAAAGAGGTTACATTTATCTGGATCTCATAATCGGCCGGACCACTGTCAACCCATTGCGCGAGATAACGCGCCCCAACTTCATCCCGCAGGACGGAACGGATGGAATTGGGCAGCCAGGGTTGCAGCGTCGGGTAATCAACTCCTTTGACTTTCAGGGTTTTTAGTCCCTCTCCCATCACTGAAGGCGAGTCCGAGGCCAGAGTATAGCCGCAGCCCGCGCAAAACAGCGCCGCTACCAGACAAAAGCCGAGCCTTAACAAGAGCGCAGAGCGCGGCAGAGCTTGCAGGCAAAGTCTGCAAGCCGTTGCGATGGACAGGCGCGCGACCTTAGTCCGCGACCACATTGACAAGTTTGTCCCGGACATAGAGCACCTTTTTTACCGTAAGTCCCTGCAGGTGTTTTTGTATATTGGGATCTGCCAGAGCCGCGTTTTTGACGGCCTCTTCGCCCGCATCCGCCGCCACTTCAATTTTTCCACGCAGTTTTCCGTTGACCTGCAGCACAATGGTCAGCGTCTCCGCGCTCAACGCGTCTTCGTTGTAAGTGGGCCAGGGTCTTTCTGTAAGGGGCAGGGGTGCGCCGAGTATCTCCCGCAGTTCTTCACAGATATGGGGAGTAAAGGGAAAGAGCAGAGTCAGGGTGGTAAAGATGGAGGAGCCAAGAACACGTTTGCCGCCTTCATCCGCAAGAAGTTCGTCCTTGACCAGATAAATAAGGTTCACCAGTTCCATAACGGAGGCAATGGCGGTGTTGAACTGGAAACGGTCGGCTATGTCTTCCCCGGTCTTTTTTACAGCCGCGTGTTCCTTGCGGCGCAGTTCGCGCGCCCTGGGCAGGGTGGCGTCAGCCGGGGAAGCCTCGCAGGCGTTTAAGACCGGAATTTTGCCCGCGAGTTCGACAGTCAGACGCCAGAGGCGGTTGACAAAACGGTATGCGCCTTCAATGCCGGATTCTGTCCAGTCAAAGTCCCGCTCCGGCGGAGCGGCGAAAAGGCAGAAGAGGCGGACGGTGTCGGCGCCGTAGCGGTCAATCATTTCCGAGGGGTCAACCGTGTTGCCCTTGGATTTGGACATTTTCTTGCCGCCCATAAGCACCATGCCCTGCGTGAGCAGGTTGGCGAAAGGCTCGTCCAGGGCTTCAACAGCGGGGAGAAAAGCGCAATCCCGCAGGGCCTTGACGAAAAAACGCGAGTACAAAAGGTGAAGAATGGCGTGTTCCACGCCGCCGATATATTGGTCCACCGGCAGCCAACGGGTGACTTTGTCCTTGTCGAAGGCGGCGGAGCGGTTGGCAGAGTCCGTGTAGCGCAGAAAATACCAAGAGGATTCCACGAAGGTGTCAAAGGTGTCTGTCTCGCGTCTGGCCCTGCCACCGCAACGGGGGCAGGTGCATTCGTAAAATTTCGGGGTATCCGGCAGGGGGGAGCGGCCGTCTTGATGGACGACCACATCCAGGGGCAGACGAATGGGCAGATTTTCTTCTTTTTCCGGAACCACCCCGCATTTGTCGCAGTAGACAATCGGGATAGGCGTGCCCCAATAACGCTGGCGCGAGACGTTCCAGTCGCGCAGCCGCCAGTTCACGCTTCTTTTGCCGAGACCTTTTTCTTCCAGGTAAGCGGCAAGGCGCGCCTTGCCTTCCTCGTTGTTAAGGCCGCTGAAGGTCCCGGAATTGACCATGACGCCTGCCTCGGGCACGGCCTCGATCATGCTTTTGGGGTCAAGAGGCGGGATATTCCCCGGCTGAATGGCCACACGGATCGGCAGAGAGTATTTTTTTGCGAATTCAAAATCGCGCTGGTCATGCGCGGGAACACCCATGACCGCGCCGGTCCCGTATCCGGAGAGCACAAAGTTGGCCACCCAGATGGGCATACGCTCGCCGTTGAAGGGGTTTGTGCAGTAACGACCGGTAAACACGCCCTCTTTTTCCTGGGCTTCGCCGATCTGTTCTCGGGTATCCGTTTTCTGGAGCTGATTGACGAAAGTGCGCACCGCGCTTTCCTGTCCTGTTCCGGCGATTATTTCCTCAAGCAGGGGATGGGCCGCAGCGATGCTCATAAAGGTCGCGCCGAACACCGTATCCTGCCGGGTTGTGAAAACAGGCAGGAATTTGTCGCTTTGCTCAATGTTAAAGCGGATCTCCGCGCCTATGGATTTGCCCATCCAGTTGCGCTGCATGGTGAGGACCCGTTCCGGCCAGCCGCCCTCCAGTTTTTCCAGATCGTCGAGTAGCTCCTGCGCGTAATCCGTGATGCGCAAAAACCATTGGGTAAGTTCCTTTTGTTCTACAGGAGATTCACAACGCCAGCAGAGTCCTTCCTCAACCTGTTCATTGGCGAGAACCGTATTACAGCGGGGGCACCAGTTCTGGGCGGCCTTTTTGCGAAAGAGCAGTCCCTTCTCAAAAAATTTGATGAAAAAAAGCTGTTCCCAGCGGTAATATTCGGGATCACAGGTCGCCACCTCGCGTCGCCAGTCATAAGAAAACCCCAGGCGTTTTAACTGGGAGCGCATATGCTCAATATTCGCATAAGTCCATTTGGCCGGATGCGTATTGTTTTGGATGGCCGCGTTTTCGGCGGGCAGACCGAAGGCGTCCCAGCCTATGGGGTGCAGGACGTTGTACCCCTGCATTCTTTTGAAATGAGCCACGACATCGGCTATGGAATAATTGCGTACATGCCCCATATGGATTTTGCCTGAAGGATAGGGAAACATCTCCAGACAGTAATATTTGGGTCTGGGGCTTTCGTCCGGGCATTGAAAAGAGCCTTTGTCCTCCCAGAATTTTTGCCATTTGCCTTCAAGTTCACGCGGATTGTATTTCATAGCTCGTCTGCTGACAGTTTAGGACTGCACGGTTTTCAGGGGGCGGGCGCGGGTGGAGTTTTTTTTTCGCGCAGGATTTTTGCCGCGTTATCCAGCAGCCCGTTCACAAAAATTCTCGATTTATCATCGCAGTATTGTTTTGACAGTTCAATCGCCTCATTGATGACGACCTTGGGCGGAGCATCCGGGTCATTGCGCCTTAATTCAAAAAGGGCGATACGCAGGATGGCGCTCTCTACCCTGCCTATGCGCTCCATGCGCCAGTTGCGTAAATGCGAGGACAGGTCGGCGTCCAGAGAGATCTGTTCTGTCCAGACGCCCAAAACCAGACGCCAGGCGTAGCTGTCCGCGGGGTCCAGACCTTCCGGGCGTTCCGGGAAATTCAGAAAAGCCGCGCGCAGGGCCTCCTCGTCCTGGACCGGGGAAAAGCTGATTCCGTAGAGTACTTTAAAGGCGAAAGCCCGCTCCGCCCCCCGGTATTTTTTTTTATCCCCCGCCATTTATAATTGCTCAAGCACCCGGATGGTTTCAAGCATGGCGGAGGCAGCGTCAGCGCCCTTGTTGCCGGACTTCGCGCCCGCGCGTTCAACGGCCTGTTCGACATCGTCCGTGGTCAGCAGCCCGAAGCCGATGGGGACACCCGTATCGAGGCTTACAAGGGCCAAGCCCTTGACCGCTTCGGAGGCCACAAAGTCAAAGTGCGGCGTTGCCCCGCGAATCACGGCTCCCAAGGCCACAATGCCGTCAAATTTTCCGCTGCGGGCCAGTTTCTGGCAGACCACAGGCAACTCGAAAGCTCCCGGCAGGCGCACAAGGGTGATGTTTTCACGCTCCAGCCCGTGACGCGTGAGGTAATCCACAGCCCCGTCCACAAGGCGGTCCACAATTATGGAGTTGAAGCGGCTTGCCGCAACGGCCACTTTGAGTCCGGCGGCGGAAAGCTGGCCTTCAATGGTCAGAAGGGAATTTTTCATAACAGGATATGCTCCGGTGCGTTTTTAAGCAGGATGACAATCATCATTCGCCACAGCCTTTGCAGTTATTCAGAAAAAGCAGATGTCCCATCTTGTCCCGTTTGGTTTGCAGATAGGCGGAGTTGAATTCGCAGGCCTCCAGTTCCAAAGGAATGCGTTCCGACACTTCCAGTCCGTAACCTTCGAGACCGACGATCTTTTTGGGATTATTGGTCATCAGACGCATTTTGCGGATGCCCAGATCGACGAGAATTTGCGCGCCTATGCCGTAATCGCGCAGATCCGCAGGAAAGCCGAGCCGCCGGTTAGCCTCAACAGTATCCAGACCTTTGTCCTGTAAGGCATAGGCCTTGATCTTGTTGGCCAGACCGATGCCGCGCCCTTCCTGACGCATATACAGCACAACCCCTGTGCCCTCCTGCTCAATGCGCGTCAGGGCGGCGGCGATTTGTCCGCCGCAGTCGCAACGCAGGGAGCCAAAGACATCTCCTGTCAGGCATTCGCTGTGGACCCGCACCAGAGTGGGCGTATCCGGGGTTGGCGCGCCTTTGACCAGGGCCACATGGGTATGGTCGTGCAGTTCATTTTCGTAGGCTATGACGGTGAAATCCCCGTAGCGGGTTGGCAGTCTGGCTTCGGCCAGACGTTTTACGGAAAGAAGTCCGCTCTGCATGCGGTAGCGGATAAGATCCTTTATGGTGGCGATCTTGAGATCGTGTTTTTTGGCAAAAAGGACAAGGTCCGGCATCCGGGCCATGTTGCCGTCATCTTTGAGCACTTCGCAGATTACCGCCGCCGGTTTCAGACCCGCCAGACGCGCCAGATCCACTCCTCCTTCTGTCTGTCCGGCCCGCACCAGAACACCGCCTTTTTTGGCGCGCAGGGGAAAAACATGGCCCGGACGGACCAGATCTTCCGCCTTCACATCGTCGGCCACGGCGGTCTGAATGGTCGTGGCCCGGTCATAGGCGGAGATGCCCGTGGTCACGCCGTGGCGGGCTTCAATGGATTCCGTGAAATTGGTTCCAAAACCGGACTCATTGCGCTGGGTCATCAGGGGGAGCTGCAATTTGTCGCACCATTCCGGGGACATGGGCAGGCAGATCAGACCGCGCGCGTGCGTGGCCATGAAATTTATGACTTCCGGGGTGCAGAACTGGGCGGCGATAGTGATGTCGCCCTCATTTTCACGGTCTTCATCATCCACCAGGATGATCATGCGGCCCTTGCGAATTTCTTCAATGGCCTGTTCGGCTGTGCAGATGGGCATTCTTTCTCCTTAAAATCCGTTTTCGCGCAAAAAAGTCAGGTCCAGCCCCCTGGTGGATTTTTTTTCGGTCAGGGGCTGCAGCATGTTGGCCACATATTTTCCGATCAGATCCGTTTCAAAATTGGGTCGATAGCCCTTTTTCCAGGACCCGATCGTTGTGTTTTGCAATGTTTCCGGGATAATGTTTACCTCAAGGAAGCCGATGCCGCAATGGTTAACCGTAAGGCTCACTCCGTCAAGGGCCACTGAGCCTTTGGCAACGACCTGGGAGGAAAATTCCTCCGGGAAAGTAAAGCGCATGACCCTGGAGTCCCCGATTTTTTTTATGGACTCAATCCAGGCCATACCGTCCGCATGGCCGCTTACCAGATGCCCGCCCAGGCGTTCCCCGAGGCTGAGCGCGCGCTCAAGATTTACCCGATCCCCCCGGCGCAGAGCGCTCAAGTTGGTCAGGCGCATGGTCTCCCGCGAGGCATAGGCGCAAAAAGAATCTTTCCCGAAACTCTCCACGGACAGACAGACCCCGTTTATCGCGATGCTTTCACCTTTCTTCCAGTCCTTTACAGGGAAAAGGACGCGAAAGGAAAAACGCGCTTCGGAATCTTTTGCATCTACGGCCAGTGTCTCGCCCAGGCCCGCGACAAGTCCGGTAAACATCAGCGGCAACTCGTGCTGTTTTGTTCCCCAATACGTTCGGGGCGCATGACCAGCATCATGTCCGGCCCCAAAGGAGCGCTTTGCGTAATGCGTAATTTAAGGGACTGATCAATGTTCAGGGGCGCAAGTCCGTTAAAAAGAGGAACGGCTTCGTTGTCTCCCAAGATTTTTGGCGCCAGGTGCAGAATAAATTCCCGGATCAGTCCTTTGTCGAGGAGAGAAAGGCCAAGACGGCCGCCGCCTTCGCAGAGAATATAGTGGCAGCCGAGATTCTTCCGCAGCCAGACCAGCCCCGCTCTTAAATCCAGGGCAGCGCGCATGCCGGGGCCGTGTTCGGGGTCCAGGATTCTGGAGGGCAGACCGAGGATGCTCACACCTTTGCGGCGCAGGGACTCCGCCTTGGGGCTGGCCGCCGCCGCCGCAGTCGTCCAGAAAACTGCGCGGGCCGTGCTGTCCTGCAGAAGATGCAGGGATTGCTCGGCATCGGGCAGACGCGAGGTCACAACCACGGCCAGGGGCTGTTCAAAAGACCCTTGATCGCCTTCTGCCTCTGTCTCCTCCTGCAAGTTTGCACGGGCGTCAAGACGCGGATTATCCTGATAAAAGGTGTTGCCGCCCACCAGCACGGCCTGCACCCTCTGTCGCAGTTTGTGCGTATATGCGCGGGACTCAACGGAGCTTATCCATTTTGAATGCCCGGTACGCGTGGCTATGCGTCCGTCCAGGGTGCTGGCCAGTTTGAGCAGGGTATATGGCAGATCCGTCGTCTGCCAGGTGATGAAATCGTCAATAAGGTCCAGGCATTTGTCTTCCGCAACGCCTGTCTCAACGGACAGGCCGTGCTCACGCAAGATCTGCGCCCCGCCCGAGGCTTCGGGATTGGGGTCCAGTGCCCCGATCACCACTTTCTTTATGCCGGAGGCGAGCAGGGCATTTGTGCAGGGCGGTGTTCTCCCTTGGTGGCGGCAGGGTTCCAGGGTGACGACGAGGGTGCAGGAGGCAGGGTCAACCCCTTTTTGCCGGGCGTCTTCCAGGGCTTCAATTTCCGCGTGCGGCAGACCCGCGCCTTTATGCGCGCCCCGGGCCAGGATCAGACCGTCTCTGACCAGCAGGGCGCCCACGCATGGGTTTGGGCGGGTGAGGAATTTGTGTTTTGCGGCCAGGGATACTGCCGCAAGCATCAACTCAGAGAAGTTTTGTTCGGATCGGGACACGAAAACTCCGGTAAATCCTCAAGGCGGGCCAGGGTAATGCCTGCTTCGGCAAAAAGTTCCAGGGGCATGGGATCCGGATAGGCGTTTTCAAAATATACGGCTTCCACACCACAGTTGATGAGCATTTTTGCGCATATGACACAGGGTTGATGCGTACAGTAAATCACAGCTCTCTCAAGGGACACTCCATGAACGGCAGCCTGGATGATGACGTTCTGTTCGGCGTGGATGCCCCGGCAGAGTTCATGTCTTTCTCCGGAGGGCACACGCGCCTGTATACGCAGGCAACCGATTTCCAGACAGTCGCGCATATTGCGCGGCGCGCCGTTGTAGCCGGTGGCCAGAATGCGTTTATCCTTGACCGCTATCGCTCCGACCTTGCGGCGCAGACAGGTGGAGCGCTCGGCCACCAGCCGGGTTATGTTCATGAAATAAAGCGGCCAGGGCAGGCGCGTCATGGGCGTTGCCGAAACATTACCAGACAAAGAGGGGGAAAGAGGAGGCGAAGTTTTCCACTTTGCGGCCGATGGCGGCAAGACGGCTCTCATTGTCGGCGGAATCCAGAATTTCCCTAATCCAGGCCGCGATTTTGCGCATGTCGCGCGCGTCCATGCCGCGTGTGGTCAGGGCCGGAGTGCCGATGCGGATGCCGGAAGTCACAAAGGGAGAACGCGTTTCAAAGGGCACGGTATTCTTGTTTACGGTAATGCCCGCCTTGTCCAGAGCAATTTCCGCGTCCTTGCCGGTAATGTCTTTGTTGCTCAGGTCAATGAGCATCATGTGGTTGTCCGTGCCGCCGGAGACCAGATTAAAGCCGGCGGCGGAGAGTTCCGCCGCCAGTGCAGATGCATTTTCAAGTATTTTTTTCTGATAGCGGCGAAATTCGGGTTTTAAGGCTTCACCCAGGGCCACGGCCTTGGCCGCGATCACATGCATGAGCGGACCGCCCTGGATGCCGGGGAATATTTTGCTGTTAAGCGTTTGCCCAAGCTCCTTCTCAGCCAGGATCATTCCGCCGCGCGGGCCGCGTAAGGTCTTGTGCGTGGTGGTCGTCACCACATGGGCCTGACCGATGGGGGTCGGATGCAAGCCAACGGCCACCAGCCCGGCGACATGGGCCATATCCACCATAAGTTTGGCGCCCACCTCGTCAGCTATGGAGCGAAAGCGCTGGAAATCAAGGCTGCGGGGATAAGCGCTGGCCCCGGCCACGATCAGGGCCGGTCTGTGTTTGCGGGCCAGGGCAAAGACTTCGTTATAGTCGATGTAGCCTGTTTCCCGGTTTACGCCATAAGAATGGAATTTGTACAAGAGACCGGAAAAATTCACAGAACTGCCGTGGGTCAGATGTCCACCGTGGGTCAGATCCATGCCGAGAATGGTCGCGCCAATCTCCACCGTGCCCAGATAGGCGGCCATATTGGCCTGACTGCCGGAGTGGGGCTGCACATTCACATATTCGGCGTGAAAGAGTTTTTTCGCCCTTTCAAGGGCCAGATTTTCCACTATATCCACATATTCGCAACCGCCATAATAGCGTTTGCCCGGATACCCTTCGGCATATTTATGGGTGAGAACGCTGCCCTGAGCTTCGCGCACCGCCTGCGAAACAAAGTTTTCCGAGGCTATGAGCTCCAGCCTGTTCAACTGGCGCTGGGTTTCCAGATAAATCGCCCTGGCAACGGCCGGATCGCTGAGAAAAAGCTCATCCATTATTATGACCCTTGGTAATGTTTATAAAGGATACAGGCGTTGGTGCCGCCGAAGCCGAAAGAATTGCAGAGCGCGTATTCGGCCTGGATTTTTTGCGGCCCGCTTCCCATGTAATTCAAATCACACTCCGGGTCTGGAGTTTCATAATTTATCGTGCCGGGAATGATGCCCTTGTACAGGGAAAGTATGGCAAACACGCTTTCAATCCCGCCGGCGGCCCCAAGCAGGTGTCCAACCTGACTTTTATTGGCGCAGATGGGGATGTCGTAGGCACGTTTGCCGAAAACTTTTTTTATGGCCTTTGTTTCGGCAGCGTCGTTTAGCGAGGTGGATGTTCCATGGGCGTTGATGTGGTCCACAGCGTCCGGCGTGAGACCCGCATCCTGGACAGCTTTACGCATAGCCCCGGCCATGCCCTCGCCGTCGTCCCTGGGCGCAGTCATGTGATAGGCATCGCCGGTTGCGCCGAAGCCGACTATTTCCGCATAAATTTTTGCCCCGCGTTTTTGCGCGGATTCCAGGCTTTCGATGAAAAGTATACCCGCTCCTTCTCCCATAACAAAACCGTTACGGTTCAGATCAAAGGGGCGGGAGGCTTTTTCCGGCGTGTCATTGGCCGTGCTGAGGGCTTTTAAAGCGGTAAATCCGGAGATGCCCATAGGGGTTACAACGGCTTCCACGCCGCCGGTAATGGCGAATTCGGTTCTTCCAAGAAGAATTTCCGAATAGGCATAGCCGATGGCGTGCATGGCCGAGGCGCAGGCGCTGGTGATGACCGCATTCTGACCCCGAGCGCCGGTGAAAATTGACACCTGTCCCGGTCCCATATTGGATATCAGCATGGGGATCATAAAGGGCGAGATTTTGTTCGGTCCCGCTTCCACCAGCCGGGTGTGGAAGTCCTCAATGGTCTTCAGGCCGCCGAGACCAACGCCGAGCAGGACGGAAACGTCTTCCGCGTTTTTATCATCAATTATGAAATCCGCGTCCTTAAGCAGCATCATTGATGTTGCTACTGCGAACTGCACAAAGCGGTCCATGCGTCTGGCCTGTTTCATCGGAATGTCGTAGGCCTCGGGATTGAAATCCTTGACTTCCCCGGCAATGCGCGCGGCGAAGGCTGAGGCGTCGAAAGCGCTGATTGGCGCGATACCGGACTTGCCGGCAAGGAGATTGTCCCAAGTTTCGGCAAGGTTCCCGCCAATTGGGGAAAGAGCCGACAGGCCGGTTATCACCACGCGTTTTTTGGTCATATCCGGAAGTCCTTCAAAAAGGTTAATGACTGCCCGAAGCATTCGCTCCCGGGCACAGCAGGGAATAAGCGGGAGGCGCGACCAACCGAAACGGAGCCGCAACCCACGAGCCCGTTCCCCTTTCCCAAGGAATTATTCCGTATGCTTTTCGACGTAGGAAACGGCGTCTTTTACCTTGAGCAGCTTCTGTGCTTCCTCATCGTCGATTTCCAGAGAGAATTCCTCTTCCATAGCCATAATCAGTTCGGTGAGATCAAGCGAATCCGCCCCCAGGTCTTCCACAAAAGAAGCCTCTGGCTTTACTTCGTCAGCGGAAACGCCAAGCTGATCCATAATGATTTTCTGCACTTTAGCTTCAACAGACATGTCTCCTCCAGGTTGTTTCGGATTGCCAAACGATTTTGCCGTTCCAGCCAATTCGGCCGTCTCAGCAGTACATGCCGCCGTTGACGGCCAATACTTGTCCAGTAATATATCCCGCCTTGTCGGAGGCGAGAAAAAGAACCGCTTCGGCTACATCTTCAGGGGCGCCGAAGCGCTTTAAGGGGATGTTCATCAGATACTGCGCCTTCGCGCTTTCCGGCAGTGCCCTGGTCATATCGGTTTCTATAAATCCCGGGGCCACGGCGTTCACTGTGACGTTGCGTCCGGCGAGTTCTTTTGCTGTTGCTTTGGTCAGTCCTATGAGACCGGCTTTGGCGGCGGAGTAATTTGCCTGCCCGGCATTTCCCGTCTGTCCCACTACCGAGGCTATGTTCACAATACGACCGGAGCGGCGCCGGATCAAAATCCTGGCGGCTTCGCGTGTACATATGAATGCGCCTTTTAAATCAACATCCAGCACTTTGTCAAAGTCTTCGTCCTTCATGCTGATCAGCAAGGAGTCCGCAGTTATGCCGGCATTGTTGACCAGGATATGCAAATCCGTCTTATCCTTGATTTCTGTCGCAAAGAAGTCTTTGACGGAATGCGCGTCACTGACGTCCAGATGAAAGGCTCTGGCTTTGCCGCCGGCAGCCCTGATGTCTTCGGCTGCTGTTTCGGCCTCGGCCGCTTTGCTCGCATAGGTCAGATAGACCTGATAGCCGGCCTTGGCCAAGCTTTCCGCGATACATTTGCCGATGCCGCGCGAAGCGCCGGTGACAAGGGCAGTAAGGGTTTTTTCGCTCATGGATCTTCCCGCGTAAATGTTGCTTCGCTCTTATATTATAAATCTTGATGATGCTCAATTGTCGTAAATTGCATCATCTTAAAATTTCAGCAGGGCCGATCCCCAGGTCAGACCGGCGCCGAAAGTTGTTATAAGCACCAGCATGCCTTCGCGGACGCGTCCCTCAAGCAAGGCTTCGCCAAGGGCGATGGGCACGGAGGCCGCCGAGGTGTTGCCGTATTTCTGCACATTCAGAAAAACTTTTTCCCCCGCAATGCCGAGCTTTGCGCCGACGGATTCTATGATGCGCAGATTGGCTTGGTGCGGTACAAAAAGATCAACATCTTCGACCCCAAGCCCATTGCGGTTCAGAAGTTCCAGACAACTGGCGCACATGTGCCGGACGGCGTGCTTGAAGACCAGTCCGCCGTTCATGCGGATGAAATATTCCGGACCGACAGTTGCGCCGAGTTTGTAAGGCACGGAGGCAAAACCGCCGTTCATGAGCAGAAGATTCCCCAGGCTCCCGTCCGAGCCGATCTGCACATCAACAAGAGTGGCTTTGGGCTGCAGGGAGGAGGATGGCTGCTCCCCCGCCTTTGCTCTTTCAACCAGAACCACGCCCGCGCCGTCGCCGAAAAGCACCGAGGTGGAGCGGTCTTCAAGGTTGCAGCGCTGAAAGAGGCTTTCCGCCGCCACCAGCAACACGCGGGCCGAGGGAGATCTCGCGGTTATGGCGTCCGCGAGTTCCAGACAGTTTATAAATCCGGAGCAGGCCGCGTTCACATCCACGGCCATGATGTTTTTTATGTCAAGTTTGGCGGCGAGCACGCAGGCGCTGGATGGACAGGAGGAATCCGCTGTGCAGGTCGCATAAAGGATGTGGGTGATGTCGGAGGCTTCGCGCCCGCAGGTGTGCAAAGCCATCCGGGACGCTTGCGCAGCCAGGTCGCTCCCGGTCTGTCCATCTTCAAGGACGTGGCGCTCGGATATGCCGGTGCGCAAGACTATCCATTCATCAGCGGTCCCGGCTATTTCCGTGAAATAGGAGTTGGGGATTGTTTTGGGGGGAAGGGCAAAGCCGTATCCGCCTATTAAGGAATGCGAGGGCATGGTGCTCTTCCTTGGGTGATTTTGCGCAGGACGTCGGCAGGCATCAAGCTTTTATGGCCTTGCAGAAGCGGCTTAATTCTTCATTGGCGGCGATGTTGGCGCTCAAGCGTTCATTGGTTTTCTTTTCCACAAAGGCGGCAGCCATTTTGGTCGCGTTGACCACAGCTTTGGAATTGGAGCGCCCGTGGCATACAATTACAATGCCCTGCAGACCAAGCAGGGGGGCGCCGCCGTATTCCGCATAATCAACAAAGCGCGCAAATCGGGAAAAAGCGCCTTTGGAGAGGATGGAGCCGATTTTGGCCGCCAGGGTGCTGTTTAAAAGTTCACGTTTTAGAATGCGCGACAGGGAGGTGGAAAGACCTTCCGAGAGCTTTAAGGCCACATTGCCGACAAAGCCGTCACAGACAATGATGTCCACATCTCCGGTGAAGATGTCACGTCCCTCCACGTTGCCGACAAAATTGACGTTGCGGACGTGTTTGAAGAGGTCATAGGCCTCTTTGACCAAGGTGTTGCCCTTGCCTTCCTCCTCTCCGATGGAGAGCAGGCCGATGCTCGGGTTGGCGCGTTCCAGAACGGTTTTGGTGAAGGCATCGGCCATAAGCCCGAACTGCAACAGATGATAAGCCTTGCAGTCAACATTGGCGCCGACGTCCAGAACTACAGTGGGCCGCTTTTCCGAGGGCAGAACGGAAACCAGGGCAGGGCGGTCTATACCGGGGATGCGGCCCATGGTGAACATGCCGCAGGCTACGCTCGCGCCGGAATGCCCGGGACTGACCACTCCGTGGGCCTTGCCCTCCTTGACCAGACGGCAGGCTACCTGTATGGATGCATTTTTTTTGCGGCGCAGAATGTCCGAGGGCTTCTCACCCATGAGGGCGACTTCCGAGGCATGGACGATATCAAAGGATGCGCCCGCGCAATCGTGCTTTTTAAGCTCCGCCTTTACAGTGTCCTTGTCGCCTGTGAGCAACACGGTGAAGCCGTTTTTGCGGGCGGCCTCGATTGCGCCGGGGATGACGACCGGGGGACCGAAGTCGCCCCCCATCACGTCAACGGCTATTACAGGCGACGCATGCGGCATCTGCTATTCCGCGGCAATGGCATAGTCCCGACCACGATAAGCGCCGCAGACGGGGCAGAGTGCGTGCGGTCGGGTCGGGTTGCCGCATTTGCAGAGCACAATGGCGGGAACTGGAACATGATGGTGGGAGCGGCGCATGCCCTTTTTGGATTTTGATTTTTTATTTTGTTGGACGGCCATTTTTTTTCCTTACAGGGTTTTCGGTGTTGCCTGCTTTTTCTTTTTGCAGTTTAATACTGCGCAGGATGCGCAAGCGTGGGTCTCCGGCATCGTCCGCGCAGGAACATGGTTCCAGATTCAAGTTTGCGCCGCAGACCGGACAGAGGCCCCGGCAGTCATTTTTACACAACGGTTTGGCCGGCAGGGACAGGGAAAACTCTTCCCAGGCCAAGGCGGCGGGATTGATTTCAAAGCCCTGCCCGCGCAAGGCAAAGCGGATGACCGCCTGATCCGTTTCCGCATCAAGGGTTTCGATCGGGTTCACGCTCTTTCCGGCCGATGCTATGCCTTTCAAGGGCGTGTTGCTTACGTCCCGACCGTGTTTTTTAGCCGCCCGCCCTTTTTTGTCCGCATGCGGGGACAAAGCTTCGGGAGGATAGGGCTCAAACTCGTCAAAGGCGTAGTCAAGGTCCACGAGGGCCTCACCCGCGCAACGATCGCAGGGCAAGGTCACCCGTCCTTTGAGGCGTCCCCGGAAAAGAACGCCATCATCTTGGGGCAGAACAAATATTTCTGCCCGGATGGGGTCGACTACTGTGCAGGAAATGGCGAATTCCTCAATAGGCGTACGCCATCCAGCCGGATTGTCGAAAATGAATGTCGCCCCGCCTGTGGGCAGGCTTTGCAATCCTATCCAGTCGCTGTCCATGTCTGCCCTGTCTCAACGTGTTGAGGCACGATTTCCGAGACCGGATTAAGTACATCTTATGCCTGAACCTTGTCAATGTTCAGGTGCGTATTTTTGCGCCATTTCGTACCGAAAATGCGTGAGGGAAGAAAAAGCTTGCTTTTTTTTGCGGGCGCGGGTAGTAAGACGCTTCATTTTTTATTGTCACTGAGACGCCGGAGGACATAATGGCCAGAAAGTGCGCAAACTGCGGGAAAACGCCCCAGACGGGCAATCTTGTCAGTCATTCAAATATCAAGACAAAACGTCGTTTTAAACCCAACCTTCAGTCTGTGCGTCACCAGAGCCCGGACGGGTCTGTGCGTAAAATATTGCTCTGCACCCGTTGCATCCGTTCCGGAGCCGTGGTTAAGCCGGGTGCGCACAAGGGCGCGCCGGAATAAAGCGTTTGGATAAAGCGCGGAATAAAGGGTCAGAATAAAAGGTCAGGCTCTCCCGGAAATTTACTGATTTTATCTCGGGCGGTCGGCACAGGCATTGGCAGTCGACAATCCGGGCAGCAGACAGAACATGGAAAAGCCGCCCGCGCGTCTCAGCGTGGGCGGCTTTTCCATGTTTTTTTATTTCCCGCAAGGATTTGCCCCAAACCCTTGCCGCCAAATGGGCGCAGGCGAGCTTCGCCTGCCGTAAGCGACTAATTTGAAACGTTAACCGCACTATTTGTTACAAAGCGGTGTCCCCGCGTTCGCCCGTGCGGATGCGGATAACGTCTTCAACCGGCAGAATGGCTATTTTGCCGTCACCGAGTTCGCCCGTCTGAGCGGCCGCTATGGCGGCGTCAAGCACGGATTTTAAGCCTTCATCATGCACCAGGATATTGATTTGCGTCTTGGGCACGAACTGAGATTCCAGGGTGGCGCCGCGATAGACTTCCTTGTGTCCCCTCTGACGGCCGTAACCTTTGACCTCAATGATGGTCATACCGTGTACTCCGAGCGTTTCCAGGGCCGCTTTGACCGAATTGAGCTTGGATGTGCGGATGATGATTTCGAGTTTTTTCATGGTTGGTCCTTTTAACTTCCGTTAGATTTGCCGTTGGATCCGCCTGTTAAATCTGGTAGGCGCGCTCGTTGTGTTCGCTGATGTCAAGACCCATGAGTTCGGATTCTGGTTTGGCGCGAAGACCGATGACCATATCCACAAGATGAAGCAGGATGCGGCTTATCAGATAACCGTAAATCCAGGCCGCGGCAACAGATAAAAATTGCGGCCACATCTGCGCGGCATTTCCGTAGGCAAGACCATCTACGCCGTTTACCGCAGCAGTGGCGAAAATACCGGTGGCCAGAGCCCCCCAGGTGCCGCCAAATCCATGGATGCCGACCACGTCCAGAGCATCGTCATAGCCCAGGCGGCTTTTTAAAAGTACAGCCCCGTAGCAGATTGCGCCGCCCATAAAGCCTATGAAAATTGCGGGCAGAATGCCTACAAAGCCGGCGCCGGGGGTGATGGCCACCAGACCGGCCAAAGCGCCGGAGACAACGCCGAGAGTGGTGGGCTTGCCGGTGTATTTCCATTCCACGCATATCCAGCCCAGGATCCCGGCGGAAGCCGCCATATGGGTGGTTACCAGGGCGTGAGCAGCCAGGGGGCCGGCGGTCAGAGCGCTGCCGGCGTTAAATCCGAACCAGCCGAACCACAACAGTCCGCCGCCCAGCAAGGTCATGGGCAGGTTGTGCGGGCTAATCAGACCACCGCCGCCATGTCTCAAATCCATGCGTGGTCCGAGAACATGGGCCGCAGCCAGAGCGCCTGCGCCGGAAGTCATGTGCACCACGGTTCCGCCCGCGAAGTCAAGGGCTCCCAGGTTGGCCAGCCAGCCGTTGCCCCATACCCAATGAGCCATGGGACAATAGACGAAGAGGAGCCAGAGTGCGGAAAAGAGCAGCATGGCCGGGAAATGAATGCGCTCGGCATAAGCGCCGGAGACCAGAGCCACGGTGAGAACCGCGAACATGCACTGGAAGACCATGAAAAGCACACCGGGAATGCTTTCCGCGTTGCTTAACGGTTCTGAAGTCACACCCCGCAGCAAGGTGTAGGTAAAGTCTCCCACCAGACCTCCGATATCCGGTCCAAAGGCTATGGAGAAGCCCGCCAGTGCCCAGAGGATTGAAATGAGGCCGAGCATGCTCAAGCTGTGCATGGAGGTGGAGAGAACATTGCGTGAGCGGACGAGCCCGCCGTAAAAATAGGCCAGAGCGGGGGTCATCAGCATAACAAGCATTGAAGCGACGATGATGAATGTGGTATCGACAGCGGACATATGCATACCTTTTTTTAAAGTTCGACATTGTTTCTGACAGGTCGGTCGCTTTGCAGCCGATTACCTGTCTTCGGAGAGCCGTCAGCCTCAATTAGCATAAATGATGCCAGACTTTGCTTATTGCCATATTTAGATATAATATCCTGGAATTACAAAATAATTTATCTGAGGCAGTAATGGACCCGGTGCGGGATGATGATGACCTGTTAAATTTTAGACAAATATGTTGAAAAGAAGCGCGGTGTTGGCGGAACATCCTGCGGGCCGACTGTTGTTTTTTAGCAAATGATATACAAGATCTTTAATTATAAGTAAAATATTGTAAAAATACAGATCAACGGAAATGTCAAAAACTTTCATATTTTCCCCCGGAATTGTCTCTTGACGTGATCTTTCTTTCTGCTATTAATAGGAAATGCTGATTAACAGAGCGGGACGAAAAATGGCGAAAAAAGCACTGCTCCTTATGCTGGCGCTTGTGTTCGCCGGCGGCTGGTCGCAGCCGATGTTCTACTTTGCCTGCCCTTTTGCCGGACAGACGGAGATTTGCCGGGATGCCGCCCAAGGCGGATACGGCGCTTCTCTTTCGTCCCGGACCGAGTCAGGGCATAATACCCATGCTTCGTCCCCCAGCGCCTCCCAACATTCTGCCCATGATTCGCACCAGCCTGCCGCCGGACTGGATCAGGCCGGCGTTCCCGGCATGGACGGTCCAGCCGACACTGTTGCTGATGTCGCCGCTTCCGTAAAATATTGCGACATGCAGACCTGCGGACAGCTTTATCCCCCCCCGGCAGGTGCGCAGTTTACGCTTGTCGCTTCCCTCCCGGGTCTGGATCAGTCAACTCAGTATCGCTATGTGTGGTCCTTTTCATTGTACCCCTCCGGAATCTTCCATCCTCCGTCTTCTTCGCTGCTTTAATTTTCTTTCCCCCTTTGAGGCGTTTTAACGCGATTGCCTTGCGCGTCCAGGCGCTTTGCATTTGCAGATTCACCCGTCCGGACGGCATTTTTCCGTTGTCCGGAGCTGGTTGAGGCAGATCCTTCAACAGGCGGTATCTTATGCGCCCTTATTGCAAATTGATTCGCAACGGTCTTTGTTTTGCGGTGGTCTTTCTTTCTGCCTGTTCCCTGGCCCCGGTCTATACGCGTCCGGAAGCGCCGGTCCCGGAACAGATCAGCGCCGAAATCCGGAATTTTGTCCAGGCGGACGGGACGCCGGTTGTGACTTGGCCTATCGGTGCAGGGAATGTGCAGGCGTCTCCTGCCGCCAATGTTGCGCACATCGGCTGGGTAGACTTCTTTAAAGATCCGCGTTTACGGGAACTGATCGCCATAAGCCTGCGCCATAACCGGGACGTACGCATGTCCGCTCTGGCCGTGGAAGAGGCGAGGGCGCAATACGGCATACAGAGGGCGGAGCGCCTTCCGCGTCTTGAGACCGTGGGGCAGGGCGACTATTCCGGAAAAGTCCGGGAGAGGCATATGGAGATTCTGGAAGTAGGGCTCATGCCTTCCTTTGAACTGGATTTTTTCGGACGTATCAAAAGCATGAGCGAGTCTGCCCTGCAAGCCTATCTGGCCTCGCGGGAAGCGGAGAAAACCATGCGCATCAGTCTTGTGGCCCAGGTGGCGGAAAGTTATCTGAATGAATGTCTGGCCGGCGAACAGTTGCAACTGGCCCGGAACAACCTTGTAAGCTGGCGAAAATCCTATGCCTTTGTCGAGAGGCGCGTCCAGTCCGGACAATCCTCCCTGCTGGACCTTGAACAGGCGCGCAGTATGGTGGAGTTCGCTACGGCTACGGTAGCGGGGCAGGAGCGGCAGCTTATTCAGAGCGGCAACGCCCTGCGCCTGTTAAGCGGCAGTTTTGTCCAGCAAAATCTTCCGCCCGCTCAACCTCTGCGTAAACAAAGCCTGGCCGCTTTGCCTTCCGGGCTGCCTTCTTCCGTGCTGCTGGAACGCCCGGACGTTTTGGAGGTCGAACACAGGCTGCTCGCGGCCAATGCCGATATCGGGGCTGCCCGGGCTGCTTTTTTCCCTTCCGTCAACCTGACCGGTAGCCTCGGCTACATGAGTGAAGATTTAAATCGTCTGATTGTCGGTTCCAATGCCCTTTGGTCTTTTCTGCCCAAAATCAGCTTGCCGATCTTTGCCGGCGGGGGGCTGGAGGCCGGGCTGGATCTGTCCGAGGCGCGTAAGGAAAGTTCCGTGGCCGCGTATGAAAAGGTTGTGCAGACAGCTTTCACCGAGGTGGCGGATGCCTTGCAGAGCCGGGCTTCTTTTGATCGCCAGCTTAAAGCCCAGGAACGCTATCTGGCCTCGCAACGTACTGTGCTTGACCTGGCCATGAACCGCTATGTCAATGGCGCCGTCAGCTATCTTGAGGTTCTGGACGCCCAGCGCGTCCTCTATCAGACCGAACAGGATCTGCTGGCCATCCGCCGGGAGCAGCTACTTAACGAGATCAGACTTTACAAGGCCCTGGGCGGCGGTCTGAACGCGGATAGCGTAATTTCTGCATCCTATAATTCCTGACCCCTGTAACCTTAAACAAACTATAAAGAGGAAAAAGACATGAACGGACGTATTTTTTCAACTCTGGCCCTTATCTTTATACTTTCTCTCGCCACCGGCAATTCTCTGGCCGCCGGACAGAATGATCATGCGGGACACGGCGGAGCGAAAGCCGGGCAGCACGCGGGGAGCAACGCGAACTCCGGCCGACAGGGCGGCCGCAGTGCGACGGCTATGAACAATGCCGCTGAAAGCAGGGTTTATACAGTGCGTGGGGTGATTGAAAGCATTGAGATCTCGCAAAGCAAAATCCTTATTAAACACGGGGCTGTTCCGGAACTGCAATGGCCGGCCATGAGTATGAACTTCGGCGTGGAATCCCCGGATCTGCTGCGGGGCCTCAAACCCGGTCTGGCTGTGCGTTTTGATTTTCATCGTAAGGGCGAGGACTATATTATTGTGGATATAGAAGAAGGCAGATAACTCATGTGGGCAAAAAGAATAACATGTTTCGCGGTTTTACCGATTCTGGCTTTTATGGCCGGTTATCTGGTAACGCGCGGCGGTGGTCGGGGTGGAGACGAGCTTGGGGATGCGCGGACCATAACGGAAGTGGAGCGGGTCGAGCGTAGGGTTCTGTACTGGTATGACCCCATGTATCCGGGCACGCATTTTGACGAGCCGGGTAAATCTCCTTTTATGGATATGCAGCTTGTGCCGCGTTACTCCGATGAGGGCGCGGGGGCAGGGATCCGCATTGATCCGGTCCAGACGCAGAATCTGGCCGTGCGCACGGTTAAGGTGGAACGCGGGAATCTGTCTTTCAACAAGGAAATACCGGCGAACGTTGAATTCAATGAATACCGTCTGGCCAAGGTGCAGCCGCGGGCCGAAGGTTTTGTGGAAAAACATTACTCCCTGACCGTGGGCGATACAGTGCGGGCCGGACAGGAACTCGCGGATATCACCGTGCCCGGCTGGGCCTCGGATCAGAGCGAATATCTGCTTTTAAAAGGCCAGAGGGCGGACTCCCGGATTATAAAAGGGGTCCGGGAAAGGCTGCGTCTCTCCGGGATGCCGGAGGAAATGCTGCGGGCTGTGGACGCCGATGGTACCGTGCAGACCAGATTAAGTCTTATTTCCCCCATCGAGGGCGTGTTGACTTCCTTTGACGTTTATCCGGGCATGAACGTCGGCAAAGACATGACTATCGCCACCATCCAGGGCACAAACCCGATCTGGATTACAGCCGACGTGCCGGAGAGCTATCTGCCCATGATTAAGGGGCGGGGTCGAATCAGAATTTTTATTCCGGCTTATCCGGAGCGGGCTTTTTATTCGGACTCTTTTACCCTTCTGCCCAGGGCGGACCTGGAAACGCGCACTGTGCCTTTGCGCGTGAGCCTGGACAATTTCGAGGGCCTGTTGCGTCCGGGTATGACGGCCGGCATCCGTCTTCGTGGTTCAGAGGAGGAAAGCCTGCTCATACCTACTCTGGCGGTTATTGATCTGGGTGAGGAGCAGCGGGTGATCCTGCGCGCGCCGGACGGGTCTTTCGTGCCGCGCCGCATTCGAATTCGCCGGGATAACGGGGAGATGAGCGTAGTGGACTCCGGACTTGAGGAAGGCGAAGAGGTGGTGATTCGAGGGCTTTTTCTGATTGACTCCGAAGCCAATCTGCGCGGCGCCCTGGAGCGGATGCGGCGGGATGAGGGGGGCGGTCATGCAGGGCATCCTGCGGGTGATAAACAGGGTGGTGGTCATGCGGGGCATCCTGCTGGAGGTGGACGATGATCGCCCGTCTGATCCGCGCCTGTGTGGAAGGCCGCATTTTTGTGCTGATCTGCGCAGCAATCCTGAGCGCCTGGGGGTTATGGGCCATACGCGACACCCCGGTGGACGCCTTGCCGGATCTGTCCGACGTGCAGGTGATCATCAGGACGCCTTTCCCCGGCAAAGCGCCGCAACTGGTGGAAAATCAGATCACCTATCCCCTGACCACGGCCATGCTTTCCGTTCCGGGGGCGAAAACCGTGCGCGGATTTTCCGCTTTCGGGGATTCCTATGTTTATATCATTTTTGAGGACGGTACGGATTTGTACTGGGCGCGCAGCCGGGTACTGGAATACCTGAATCAGGCCCAGGGCAGGCTCCCGGCCGGGGTGACTCCGTCCCTTGGTCCGGACGCGACCGGCATAGGCTGGATTTATGAATATGCCCTGACGGACAGAAGCGGCGGACACGATCTGGCGGATTTGCGTTCCATACAGGACTGGCTTTTGAAATTTGAGCTGTCTTCCCTGCCTGATGTCGCTGAAGTCGCATCCGTGGGCGGGGCGGTCAAGGAATATCAGATTGTAGTGGACCCGGCCCGGCTGACCCGCTATCAGGTGCGGCTTGGCGAAGTCATGGAGGCCGTGCGCGCCGCCAATCAGGAAAGCGGCGGGTCGGTGATCGAGCAGGCGGAAGCCGAATATATGGTTCGGGCGGACGGTTATCTGCAAAGTCTGGAGGACTTCCGCAATATCCTGCTTAAAACCTCGCCGCGCGGGACCCCGGTTTATCTCAGAGATGTGGCGAACATCCGTCTGGGGCCGGAAATGCGGCGCGGGGTAGTGGAACTGGACGGGGAAGGAGAGGTGGCCGGAGGCATTGTGCTGCTGCGCTCCGGCAAAAATGCGCGTTCGGTGATCAAGACGGTCAAGGAGAAATTGGAGGCCCTGCGTCCGAGTCTGCCGGAGGGAGTGGAAATAGTGGACGTCTATGACCGCTCTACGCTTATAGACGCAGCTGTGGACAACCTGACCCAAAACCTGGTGGAGGAATTCATAGTTGTGGCCGTGGTCTGCGTCCTTTTTCTCCTGCATCTGCGCTCGGCCCTGGTTGCCATTTTCTCCCTGCCCCTGGCCCTGTGCATATCTTTCATCATCATGCGCTACCAGGGGGTGAGCGCCAATATCATGTCCCTGGGCGGCATAGCCATAGCCGTTGGAGCCATGGTCGATGCCTCTGTGGTCATTGTGGAAAACACGCACCGCAAGTTTGAACAGTGGCACAGGGATTTTCCGGGGCGCGTCCTGGAGGGCAGGGAGCGGCGGGAACTGGTGATCCGGGCGGCAGGCGAGGTGGGACCGGGTCTTTTTATGAGTCTGCTGGTCATCACTTTGTCCTTCATCCCCGTATTTGCCCTGCAGGGTGAGGAGGGAAGGCTCTTCCGCCCTCTGGCTTTGACCAAACTTTACGCCATGGGGGGAGCGGCGCTTTTGTCCGTCACGATCATCCCGGTGTTGACCGATCTCTGGGTGCGGGGTCGGATCCCTGCCGAAGACAAAAATATTATCAACCGTTTCCTCATACGCATTTATTCCCCGACCATTCGACTGGCCCTGTCCCATTCCAAAGCCACCCTCGGCGTCGCCGCTCTGTTTCTGGTCTCGGCGTTCTGGCCTCTGGCGCGCCTGGGTGGGGAGTTTTTGCCGCGCATGAACGAAGGTGATTTACTGTATATGCCCTCAACCCTGCCGGGAATCTCCGTAGCCGAAGCGGGGCGTATTTTGCAGATCAGCGACAAGCTGATCAAAAGCGTACCCGAGGTAGAGCGTGTTTTCGGTAAGGCCGGACGGGCGGAAACGGCTACGGACACCGCCCCCATAGAGATGATGGAAACGAGCATACGTCTTAAGCCGGAAAGCGAATGGCGGCCGGGTATGACTATTGACGGGATAATCGAAGCCCTGGATGCGGCAGTGCGTCTGCCTGGGGTGGCTAATTTGTGGGCGCCGCCCATACGCAGCCGCATAGATATGGTTTCGACCGGGGTGAAAAGTCCGATAGGACTCAGGGTTTCCGGCTCGAATATGGCGGAGATCGACAAAACAGCCCTGGAGGTGCAAAAGCTGGCGCGGCAAGTGCTTGGCGTGTCCTCGGCCCTGGCGGAGACCCTGAGCGGCGGGCGCTATGTTGACGTGCACATCCGTCGGGACAGCGCGGCCCGATACGGCCTGAGTATCGCGGATGTGCAGATGTTCGTCACCTCGGCCATAGGCGGGGAGATGATCGGCGAAACAGTCGAAGGGGTGGCGCGTTATCCCATAAATTTGCGCTATCCACAGCAATACCGTGATAGTCTGGCCTCTCTGCGCGCTATGCCTCTACTTGCCCCGGACGGGCGGCAGATCACTCTTGGAGATGTGGCGGATGTGCGTATGCTGGCCGGACCTTCAATGCTGAAAAGCGAAAACGCCCGCCCTGCCTCCTGGGTTTATATTGACGCGCGAGGACGCGACACCCTTTCCATTGTGAAAGACCTGACAAGTTCCATCCGGGAAAATCTCAAGCCGCCGGCCGGAGTCAGCATAGCTTTTACCGGCCAGTATGAAATGCTGGAGCGGGCGGCGGCGCGGCTGGAACTTATGGTCCCTGCCACCCTGCTGGTTATCTTTATTCTGCTCTTTCTGGAATTCAATAATGTCAAAGAGGCTCTGCTGATCATGGCCTGCCTGCCCTTTTCGTTGATTGGCGGGGTCTGGTTCATGTATGTCCAGGGCTATGCCCTGTCCGTAGCCTCCGGAGTGGGTTTTATCGCCCTGGCGGGGCTCGCGGCCGAGTTCGGGGTGATCATGCTGATTTACCTCAGGAATTCCGCGCGCGAGGCCGGTCTTTTGCCGGGAGCGAGCGGGGGCAATCTGCCCAAAGATGAGGCTGATTTGCGGAGCAGGGTGGACTCGGCCATTTTTGAAGGTGCTGTTTTGCGGGTGCGACCCAAGGCCATGACGGTGATTACCACCATTGCCGGGCTTTTGCCCATATTCTGGCGGGCCGGGGCGGGGTCGGAGATCATGACCAGAATAGCCGCGCCCATGTTCGGCGGAATGCTGAGCGCGGCTATGCTCTCCATGTTTATTGTGCCGGCTGCATACAAGCTGTTGCTTGCCTCTGCCTTTAAGCGGGAGGTGAAAACAATCTGAAAAAGCGGATCAGATCAGGGCGGCCAGAAGTTTTTCCTTGATGGCGGAAATTTCTCCTGCGCCGTCTATCTCAATATACCGGGTTTTGCCCTGCCGGGCCAGATCCCGGTAAAAATGCGCGGCGGCCAGGGTTCCGTCTTCATCGTCATAGTAAATGTCGTGGCGTTTATTGACGGCCTGCTCGTCCAGATCGTCCGAGCGGGCGGACAGTTCGCCTCCGCAGACGCGGCATTTGCCGTCCACGGGCCTTATGGCCGGGATATGGACGTTATTCGGGTGATTGTTGTCGTTTTTGCAGAGCCGCCTGCCGAGAATGCGTTTTTTTGCGCTTTCGCGCGGCAAGGCGATCTCGACCACATAATCAAGAGTGAGACCCGCTTTTTGAATTTCATCCCAGAGCTTTTGCGCCTGGATCATGTTGCGGGGAAATCCGTCCAGAAGCCAGCCCTTTGCGCCCTTGCTCTGCAAAGTTTCCAGGACCATGGGGATGGTGATTTCATCCGGGACCAGATCGCCGCGATCGATATAGGCCTTGGCCTTTTTGCCGAGATCGGTGCCACCTCCGATATGTTCCCGGAAAATTGCGCCGGATTCAATGTGGGCCAGATGATATTTCTCTTTGAGCAACGCTCCCTGAGTGCCTTTGCCGCTTCCGTTGGGACCGAAAAAGAGGATGTTCAAGCTGCGTCTCCGGGGTTGAAGTTAAAATGTTATTCAACTGTAACACTTTTTGCCAGGTTGCGCGGCTGGTCAACATCTTTGCCCAGGTAAGCCGCCGCTTCATAACTGAAAAGCTGTAAAGCCGGGAGCATGAGAAAAGAATTGAGCGGACCAAAGGCCTCGGGCATAAGCCAGGTCTCGCAGCCTTTTATGTCCAGTCCGGACTTCGGCGGGTTGGTCAGGGCGATGACCGGGCCTTTGCGGGCCGCAACCTCTTCCATGTTCGAGCGCGTCTTGGCAAAAAGATCGTCATTGGGCAAGAGTACGAAAGAGGGAAAATCCTGATCGATAAGGGCGATAGGTCCGTGTTTCATCTCTCCGGATGCATAGCCTTCGGCGTGGATGTAGGAAAGCTCTTTGACCTTCAGGGCGCCTTCCAGAGCCAGGGGATAAGACTGCCCCCGCCCCAGGAAGAACATGCCTTTGCTGGAGGCAAAACGCGCCGCCAGAGTCGCGGCCTCGGACTTCAGGGTGGGCAGGATGCCGGAGAGTTTGGCCGGAAGATCGGAAAGACCGTTCAGGATGAGGCGCGCCTCGTCTCTGTTCAAAGATCCGCCGTTTTTGCTCCAGTGCATGGCCATGAGCATGAGCACGGTCATCTGGGCGGTCATGGCCTTGGTGGAGGCCACGCTGATTTCCGGCCCGGCCTGGGTGAAAATGATCGCGTCCGCCTCGCGGGAGATAGATGAACCAATTACATTACAGATGCCGAGGATGGGGGAGCCTCTTTCTTTGGCGATGCGCAGTGCCGCCAGAGTGTCGGCGGTTTCACCGGACTGGCTGACAACCAGCAGTGTTTCGCCGGGGCTGAGCAGGGCGTTGCGATAGCGAAATTCTGAGGCGATCTCGACCGTAGTGGGAATGCGGGCCCAGTTCTCAAAAAGAATCTGCGCCCAGATCCCGGCGTGATAGGATGTGCCGCAGGCCACAATACGCAGGCGCGAGGGCTTTGCTATAGCTTCAAGCTCCGGCAGGTGCGCTTCGAAACGGCTCATGCTGACCCGTCCGGCCGCGCAGTCGGAGATGGTCATGGGCTGCTCGAAAATTTCCTTGAGCATGAAGTGTTTGTAGCCGCCTTTTTGCGCCGCTTGCAAATCCCATTCAATGCGGGAGATCTTTTTCTCCATAGGCTTCAAATCTGCCAGAGAGAATACTTCCCAGCTTGTGGGCGTTATGCGCGCAATCTCCCCGTCCTCAAGAAAAACCACATCGCGCGTATAGGGTAGAAAGGCCGGGATGTCCGAGGCGATAAAATTTTCACCCGATCCAAGACCCAGAAGGAGAGGAGCGGATTGCCTGGCCGCATAAACCGTATCCGGCTCCTGCCTGGAAAGCAGGGCCACAGCATAGGCCCCCCTGGCCCTTTCCAGGGCGCTGGCAAAGGCTTTGAGCAGAGATGTCTCCGAACTGTGCTCGTCCGCGATCAGGTTTGCCAGGACCTCGGTGTCCGTCTGCGAAGAAAATTCGAAGCCCTTGGCGAGTAACTCTGCTTTGCATTCCTGGTAATTTTCAATAATGCCGTTGTGTACTATGGCCAGGTCCCCGCGCGAGGAGCGGTGCGGGTGGGCGTTGTCTTCCGTGGGTGCGCCGTGCGTGGCCCAGCGCGTATGCCCCATGCCGGTAGTGGCAAGGGAGACTTCCATGCGAGCCAGCTTGTCTTCCAGAAGTTTGAGTTTGCCTTCGGCGCGCACAACCTTGAGTTCCTTGTTCTGAACAAAACAGACGCCGGAAGAATCATAACCCCGGTATTCCAGGCGGTGCAGCCCTTCAATGATTAGAGGAACTGCCGGTCTGTGTCCACTATATCCTATAATTCCACACATTTATTTTCTCCTCAGAGGGTAGTCTTTCTTTATATCCGCGCAAGGCCTGGGAAAGAAAATCCGGATAGCATTATTTTTAGCGGGAAAAATTTATTTTGAACCGGGCGCGGCAATTAACGGCGCAATTTTAATTTGCTCTAGATTAACTCTTGATCATTGCGAAGGATAATCGTAAGAAAAAGGAAAATCAAGACGCAAGTTCGGGGAGACGCTATGCCTCAGGTTGCTGCCAGAATTAATAATGAGCACGAACGCTGGCTTAGGGATTATTTCCGTACAAAAAGCGCCGGGGCGGAGTTTATTTTACCGTGGGCCGTCGATACTTTTTTTCGGGCCATCATGTCCCTTAAGGGATCGTTCAGTCCGGCCGAGCTTAAAACTATTGTCGAGGCCCACAAGGATGTCCGGCTTTTGCCGGATACGACGCGTGGATCCTACCTGCTTCTGCGGGTGATGGACGCCTGCGAGATCGGCAATGCGCATATGGTGCATGGAGCAAGTAAAAGTGCTCTGGAGACAAAAATCAAGCGCCTGGATGATACTCAGGCTACGGCCCTGATGGTTTGGGCTGCGGCTTTTTGGGTGAGCCGCACCTGCAGTGCGGAGAATCTGGACGAATATATACGTCTGTATTGAAAAATACATTCCCAGCTTGTCCCCTTGAAGTTTTCCTTACACCGGTGGCGTCCGCAATTTGTGGACGTCACCATAACATTCACACGAGGTGAAAAATGTCTAAAACTCAAGAAAATCTTATGGCGGCTTTTGCCGGCGAGTCCCAGGCCAACCGCAAATATCTGGCTTATGCCAAACAGGCGGACAAAGATGGTCTCCCCCAGGTGGCCAAACTATTCCGGGCCGTGGCCGAGGCGGAAACAATCCATGCCCACACCCATCTGCGCAATGCCGGAAAAATCGGCAGCACCCTGGATAACCTGCAAGACGCCAAGGCCGGGGAAGTCTACGAGTTCGGCAAGATGTATCCGGAAATGCTCAAGGATGCCGAAGCCGAAGGCGAAAAAAATAGCGCCCGCTACTTCGGCTTTGCCGGAGCGGTGGAAGAAGTGCACTCCAAACTCTACCAGAAGGCTATTGATGCCAAGGGTAAACTGGACAACGTCGATTATTACCTCTGCGAGACCTGCGGCTATACCCACGAAGGGCCGATTGACAAGTGCCCGATCTGTGGCGCCTCCGCTAATGCCTTCTATAAAGTAGGCTGAATCATCACAGCGGGAGCCGTATTATTGTAAATATTGATTTCAACTGCAAAGGGGGCAAAGCCCCCTTTGCAGTCCTCCGGCAGGGGTAGCATCATGCCCTTGCCCCTCCGATTTTAAGCTGTCTCACGCTTGCGCCAGAGGGCCATATATTCTTGGTTGCCTTTGGAGCCTTTCAGCTTTGAAGGCACAAGGCCCAAAAAATCAAATTGCATTTCCGTGCGGGCGAAACGCAGAATTTTTTCCACGGCGGCCGCGCGCAGATCTGTGTCCCGCACGATCCCCTTAACTGTGCCGCCGGGCCCAGCCTCAAACTGGGGTTTGATCAGGGCGGCGATCAGGCCTGTGTCCTTCAGACGCGCTGTGCATGGGCCAAGGACGAGAGTGAGGGAGATGAAGGAGAGGTCGAGAGTGACCATATCAACATCTTCCGGGAGCAAAGAGGCGTTGGCATGGCGCAGGTTGATCCCTTCCAGCGAGACCACGCGCGGGTCCTTTTTCAGGCGCTCGTGCAACTGATTCTTGCCAACATCTACGGCATAGACCCTGGCCGCTCCGCGTTGCAGCAGACAATCCGTAAAGCCCCCGGTGGAGGCTCCGGCATCAAGAGCGATAAAGCCCGTGACATCTATGGAGAAATGTTCCAGGGCAGTCAGGAGCTTATAGGCGCCCCGGCTGACGAAGGCTTCGGGCGCGACGATGGAAAAACGCGTCCCCGGGAGTAGCTGTCTGCCTGGTTTGTCGACAGGCAGGTTTTTTTCGTCTTGCAGGTAGGATACGCGTCCGGTCATGATCAGACGTCGGGCCTGTTCCCGGCTTTCCGCCAGTCCCTGTTCGTAGAGAAGCTGGTCGGCGCGACTTTTTTTGGGCATGGTTCGGAGGCCTTTCGCGGAGACTACACGGCGAGGAAGGGTTTGAGCGCGTCGGCAAAATGGTTGCTGGCCGGCAGGGGCTATTCCTCCAGAGATGAGATGGACAGGGCAAGACCCTGTTGGTCGTTCACAGTCACCGCGTATTGCAGACTTTCAATGGTTCTGTTGCCCGCGCCGAAAACCAGGACGCGCGGCTTTATGGACGGTAATTCCGCAGGGCTGTCCAAGTATTCCACGGCGCGGATTGATATCTCGTCGCCGAGCTGGAAACTGCGGGCTGGCGCGCCGTTCAGCACACAGCAGCGCGAGCCCTCTGGCCCGAACATGACGTAGGTTGAAAGGTGTTTGCCGTTGTTTTTGTTCCAGATATCCACAAATTCCAGAGGATATATGCCTGCCTGCCGGCAGAGCAGGGGGTCGAGGGTAATGCAGCCGTGGTAATTGAGATCGCATCCTGTGACGCGTAGACCGTGCAGTTTTGCTCTTATGACTTTAATCATTATCAGTTCCTTATAATGTTGTCCGCCGGAGCGGGGTAATCCTGTAAAACAAACTCTAACACTTTTACATCTGTTTTTCAATATTTGCGGCTGCTCCCGGGGCGCATCCTCTGTGTGCCTGCCCTTTGTGCGGCCTGTCTGGCTTTTTACGCAGATAAAATCACTTATCTACATGAATCCGTGACCAGATTGCCGGGTCTATCCTGCAATTATAGCATAAAATTCATGAATCCTTTTGACGATCCCCTGCTGCCGATCTGTATCCTGCTGACCCTCAAGGTGGCGGGATTTGCCACCGTGCTGGCCGGGATTTTCGGCGTGGGGATGGCCAGGCTGTTGTCCGGCAGACGATCTCCGGCCGGGAGCTTTGTCTTCCGGATTATCGATTCTCTGTGTGCTCTGCCGCTTGTGTTGCCGCCCACCGTAACCGGCTATTGCCTGATTTTGCTTGTGGGCAAGCGGGGGCTTATCGGACAATGGCTAAATGAATACGGAATCAACCTCATCTTTTCCTGGCAGGGCGCTGTGGTGGCTGCCACTGTGGTTATTTTCCCTCTTTGTTATCGTTCGTCCAGGGCTGCCTTGGAGATGGTGGACCATGGTCTGGAAGACGCGGCCCGCACCTTAGGGGCGACGGAAACGCGTATTTTCTTTCGTATTTCCCTACCCTTGGCTTGGCGCGGTATTTTTGCGGGCATAACTCTGGCCTTTGCCAGGGGGATGGGGGAATTCGGGGCAACGCTCATGATTGCCGGCAATCTGCCCGGTAAAACCCAAACCCTCTCCCTGGCCGTTTATGACGCCTTCCAGTCCGGGAACGATTCGCGCGCTCTGGTTCTGGTTCTTTTGACCGTTGTTATTTGCACATCACTTTTGGTGATAGCGGAGAGTGTTGGCGGAATGAAGTTTTCCGGGACGCGCTATGTGGGCGGCAAATGAAATGTTAAACTGCCGTTTGGCAAGTAAACACCGCTGAGCATGATAGAAATCAACATTGAGCACAGTTTTCCAAAGGGCATGGGCGCCTTCAGCCTCAAGGTGGCGTTTGGCGCTTCCGAGCGAAGTTTGTGTTTTTTCGGGCATTCAGGGTCAGGAAAAACCCTGACCCTGCAGGCTGTGGCAGGTCTTTTCACACCTGCCGCCGGTCATATCAGCATAGGCGGGCGTCTGGTCTTTGACAGCGAAAAGAAGATATGCCTGCCAGCTAGAACGCGCAGGATCGGTTATCTCGCCCAGAACTATGCGCTTTTTCCACATCTCACGGTGCGCGAGAATGTGGCTTTCGGACTCTTGCAGGGTCGGCCCTTTTTTATGGCGGGCCATAAAGTTCTGGCGCGGGTCGGCGAGCTGCTGGAGCTTTTTGAAATTGCTCATCTGGCGGATCAGTATCCGGGCCGCATTTCCGGTGGACAGAAACAGCGCGTTGGTCTTGCCCGCGCTCTGGCAGTGCGTCCGGACATGTTGCTTCTGGACGAGCCTTTTTCAGCCTTGGATCCGCTCATGCGCAAGCGTTTGCGCGCACAGTGCAAAAGTCTTCTCGACCGTGCGGGCGCACCGGCGATCATAATCACCCATGATCCGGAGGATGTGGCCGTCTTTGCCGAGCGTGTGGTGATTTTTGAGGGTGGTCGCGCCAAGGGAAGCGTTGCCGCCGAGGATTTTCCTCTGGTCAGGAATTCGGAAAACGAGCAGTTGCGCGGACTGGCTTTGTCTCTGGCAAATATGGAAGGGCGGGGCGCTTACCGGGGACTTTTCGCTTGATTTGGCTTTGAAATCAAAAAAGCCTGCTGCTACGCGTGTCCGGCCGCACTTGGCGGTAATTGCAGAACCTGGGCGGGATTTATGCCGGTTGTTCCCGCAGGGGCGCAGCGGGCAATTTTCAATTTGTTGTCCGGGCTGGCCAGATCGCAGAGGATATCCGGCAGTACCTTGCCTTTGGCATCCCGGATCAGGGTGATAGAGGGCTTGATTGGCTCGTCCAGATTGACGGCGCTTACAACGCCCCAGGAGCCGTCAGACATTTCCACTACGCTACCCACAGGGTAAACTCCAATCATGCGGATAAAACGATCCAGCATCTCCGGGTGCAGGTCTTTGCCCCGCATTTCATACATGACGCCCAGCGCCCGGTGCGGAGACATGCCGTCCTTGTAAACGCGTTTGCTGGTCAGGGCGTCGTAGATGTCGGCCAGGGCAACCATATAGCCTGTCCCGGATATGGCGTCGCCCGATAGCCCGGAGGGGTATCCCGTACCATCGTATTTTTCATGGTGGTGCAACATCCCCAGAGGCACTTCCGGAATCACGCCCGGAATGTTTTTAACCTGCTCATAACCCAGGGACGGGTGGGAGTTCATTACGGTGCGTTCCTGCGGGCTGAGCCGGCGCGGCGCGTTAAGGATTTCTGTGGGCACAAGCGCTTTGCCGAGATCGTGGAAAAGTCCGGCCAGTCCCGCACAGAGCACCTCCTGTTTGTTCATGCCCGTGTAGCGGGCGAACATGCTTGTGAAAACGCTGACATTGACGCAGTGCATATAGGTGTAGCTGTCAACGCTGCGCAGTCGGCAAAGGCTCATCATGGCGTTTACGTTGCGGTCCACGCTCTCCATGATTTTTTCCATGAAACCGGAGGCCGGAGCCATATCGAGTTTTCCCGTCCGTATATCGCTCATGAAACTGCGTACATAGACGACGGTATCGCTTTGCACTTCTGCTGCGTTTTGGATTTCCTCAGCTAGGGGGACTTTGGGTTTTAATGGGGGAGTGGGGGAGCTGTCGGCGATGTCCGGGTTTTGTTCAAGAGGCTGGGGGTCGGTGTAAGCGACCGAGTGGGATGGGTCAATATAGGCTTCAATATAGCCATCGTTGATGATCTGGCGTATGTCGTCCTCGGATTCAATCAGCCCTGTTTTAACAAATAGGTAGGGCCTATTTGTCCAGCTTATGCCTGAATCGGCAACATACATGCCGACTTTAAGTTCATGCACCTGGAGATGTTTTAATTTTTTTAGTCTTTCTTCAATCTCATCGGTCATGGTTGTTGTCTCCATCTCAATGAAAGCCCGTTCTTGCGTAATAATACGCTTCTCATAAAATTTCTACACCGGCGGTGAGGGAAAATTAGGGAAACACTGATTTAATCGCACTCAAGAGATCGTCAAGTTTAAAGTTTTATGCTAGGAATATCCATCTGTTGGAGGTGAAAAAGCATGAAACGTCCCACCTTGAGCGACATCGAATACGGCAGACGGAAGCGCAAAACGAAA
>JAISKK010000150.1 GCA_031260965.1 Desulfovibrio sp. | reverse complement strand
CCGTGAGCCGGGTTATTGCCGATGCCGTCTGTTTTGCGGGCGCGTGCTGAGTATCAGGATTACGGGGGTGGTTGGGTGAATACTATCAAGTGGGCAGATTTTGAAGCCGTTGAGATTTGCATCGGCACGGTGTTGCGTGTGGAAGCCTTCCCCGAGGCCCGCAAAGCGGCCTATAAGGTCTGGGTGGATTTTGGTCCGGAACTGGGAGAAAAAAAGACCAGTGTGCAGATAACCAAACTATACAAGCCCGAGGATTTAATAGGACGGCAGGTGCTGGGTGTTGTAAATTTCCCTCCCAAACAGGTCGGACCTTTTATTTCCGAATTTTTGCTCACCGGGTTTCAGGATGAAAATGGGGATATAGTCATAGCTGTGCCGGAGCGCGTAGTACCTAACGGTGCAAAACTGATGTGAAGCGGATTTTAAATCAAAACCGCCTTAGGCGGATTTGATTTAAAATCTAAAAATAGAATTAAAAATTTATTAAAACATTTTTTTAATTACGCGCCGGCTTCAGCCTTTTTGCCTCTTCTCTGCCAGAGCTGCATATCCTGCATCTTTTTGCGTCTTTCGCGTTGCAGAGCCTTGCAGACCAGACGCGTACCTTTTTTATAGCCGCACTGTTCACGGTATTCATCAGGAGTCAATCCGTGCGTAAGAAGGTGTTTTTTGGTAAGCAGCTTAAACGATTTGCCGCAGACGGCACAGGTGATGGAGCGTTCTTTTATGGCCTTTTTAGGATCAACGCCTTCACTTGCTTCAACTGCGTCCACTTCGGGAAGATCGCTGATGTTACGGATGCTGGCCGCTAATTTTTTGACCATGGCGGTAATTTCCTCTTCCGTCATGACCCTCACTCCGGCTTGCGCCTTAACGATTTCCAAAGCATCTTTCAGATAATTGTCCATATGAGACTCCTTTTGTGTTGATAAAGTGAAGAAGCGGTAACATAAAATAAAAAGATATAAAAGAGTTTTTCTCTGCTTAAAGTTGCCAGTCTTAAAAAAAAAATATAATCTAAAGGCGTTGTTCTTACGTTGTCCCGTGGCTAACGTTGCTTAAAAAAACCACTGTTGAATTTCTGATTGAGGTCCCATGAAGTATTTGATCTGCGAAGATTTTTCCGGGCAACACATTCCTTTCCTTTTTCCGGATCGCGTGGCCCATGTTGATATGCGCGAACAGCTCCCCTATGCCAAAGTCGTTTCGGCCGGCTATATTGAACTTCAGGACGGCTCTTTTGTCTGCTTTGGCGGAGACGGGGACCTGAACTTATCCGCAAGGCCGGAAGATGCCGATTGCATAAGCGTGTTTTTCAGCAAAAAAAAGTAAAGTTGCCGGTCTCCGGCTATTGACAGCAACGCCGTTCCAGACTATGTACTTCCCCCCGGCACGGCGTTCAATTTGGACTGATTTTGGAACTTTCGCCGCGCGGGGTTGTGGGCGAAGCGCCCTTGCGTGGAGTTACCCGTAAGCGGCCCGCCTGATTTTTTGCATATAGCGGAGGATATAATGCCCACGATTAACCAGCTTATACGCAAAGAGCGTAAAGCCATACTCAAGCGCAAAAAGACGCCGGCCCTCCAGGCCTGTCCGCAGCGGCGCGGCGTTTGTACGCGCGTATATACTACTACGCCCAAAAAGCCGAACTCGGCTCTGCGTAAGGTAGCCCGTGTGCGTCTTACCAACGGCATGGAAGTTACGGCCTATATACCGGGCGAAGGCCACAATTTGCAGGAACACTCCGTGGTCATGATCCGTGGCGGGCGCGTAAAAGACCTGCCGGGTGTGCGCTATCATATTATACGTGGCACTCTGGACACCTCCGGAGTGAACGATCGCCGGAAGAGCCGTTCTAAATACGGTGCTAAACGTCCGAAATGATGCTATTTTTTAAGGAGATTTTTTAATGCCGCGCAAAGGTCCAGTCCCCAAAAGAGAAATTCTTCCTGATCCTATATATAACAGCCGTCTGGCCGCCCGTTTTATCAACAGGCTTATGTACGATGGCAAGAAGGGCGTTGCCGAGAAAATATTCTACGCCGCCTTGGCAAGCCTGGGTGAAAAGACCAGCACGGAACCCTTGCAGGCCTTTGAAAAAGCCTTGGACAACGTAAAGCCTCATCAGGAAGTCAAGGCCCGGCGCGTTGGCGGCGCTACTTATCAGGTGCCCATGGAAGTGCGTCCGGATCGCCAGATTTCGCTTTCCATTCGCTGGCTTATCAACAATGCCCGCTCCCGCGGCGAAAAACACATGATCGGCAAACTCACTGCGGAATTGCTGGATGCCTTTAACAACCGTGGCGGGGCAGTGAAAAAACGCGAAGATACGCACCGCATGGCCGAGGCCAACAAGGCCTTCGCCCATTTTCGCTGGTAACAATCTTTATTTTTGCCGTCCTCAAAGCGGCAGACGCCGTTTCCAGCTTGATTGCGCGGCAAGCCGTGTAATCCGGAGTGGAATCGGCGTTTTTACTTACCAACTATTTTTAGAATGGAGAGTATAGTGTTTCGTCAAACACCCCTTTGCGACCAACGCAACTTCGGTATAATGGCGCATATTGACGCCGGAAAGACAACTGCGACCGAGCGTATTCTTTTTTATACCGGCGTCTCGCATAAAATAGGCGAAACCCATGAAGGCGAAGCCACCATGGACTGGATGGAACAGGAACAGGAACGCGGCATCACCATTACTTCTGCCGCTACCACCTGTATGTGGCGCGACCATCGGCTGAACATAATTGACACACCCGGCCATGTGGATTTCACCATGGAAGTGGAGCGTTCACTGCGCGTTCTTGATGGGGCTGTGGCCGTTTTTGACGCTGTGGCCGGCGTTGAGCCGCAATCGGAAACTGTCTGGCGGCAGGCGAATCGCTACGGCGTGCCCAGAATTTGTTTTGTGAATAAAATGGACCGGGTGGGCGCGGATTTCAACCGTTGTGTGGATATGATCCGTGACCGCCTGAAGGCTAAACCCGTGCCTTTGCAGATTCCGTTTGGAAGTGAGGATAAATTCGATGGTGTGATCGATCTGATCTCCGGTAAGGCTATACTTTTTGACAAAGCCAGCAAGGGCGTTGAATTTCGCTTTACGGACATCCCCTCGCACTTGAAAGACGAATACGATCTGCGCCGGAGTGAGCTTCTGGACGCTGTCGCCGAAGAAGACGAAACTCTTCTGGACAAATATCTCGGAGGGGAAAGCCTGACTGAGGACGAGATCCGCTCCTGTATCCGCAAATCAACCATTGCCAGAAACATTGTGCCCGTGTTTTGCGGTTCAGCCTTCCGCAACATTGGGGTGCAGCCGCTTTTGGATGCCGTGGTGGATTTTTTGCCCTCGCCTTTGGACATTGAGCAGATGGAGGGCACGGACCCTGATGATGGACAGAAGCAGATCATCTGCCGGGCTGATGACGACGAGCCTTTGGCCGGTCTGATCTTTAAGCTTTTTTCTGACCCCTATATCGGGCATCTTTCATTTTTTCGCATTTATTCCGGAACCATAGAATCCGGTATGACAATACTAAACACCAATACCGGGCGCAAGGAGCGTATCGGGCGTCTGCTCCATATGCACGCCAACAAGCGGGAAGAGATAAAATGGGCCGGGGCCGGGGATATAGTGGCCGTTGTGGGTTTAAAGCAGGTTTCAACGGGTGATACCCTCTGTGATGAGAAACGCCCGGTGCGTCTGGAGTCCCTTGATATACCCGAGCCGGTCATCGAAGTTGCCATTGAGCCGAAGACCAAGACGGATCGCGATGCCCTTTCGGCAGCTCTGGGCAAGCTGGCCAAGGAAGATCCTTCCTTCCGCGTCAAAGGGGACGAGGAAACCGGCCAGACCCTTATCGCCGGCATGGGCGAGTTGCACCTGGAAATCATTGTGGATCGTCTGACGCGCGAGTTCAACGTCAACGCCAATGTGGGCAAACCCCAGGTGGCCTATCGGGAAACGATTACCAAAGCGGCCAATGTCGATGTCAAGCATGTTAAGCAGTCAGGCGGTCGGGGGCAATACGGGCACGTGGTCCTGGATGTTGAACCGAACCCGGAAAAGGGTTACGAATTTGTTAACAAGATAAGCGGCGGCGTGATTCCCAAAGAGTATATCGCGCCAGTGGACAAAGGTGTGCAGGACGCTCTGAAGAGCGGGGTGCTGGCGGGTTTTCCCACTGTGGACGTGAAGGTAAGCCTGGTTTTCGGTTCCTTTCACGATGTGGATTCCTCTGAGCAGGCCTTTTACATTGCCGGGTCCATGGCTATCAAGGAAGCTGTTTCCAAGGCCGGCCCCATTTTGCTGGAGCCGATTATGGATGTGGAAGTGGTCACGCCTGATGAATATGTGGGTGACGTCATGGGCGATTTGAACGGCAGGCGTGGTCGGGTACAGAGCATGGAAGGCCGTCCCGGCTCCCAGAGTGTGCGCGCCCATGTGCCTCTTTCTGAAATGTTTGGCTATGCCACGGACTTGCGTTCCAGAACCCAAGGTCGTGCCACATTCACCATGCAGTTCCATCACTATGAACGCGTTCCGCAGCAAATTGCCGAAGAAGTCGTAAAGAAAAAATAATACAGCGTTCCTTGTTTCAGGGACAAAAGCCGGGCAGAGAAACCGTTCCGCATGAACCTAAGCCGCAAACACGATCTGCGAACCAGCTTGACGTTCTTTTTCTTGAGCGTTTTTCTGACTTTTATTTTTGCCTGTCTTGTCCTGCCCCATGAAGCCGGAGCGGAGATCAAAGAGTTTAAGGATTTTTCCGTTGACCTGCCCCAGGGATGGGTGATCAAGCAAGAAGGGGTGACCACCGCCTTTATCGCTGCGGACGGGTCCGCCAACATGCAGGTCGTCGTCGAATACCTCACTCTGCTCGGTATGGACGGTATGCAGGCTCGGGAACTGGCCGAAGCCTATGCCGCAGAATTGCACGGCAGCGTCCCGGTTATGGTGGACAACGATCCGAATTATTATTCCTTCGAGTTCAAATCTCCGGACGGCATAAATTCCGAGGCCTCGGTAGTGGTTGTCGGCAATCGTTTCTATATCATTACCATCACAGGCAGGAACAAAGCTCTGGCCGGGATGGTAGAGTCCGTTCTGCTCTCTATTATGTAACCTTCGCGCCACCCAGGTAGGCCGCCTGCACCTGCGTGTTGGCGAGCAGGACCTCGGCCTTATCTTCCAGGACCATCTTTCCGACTTCCAGCACATAGCCGCGATCCGCTATTTTCAGGGCGGCGCGGGCGTTTTGTTCGACCAGGATGACAGTGACTCCCCGGTCGTTAATCTCGCGGATGGATTTGAATATTGCCGCGACCAGCATGGGAGCCAAGCCGAGAGAGGGTTCGTCCAGGAGCAGGATCTTCGGATCGCTCATAAGCGCCCGACCTATGGACAGCATCTGTTGTTCCCCCCCGGACAGAGTGCCGGCAAGCTGTTCTCCGCGTTCGCGCAAGCGGGGAAAAAGCTCACAGACCCAGTCGAGCAGTTTTTTTTTCTGTTTGCCGTCTTTTAGGGTAAAAGCCCCGAGTTTGAGATTATCCATAACGCTCAGAGAACCGAACACGCGACGGCCTTCCGGGGCATGGGTAATACCCATCTCCACGATTTTGTGGCTGGGCGTTGCGTGCAGGGATCTTCCTGCAAAAAAAATGCCGCCCGCGCGCGGACGTAGCAGGCCGCTTATGGCGGTAAGGGCAGTTGTTTTGCCGGCGCCGTTAGCGCCGAGCAGGGCAATGATTTCTCCCTCTTCAACGCGCATGGATATTCCGTGCAGCACATCGGCCTGGGCGTAGCCAACACTCAGATCCCGAAGTTCAAGATAGGATTGTCTGTTGTCCATTGCTTCGTCTTAGTCTCCTGCCCCAAGATAGGCCCGTATAACCTCTTCGTTATTTTTGATTTCTTCCGGACTGCCCTGAGCGAGCATGGCTCCGTGTTCCAGAACCACCAGTCTGTCGCAGAGGCGCATTACCAGATTCATGTCATGCTCAATGAGCAGAACAGCAATGCCGCGGTTCCGGATGGAGCGGATAAGGCGCATGAGGCTTTCCGTTTCAGCGTCATTCATGCCTCCGGCCGGCTCGTCCAGGATAAGGAATTTAGGTTGCGTGGCCAGGGCGCGGGCGATTTCCAGGAGTCTTTGTTCGCCGTAAGAAAGATTTCCGGCCTTTTGTGCATGCCGGGTCTCAAGTCCGACATAGGTGAGTTCATGCAGGGCCTGTTTTACAGCATCTTTTTCTTCGCGCAGCATGCGCGGCGGGCGGAAAAGCGCTGACAGAACACCGGAGCGCATACGGCAGTGGCGACCGGCCAGGGAATTCTCAAGCACGGTCATGTCAGAAAAGAGGCGGATATTCTGAAAAGTGCGGGCAATGCCCAAGCTTACTATTTCATGAGTGGGAAGTCCGCTGATTTTTTTTCCGCAAAAGAATATTTCTCCGCCGTCCGGCTTGTAGTTGCCGGTAATGAGATTGAAAACCGTTGTCTTGCCGGCTCCGTTTGGACCGATCAGACCAACGATCATCCCTGCAGTCACTGTAAAGGACACATCGGATACGGCCAGCAGACCGCCGAAATTTTTATGCAGGTTATGCAGGGAAAGCATCACGTCCGCCGTCTTTTTTGCCGTCCGAAACATCACCTTTGCTGGCGTCTTCAAGCTGCTCCGGGGCGGGGAGGAGGGGGATCTCGCAGGCCAGCTTTGGCCCGCCTTGGCGCGGGATAAGCCCCTGCGGTCGGAAGATCATCATGGCTACCATGGCCGAGCCGAAAAAAAGCATGCGGGCGCTTTGAAAATCCCGGAACAGATCCTGAAGACCTATGAGCAGGAAGGAACCAAGCAGCACACCCGCGATGCTCCCCGCCCCCCCCAGGATCACTATGGCAAAGAGGATGACGGATTCATAAAAATTGAAGGAACTGGGTTCTATGGTTCGGATGTTGGCGGCGTAGAGAGTTCCAGCCATGCCCGCGAAACAGGCTCCCAGAGTGAAGGCGGTCAGCTTGCAGAGCGCCACGTTGATGCCGCAGCCGGCAGCGGCGATTTCGTCTGCCTTGATGAAACAGAGCGCGCGCCCGAAGCGCGAATGCTCAAGGCGGTAAAAGAAAAAAACGCTGAACGCGGTAAAGGCCCAGATCAGATAATATTGTAGTTTTGGAGTATTGAAAACCATCCCGAAGATGACAGGCCGGGATATGCCGTAAATGCCGTTCGCCCCGCCCGTGAGGTCAAAAATATTGTTGGTGAGGGCGATGCGTACAATCTCTACAATGCCTACGGTGACAATCAGCAGATAGTCGCCGCGCAAGCGGATGATAGGCAGGGCTACAGCCAGACCTGCCAAGGCCGCGAGCAAGCCGGCCACGGGCAGGGTGTGGAATACAGGCCAGCCATACAGGGTGTTGAGAATGGCAGTCGCGTAGGCTCCAACAGCGAAAAAAGCCGTGTGCCCCATGTGGAAGAGCCCGGTTTGACCGAGAATGAGGTTCAAGGATAAGGCTAGTGCCGCGCTGATCCCGATTTTGTTCAGCATATCAAGCCAGGCTATTCCGCCTCCTGCCGCTTTGCCCAGATCGAGGAGAGTGGGGAGCAGGGCCATGAAGACGAAAAAAACAATGAACAGGGCAGGAGAATGGCTGTGCCTGTCCCAGAGCTTGCGGATGCTCATATTTTGTCGGCCACCCTTTCTCCAAGCAGGCCGGTAGGTCTGAATACCAGAATGAGGATTAAGACGGCAAAGGCCACTGCGTCTTTCCAGGCGATGGAGAGGTAAGCGGAGCTTATGGTTTCGATAAGCCCGAGCAGGATCCCCCCCAGCATTGCGCCGGGGATATTGCCGATGCCGCCTAAGATGGCGGCAGTAAAGGCCTTGAGACCGAAGCCGAAACCCATGTCATAGGTTATCTGCCCGTAGTAAAGGCCGACCATAACTCCGGCCGCCCCGCCAAGAGCCGGACCGATAAAGAAAATCAGGGAAATTACGCTGTCCACATTTATGCCCATGAGCCGGGCTGTGTTCGGATCTATGGCCACGGCCCGAATCGCCGCGCCGAGGCGAGTTTTATGTATGAACCAGTATAGCAGACACATGAGCAACACTGAAAAGGCGAACATCAGAAAACGGGCTAGGGGCAGCTCCGCCCCAAATATATGTATGGAGGCGTCAGGCAGTATCCCGGGGGGATAGACCAGACTGCGCGCGCCGTAGAAGAGCATCATGGCGTTTTGGAAAAAGATTGAGGCCCCGAGGGCGGAAACCACGGCACAGAGGCGATCCGAGCCGCGTAGGGGGCGGTAGGCCACGCGCTCAAGAGCGAGACCGACCAGGGCCACCAGTCCCATGGAGAAAATAAGGACAAGAGCAGTCGCAAATCCCGCTTGTATATGTCCCGCAAGCCCGAAGGAGGTGAGCAGGGTAAGACCAAGATAGGCCCCCAAGGTGAACAGATCGCCATGTGCGAAATTGATCAGGCGCAGGATCCCGTATACCATGGTGTAGCCAAGGGCGATCAGAGCATAAATGCCGCCCAGGGCGAGGCCGTTGCTAAGCTGGTGCAGCAGCTCTTCCATTCTCGTTCAAGGCCGTTCGGGGACAAGGGTAAAAGTGCCGTCGGGCGCTACTTTATAGAGACCGTACAGATCTCCGAGGCGATCTCCCTGGTTGTCAAAGGAGATTTTTCCGGTCAGGCCTGCGAAGTCTTTCAAGTCCTTATGCAGGAATTCGGCTATGGCTGCCGGGTCCACGCCACGCTGTCGCACTGCTTCGCACAAGGTAAGATATGCATCACCGGCCAGCACCGACCATACGGAACCGGGATATTCCTGGTGTTTGGCCCGGTAGGCATTCAGAAAATTTTCCGCTGCGGCGCCTTGAATATCTTCGGGTGGGGGCGGGGAGATGAACATAAAGCCGGAGGCTGCCTCCGCTCCCGCTATTTTGACCAGATCCCGGTTGTTGGTGGCATCGCCCCCGAAAATGGGCAGGGACCATTTCATTTCTTTCATCTGGCGCAAAAGCATACCGGCTTCAGGATAATAGCCGGTAAATAAGAGGGCGTCTGGCTGCAAACCCTTTATTTTAGTGATGATTACGGAGTAGTCGCGTTCTCCTGGAACCAGGGCGTCGTAAAAGATAATCTGGACATTTTTGTTCGCGTCCAGGAGTTTTTTGGCTTCTTCGGCCAGACCTTTGGCATAGGCGGAGTTGTCGTGGAGAATGGCGATGCGTTTATAGGCGAATTTTTCCAGAACTGCGACCGCCACGCGTCCTTGTTCGTCGTCGCGCGGACAGGTGCGGAAAAAGCGTTTCAAGCCTTTGGATGTCAGACGGATGGAAGTGGAGCCGGTAGCGATCTGCACGACCCCGGCTTCATCATAAATGTCTTGTGAGGCTTCGGTGACGGCGGAGCCGTAGGTGCCGATAGCGGCGATCGCGCCTTTGGCCACCAGTCTGCTCGCGGCCGTGGCTGCCGCACGCGGACTGGAACCGTCGTCTTCCACAAGCAGTTCCACGGGATTGCCATCGATGCCGCCGGTCCTGTTCGTTTCTTCAACCATAAGCTCGACAATTTTTTGCATATCCTGACCTTCGCTGGCAAAGGCGCCGGTCAGAGGCGCCATCAGGCCGATTTTTACGGGCTTCGCCGCAGGGGCGGCAAAGGCCGGAAAGGCGCAGGCCACAAGCAGTATAGTATGGATGGCAAGCGAGGAAATTGTTTTCATAGCTGCTCCTGTTAGAGAAAAATATGGCAAAGCGGTGTAAATTGGACAAAGGCCACGCGACAGTGGCTATCTTGCTGAAAAAAGCCTAAAATAGCAAGTGCGGCCCATCGTTTTGAATTTTGAAAAAATGTTTGACTTTTATTTTTGCATTAAATATCTGTATTCCGACCAAATTAATGATATTTATTTAAGGAGACAGACAGGGATGTCCATTCTGCGAATGATCGGGAATACCCCCTTGCTCAAACTGGAAAAAATCGCAAGGGAAGCGCCCGGCGTAACCCTGCTGGCCAAAGCCGAATTCTGCAATCCGAGCGGCTCTGTTAAAGACCGAGCCGCAAAAGCCATGCTGCTTGACGGCCTGCACAGGGGGCTTTTGACAGAGGAAAAGACCATCATTGACGCGACCAGCGGCAATACAGGCATAGCTTACGCCATGCTGGGCGCTTTTCTTGGCTGTGCGGTAACCCTGTATATGCCAGAGAACGCCAGCCTGGAACGCAAGAACATTATTCGCAGCTATGGAGCTCGTCTTGTGGAAACAGACCCCCTGGAGAGTTCCGATGGCGCTTATCTCGCGGCGAGCGCTGAAGCCGCTTCGCATCCGGAACTTTACTTCTACCCGGACCAGTACAATAACGCGGCCAACCCGCAAGCCCATTATGAAGGCACCGGCGTCGAACTCTGGGAACAGAGCGGACAAGCGCTTACGCATTTTATCGCCGGGATGGGTACCTCTGGCACCTTTGTGGGCGTGTCGCGGCGACTGAAAGACTATGATCCTTCCATACAGACCTTCAGCGTACAGCCGGATTCTCCGCTGCACGGCATTGAAGGCACAAAGCATATGGCCTCCACCATAAAACCGGGTATTTACGATGAAAACCTGGCTGACGGCGTTGTGTCCGTAGGCACTGAAGCGGCTTATGCCATGACGCGCAGACTGGCGAGAGAAGAAGGACTGCTTGTGGGCATCAGTTCCGGCGCTAATGTGCATGCCGCGCTGACCTTGGCGCGCGCGCTCCCGAAAGGCTCTGTGGTCTCCACCATACTCTGCGACACAGGGATGCGTTATCTGCAGGAAAATTTTTGGAGGGAGGGGGCATGATACACTTGTCGCCGGACGCAGAATCAGGCATACGAGCCGAGGGAGAAAAGGCATATCCGCACGAGTGTTGCGGCTTTCTGCTCGGCCTTACGGATGAGGAAGGCGGAAGGACTGTAACGGAAATTCAGCCAGTGGAGAACTCCCGTGAGGAAGAAGCGCGCCGCCGCCGTTTTCGTATTGAGCCGGATGATTTCATGCGGGTGGAACGACAGGCGCGAGCGGGCAATCTTGAGGTCGTGGGATTTTACCATTCCCACCCGGATCATCCGGCTCTGCCGTCCGAGCATGATTTGGCGGATGCGCTTCCGTATTATTCCTATGTGATAGTTGCAGTCAGTGGAGGGGCTGTTGCCGCGCTGACCAGTTGGGAGCTTTCCGTTGACCGTGCTCAGTTCAACCAGGAATTGTAAGGAGGATAAACAATGTCAGTGACGATTTTAATCCCGACGGCCCTGCGCGTCTTCACCGGCGGAAAAAATGAAATAAGTGTTGAAGGCGGCACCGTTGGAGAAGCTGCTGCGGCCTTTGTTGCCGCGTATCCCGACATCAGGCCGCATCTGTACGATGAAAGCGGCGCATTACGCTCTTTTGTCAACGTCTATGTTGGGGAGACAAACATAAAAAACGCCAAAGGTCTTGAAACAGCGCTTGCCGATGGCGATACCGTCACTCTTGTGCCGGCTATCGCCGGTGGAGTAAGGGGCGGCAAATGAGTATTATTGAGGACAAGCGTCTGACGGATTTGACGGATGAGGAGGTCTCGCGTTACAGCCGCCATCTGTTGTTGCCCGAGGTTAGTATTGATGGCCAGAAGCGCCTGAAGGCGTCGCGAGTGCTCCTTGTGGGCGCCGGCGGTCTGGGTGCGCCGCTGGCCATGTATCTGGCGGCAGCCGGTGTAGGCACGATCGGCATTGTGGACTTTGATTTTGTGGAGGCATCCAACCTTCAGCGCCAGATAATCCACAGCACAAAAGACATCGGCCGTCCCAAGACGGCGTCGGCCAGGGATCGCATTCTGGGCCTGAATCCCAATGTCAATGTTGTCACGCACAATGTGAACCTCACCAGTGAAAATGCGTTTGAAATTTTACATTCGTACGATGTGGTGGCGGATGGAACCGACAATTTTCAGACCCGCTATCTCGTTAATGATGCTTGTGTGATGCTGCAAATCCCTAATGTTTACGGCTCGATCTTTCAGTTTGAAGGGCAGGCCACAGTTTTTAATGCGGACGACGGACCATGCTATCGCTGTCTCTATCCGTCCCCGCCGCCGCCGGGTCTTGTGCCGTCATGCGCTGAAGGTGGCGTTGTCGGCGTGCTGCCCGGCATCATCGGGACCATCCAGGCCTGTGAAGTCATCAAACTCATTGTCGGCGAGGGCACAAGCCTTTCGGGTCGGCTTTTGCTGTTTGACGCCTGGCGCATGAAATTCCGGGAGCTTAAGTTGGAAAAAGATCCGGATTGCCCGGTTTGCGGTCAGAATCCCAGTATTAATGAGCTTATCGATTATGAGCAGTTTTGCGGACTGAAAAATGAAGATGTGGAACCAGTTGAGGAAATCACCGCTCTTGAACTTAAAGCGCGGATTGACCGGGGGGACGCTCTGCAACTCATCG